>CAXTSL010000079.1:0-15263 GCA_964246975.1 uncultured Sphingomonadaceae bacterium
TGTTGGGACGCATCTTGATCTCCTTGATCTCCTGCGTCTTCTGGTTCTTGCGGGCGGCGGCGGCCTTTTTCTGCGCCTCATACTTGAACTTGCCGACATCGAGGATCTTGCAGACCGGCGGATCGGCACCCGGCGATACCTCGACGAGGTTCAGCCCCACCTCGTGCGCCGTGGCGATCGCTTCCTTGGTGTAGAGAACGCCGAGATTCTCGCCGTCCTGATCGATCACGCGCACCTTGGGCGCGGTGATGAATTCGTCGTAGCGCGGGCCGTTCATCGGCGCGGGCGCATTCATGGGGCGGCGCGGGGGCGGTGGTATGACGAGGTCTCCTGTTCGTGCGTCCGACCAATGTAATGCGGATCGCGTCCGGGCGAAAGGGCGCAGTTGCGGAGCAGGTCGGCGCTGATTGCAAAACAGGCAATCGCTCGGGGCCGCCGCGAATTTAGGCACGCTGGGACGGCGCGGCGCGGTGTACGCGCAGGCGCGGCGTCTGGCACGCTTCTTGTATGGCTCCTGGCGGATGCCGTCGGCTTCCTGTGCTCGCTCTTGGACCCTTTCAGGTTCCGCGACTCGTCGGCCGGGGGTTCAGGCCCCCGGCCGTTTTTCCCCGCGTTCCGCCTCCGGTTGACCGCGACTCGCGAAGGGCGCATTTTGCGCGAGCGGGACAAAAGGGTGAACAATATGGCAACGCGGGCGCCTGTGCTGGTCGACGACGGCGCGCGCCGCCGGTCGGCGCGCAGGCTGCCCGAAACCTGGGGCATCGCACTCCGGCGCGGCGCGGGCGTCGTTGCGGGCGTTGCGCTGATCCTGCTGGTGCTCGCCGCAGCGGCGGCACTGGTCGGCTACGACGCCGCCGATCCGTCGCTCGGGACGGCGAGCGCGCGCGTTCCCGCCAATCCGCTCGGCAGTGCGGGGGCGTGGTTCGCCGACCTTGCGCTGATGCTGTTCGGCTTCGCGGCAGCGACGCTGCTCGTAGCACCGCTCGTCGCCGGGACGCTGCTGGCGTGCGGGCGCGGCGCGGCGCGCTGGCGGACGATGCTGCCCGCGACGCTAGGCGGGGCCGCGCTGCTCGCCGCCGCCTTGGGCGCGGGCGAGCGTCCGCCGCACCTCCCTGCGGGTGCGGGCGGCGGCATCGGCCTGCTCGCCAACGGCGCGCTGGCCCGCCTGCCACAGCCCGGCGGCGTCGATCTCGTGCACCCGCTCGGCGCCGCGCTCGCGGTCATCGCGGCGGCTTTGCTCGTCTGGGGCTCGGGCATCGAGCTGCGCGACCTCGCCGCGCTGCGGCGCAGGCTGCGACGCGAACCAACGCAGCCCGCCGCCGAGCCTGCCCCCCGCCCGTTCCGCGCGCGCCCCGAGCCGCTCGTCGCCGCCGCGGGCCTCGACCTCGCCGCCGCGCCGCGCGCCACCATCGTCACCGACGCACGCCTTGCACCACCGCCGTCGAAGCGCGCCGCCAAGGACCGCCAGCCGTCGCTCGACCTGCGCGACCGCTACGCGCTACCGTCGCTCGCGCTGCTCAAGACCCCGCCCAAGGGCCCGACGATCCGCATCGACGCCGCGAGCCTCGAGCAGAATGCCAGGCTGCTCGAATCGGTGCTCGAGGATTTCGGCGTGCGGGGCCGCATCGGCGAGGTTCGTCCGGGCCCGGTCGTGACGATGTACGAGCTGGAGCCAGCCCCCGGCATCAAGGCGAGCCGCGTCATCGGGCTGGCCGACGACATCGCACGTTCGATGTCGGCGCTCAGCGCGCGTGTCGCCGTCGTCGCGGGGCGCAACGTCATCGGCATCGAGTTGCCCAACCAGCGCCGCGAGATGGTTGTGCTGTCCGAACTGCTGGGCAGCGCTGCGTTCGACGACGCGTCGAGCGCGCTGCCGCTGGTGCTCGGCAAGAACATCGCGGGCGATCCCGTCATCGCCGACCTGTCGCCGATGCCGCACCTGCTGATCGCCGGCACCACTGGATCGGGCAAGTCGGTCGGGCTCAACTGCATGATCCTGTCGCTGCTCTACCGGCTCAATCCCGACCAGTGCAAAATGATCATGATCGACCCCAAGATGCTCGAACTGTCGATCTACGACCGCATCCCGCATCTGCTCGCGCCCGTCGTCACCGACCCGCCGAAAGCCATCCGCGCGCTCAAATGGGCGGTCGAGGAGATGGAGGACCGCTACCGCAAGATGTCGACGGTCAACGTCCGCTCGCTGTCGGGCTTCAATGCCCGTGTCGTCGAGGCGCGCGCCACCGGCAAGCCGTTCGTCCGCAAGGTCCACACCGGCTACGACGACGACGGCCAGGCGATCTATGAGGAAGAGAAACTCGACCTCGAGACGCTGCCGCTGATCGTTGTTGTCGTCGACGAGCTTGCCGACCTGATGATGACGGCGGGCAAGGAGGTCGAGTTCCTCATCCAGCGGCTGGCCCAGAAAGCCCGCGCTGCCGGCATCCACCTGATCATGGCGACGCAGCGCCCGTCGGTCGATGTCATCACCGGGGTCATCAAGGCGAACCTGCCGACGCGCATCAGCTTCCAGGTGACGAGCAAGATCGATAGCCGCACGATCCTCGGCGAGCAGGGGGCCGAGCAGCTGCTGGGCAAGGGCGACATGCTTTACATGCCCGGCGGCAAGCAGGTCGTGCGCGTCCACGGGCCCTTCGTGAGCGACGAGGAGGTCGAGGCGGTCGCCGAGCACTGGCGCGGCCAGGGGCGACCCGACTATGTCGATGCCGTCACCACCGACCCGCCCGACACGGTAGGCCAGTTCGGCCTCGACATGGGCGGAGCGGAGAGCGGCGGCGACGCAGAGTCCGAGATGTACGCGCGCGCCGTCCAGATCGTCGGCGAAAGCCAGAAGGCGTCGATCAGCTATATCCAGCGCCAGCTGCGCGTCGGCTACAACAACGCCGCGCGGCTCGTCGAGCGGATGGAGAAGGACGGCTATGTCGGCGCCCCCGACCATGTCGGACGGCGTGAAGTGCTGATCGACGCGAGCGGGGAGCGGGTTTAGGAACACGCATCGGAGGCTTTGCCATGACCGCGAGACCCGAATTCAAGGCAGCCTGGGCGCATTTCGCCGAAGTCTACAAGGCCGGCAACACCGACGATCAGGCGCTCAAGCTCGTCGCCGACACGATCGGCGGCAAGGTCAAGGTCAACATCGACAGCGGCGAGTTCCTCAACGCCTGCCCGATCCGCGTCAGCTATTTCCTCAACCGCGGCGGTGTCGCGGTGCCGGGGCCGACCGCCGCCAAGAAGCTCGACATCGCCGTCGTCAGCGGCAGCGACCACAGCTGGTACATGTTCAGAGTCAAGGACGCGATGATCCTGCTGGCCAGGAAGTTCGGCGTCGCCGACAAGACCGTCAAAAAGCCCAAGCGTCGTGACTTCGCGGGCAAGAAGGGCATCATGGCGATCGTCGGGCACGGCTGGCAGGACGCGACCGGCCATATCACCCTTTGGGACGGCACGGTCTTCAGCGACAAGAACCACCTGAGCGACAGCGACGTCAACGGCACTTTCGTCCCCGAAGAGGCGCGGCTTTGGGTGCTTCCGGCATGAAGGCCGTGGCGTATTACCCAGCGCTGTGCGCCTTGGTCCTGGTGTCGGTGCCGTCGGCGGCGCGAACGGCGTCCGACAGCGCCAATCTGCGCGATTGGACGGTTGCCCGGTGCATCGCCAAGGCCGCAGACGGCCAGCCCGTCGGAGCCGACGCCAAACGCTCGGCGGCGGCGCTGCTCGAGCGCGGGACGGCGGGGCCTGCGGTCTACGAACGCATCGACCGGCTGATCGTGAAGACGCTGGCGGTTCGGGTCAGCGGTTCGACGGGGGGCACCTACGCCGTGCTGCAATGCCTCGATCTGGCGCGTTCGCCTGCCCTCGCGCGGCTTGTCGAGCCTCGAAGGCACCGCTGAGACGCGGCCCTGGGCGCATCACAGTTCGGGCATCCGGCTCGCGCCGGGGTCGCGTGCGCTTCAAAATCGTTTTGAGCGTTGCGTCGGGAATCTCGATGTGATTCTATCGCCGCAGATGGGATGCCCGATGAGCCACAAAGCCAAGCTCGATGAGATCGATCGGAATTACGATGCCTTCCAGCGGCAGTTGGGTCGCGTTCTGTTAGCGCACGATGGCGAGTTCGCGCTGATCAAAGGCGGCGAAATCGTCGGTTTCTATCCGCGTGTCCGCGATGCCTCGGATGAGGCGGGTCGACGCTTTGCCGACGGAATCTATTCGATCCAGCAAGTTGTCGAAGACCCGATCGACCTCGGCTTCTTTTCGCATGCCGGTAGTTAGCGGTCGTCATAACGGTCGCCAGATTATCGTTCCGGTCATCATCACGCACCCCGGCGACGCGACCATCGCGCGGTCGGTGACCGCCCGAGGACTGGTCGATACGGGCGCGACGATCACCGCGATTTCCCGCGACATCGTGGTTTCACTCGACCTCGAACCCGAGGGCAAGCGGATTATCACCAACACGCATGGCCAAGCGCGATCCACACAATACCGGTTTCGCATTGGCTTCCTCGAAGACCGACGCGATATCCCCGTCGGCCTGCAGCCATCGACATTCCCATTTTTCCTGAACGATCTGATTTTCGGTATCGACATCGCGCCGACAGAGCGGTTCGACGTTCTCATTGGCATAGATGTCCTGTCGCAACTCGACATCCAAATCAGCAAGGACCGTTCGTACCGATTCGCTTTCTGATTTTCCGGGCGTCAGGCCAGCCACGGACGCAAATCCCTGCGACGACAAGATCAGGAACTGCCAAGGCGCTTTGCTTTTCGCATCACAGTTCGGGCATCTCGCTCGCGCCGGGGTCGTGTGCGAACAACAGGCGTTGCGCGCCGCGGCGGGCGTAGCGCAGGGTTTCGGCCTTGCGGCGGGCGGCCGCGAGGGGATGGATGGCAGGCGCGCGCAGCTCGGCGGCATCCCAGCGGTCGGCAACGAGCAGCCCGCAACGCTCGGGCTGGAACCATGCGGCGGCGAACGGCGCGAGGTCGAAGCCCTGCGGCACCGCCCAGTAGAAGCGGTCGCAATAATCGAGATACTCGGGCCACTTGAGATCTCCGCGCAGGTCGGCAAGCGACACCTTGACCTCGACCAGCGTGACGCAGCCCTTGGCGTCGATGCCGATGATGTCGGCTCGGCGTCCGTTGCCCAGCGGCACCTCGGCGAGCGGCGCGATGCCTTGGCGGAACAACAGGCGCGACACGCCGCGCACGACGTCTGCCGCCACGAGCGGCGCGGTAATGGGGAGCGTGGCGAGAGCGGCCATCGGGCGAGGATAGCGGGAACGGGAGGGGAACGCTACAGCGGCGACGGTCGCCGAAGATCACGTCCCGGATGAGAATCCGGCTCTCAAACGCTCCTCCAGCACCTCCGGCGGGAGATTGATCGGGCAACCCCAACGAGGCTAAGTCCTTCATGCCGGCCCACCGCTCGCACAGTAGAAATAGTCCGTTGTGCCGAATTGCTCGAAGTTGACAAAAAATGGAGGTCGTCCGATGGCATTGATACTCTATTCCCATCCGTTCTCCTCCTACTGTCAAAAAGTACTAAGCGCGCTTTGGGAGAACAACACACCATTGTCTATCGCCATCTTGAAGATCCTGGCGCTATGCAAGAGCTGGCGGCGCTGTGGCCACTAGGTCGATTTCCCGTGTTGGTGGATGATGGTCGGACGATTGTAGAGTCGACCATCATCATCGAGCACCTTGACCTTCATCATGCCGGTCCCGTCCGGTTCTTACCCGCCGATCGCGACGCTGCTCTAGAGGTTCGGTTCATGGACCGCTTCTTCGACAGCTATGTCATGGCGGCGATGCAGAAGCCGGTGGCCGAGGCGATACGGCATGAGCGCGGGCGAAAAGACGAGGCGCTGGCGGAAGCGCGGCAGGCACTCGACACGGCTTACGCGTGGTTGGAGCGCAGGCTTGTTGGACGGACATGGGCGGCGGGCGAGGATTTCACCATGGCCGATTGCGCTGCCGCTCCGTCGCTCTTCTATGCCGATTGGGTTCATCAGATCGGTACCGACTTCCCGCGATTAAATAGCTACCGCCAGCGATTGCTAGCGAGGCCATCCTTTGCCCGTGCGGTGGATGAAGGACGCAAGTACCGGTCTTATTTTCCGCTCGGGGCACCTGATCGCGACTAGCTCTAAAATCCTGCAGTAGATGTCATAACTATTCAGGTTTGACACGACAATTGGCCGGAGCTTCTGAAGGTTACGACGTATAAAACGCGTGTGAATGTCCTTCCGCTACGGGAGCCGGAGGTGATCCGCTCCGACTTTTAATCGGGAGCAATTGCTGACCTCTACCGGCACCCTCAGTGAAAGTCCCGCGACGCCGGTAAGATCCGCACGTCGCGCGGGTGTCTGCCGCGCGCCGGGGTGCTGCGGACTTCGTCGACGGTGCGGCAGTCGAGGTCGCCGAGCGCCGGGGTCCAGTCGTCGAGGCGTTCGGCGACAAGGTGCGTGACGCCGCCGTCGTCGCTGGTGCCGCGCTGGATGCGGCCGTGGATGACGAGCATGCGCGCGCCCATCGCGACCGCGCGCTGCTTGTCGAAGATCGACGGCCAGATCACCGCGTTGGCGACGCCGGTCTCATCCTCGATGGTCAGGAAGACGACGCCCTTGGCGGTGCCGGGGCGCTGGCGCACCAGCACGACGCCGCCGACGATGACGCGCCGCCCGTCGCGAATGTCGGGCAGGCGCGACGCCGGGACCGCCCCCGCCGCCGCGAGCCGGTCGCGCAGGAAGGCGAGCGGGTGGCCCTTCAACGACAGGCGCAGGCTGCGGTAGTCGCCGACGACCTCGGCGCTGGCGGACAGGCGCGGCAACGCGGGCGGCGGGCCGCCGTCGCTCTCGTCGAGGCCGACATAGTCGAACAGCGGGGCGGCAGACGCGCGGGCAGCTCCACCGGCGGCACCCAGCGCCTCCCACTGGCCCTGCCGCCGCGACAGGCTGAGGCTACCCAGCGCGTCGGCCTCGGCGAGCCTGTCGAGCGCGGCGGCGGGCAGCCCGGCGCGCCGCCGCAGATCTTCGAGGCTGGCGAACGGGGCGGCGGCGCGGGCCGCGACGATTGTCTCGGCCCAGACGCTGCGGAAACCCGTGATCATCCTGAGACCCAGCCGCAGCGCGCGGCGTCGCCGCCGCCCGCGCCGTTCGAGCGCGCAGTCCCAGTCGCTCGCTCCGACATCGACGGGGCGCACCTCGATGCCGTGCTCGCGCGCGTCACGGACGATCTGCGCGGGCGCGTAGAAGCCCATCGGCTGGCTGTTGAGCAGCGCGGCGGCGAACACGTCGGGCCAGTCGCACTTCAGCCACGACGACGCATAGACGAGGTGCGCGAACGACGCGGCATGGCTTTCGGGGAAGCCATATTCGCCGAAGCCCTTGATCTGGCCGAAGCAGTTCTCGGCGAACTCCGGGTCGTAGCCGCGCGTCACCATGCGGTCGACCATGCGGCGTTCGAGCTGCCCGATGGTCCCGACATGGCGAAAGGTCGCCATCGCGCGGCGCAGCTGGTTTGCCTCGGCGCCGCTGAACTTTGCCGCGTCCATGGCAATCCGCATCGCCTGTTCCTGGAACAGCGGCACGCCGAGCGTCTTGCCGAGGATATTCGAGAGCTCGTCGGGCGGGCCGTGTTCGGGCGCCGGGGCGGGGAAATCGACCTTGAAAGGCCGACCCTCGGCCTCGGCCTGCCGCCGCAGTAGGCGGTTGCGGAGATACGGGTGGACCATCTTGCCCTGGATCGGTCCCGGGCGAACGATCGCCACCTCGACGACAAGATCGTAGAATTCGCGCGGACGCAGGCGTGGCAGCATCGCCATCTGCGCGCGGCTCTCGACCTGGAAGACGCCGAGCGAATCGGCGCGCGTCAGCATGTCATAGACGCGCTTCTTGGTCGGCTTGAGGTCGTCGAGGCCGACGCGGACGCCGTAATGCTCGCGCAGCATGTCGAAGCCGCGCTTCAACGCCGTCAGCATGCCGAGCGCGAGCACGTCGACCTTCATCATGCCGAGCACGTCGATGTCGTCCTTGTCCCACTCGATGAAGGTCCGGTCGGCCATCGCGCCGTTGCCGACGGGGACGGTCTCGATCAGCGGGCTTTTGGTCAGTACGAAGCCGCCGACGTGCTGCGACAGATGGCGCGGGAAATCGAGCAGCTGGCGCGCCAGCTCGATCGCCATCGCGAGGCGCGGGTCGTCGCGGCTGATCCCGGTGTCGTCGAGGTGGCCGTCGTCGATCTCGCGCGCGAACGACCCCCACGTCGTCCCCGCCAGCCGCGCCGTGACGTCCTCGCTCAGCCCCAGCGCCTTGCCGACATCGCGGATCGCCGAGCGCGGGCGGTAGTGGATGACCGTCGCGACGATGCCTGCGCGGTCGCGCCCGTAGCGGCGATAGATATACTGCATCACCAGTTCGCGACGCTCGTGCTCGAAATCGACGTCGATGTCGGGGGGTTCGCGGCGCTCCTCGGAGATGAAGCGCTCCATCAGCACGTCCTGCTGCATCGGATCGATCGCGGTAATGCCGAGGCAATAGCAGACCACCGAGTTCGCCGCCGAGCCGCGCCCCTGGCACAGGATCGGCTCGGCCTGCCCGCGCGCCCATGCGACGATGTCGTGGACGGTGAGGAAATAGGGCGCATAGCGGAGCTTGCGGATCATCCGCAGCTCCTTGACGATGGTCGGCACGATCTTGGCGGGGATGCGCCCCGGCCATTTGGCGCGCGCGCCCGCAAAGCTCAGGCGGATCAGGTGGCGGCCCGGCGTCCAGCCGTCGGGGACAGGCTCCTCGGGGTAGTCGTAGCGCAGTTCGTCCAACGAGAAGCTGCAAGCGGCGGCGATGTCGAGGGTGCGCGCCAAGGCTTCGGGGTGGCCCGCGAACAGCCGCGCCATCTCCTCGGGCGGCTTGAGGTAGCGTTCGGCGTTGGCGTCGAGGGCGTGGCCGGCGGTGTCGATGGTGACGCCGTGGCGGACGCAGGTCAGCACGTCCTGTAGCCGCCGCTGGTCGGGGTGGTGGTAGCGCACGGCGTTATACGCGACGAGCGGCGCGCCCGCCGTCTCCGCCAGCCGCGCCAGCCTTGCCAGCCGCGCGCGGTCGTCGCCGCGCCAGCGCGGCGCGGCGGCGAGGTGGAGCGCGTCGGGCCATGCCCCCGCCCATTCGGCGAGGCGGGCGCGGAAGGCGGCGTCGATGCGGTCGGGGGCGGGGACGAGCGCGATCAGCCCGTCGCCAAGCGCGGCGGCTTGGGCGAAGGTCAGGCGGGTCTCGCCCTTGGCGATGCGCGCCTGCTCCCCCTCCCCTTTAGGGGAGGGGGTTGGGGGGTGGGGAAGTCGGTAGAGTTGAGCACTCTTCGACATGTCCCCCGATCCCACCCCCGGGCCGCCTTCTGCGTCTCTCGCCCCTCCCCTTGTGGGGAGGGGGAAGATGTTGCCCCCCGGCAACACCTCGGTTTTGCCTAGCGACAACAACCGGCACAGCCGCCCGTACGCCGCGCGGTCGCGGGGAAACACGATCAGCTCGGTGCCGTCGGTGAAGCCCAACCGGCAACCGATGAGCAGGCGCAGCCCCACATCCTTCGCCGCCTTGTGGGCGCGGACGACGCCCGCCAACGTGTTGCGGTCGGCGAGGCCCAGCGCGGCATGACCAAGCGCCCGCGCCTGCTCGACGAGCTGGGCGGGATGCGACGCCCCTTCGAAGAAGCTGAAATTGCTCAGCGCGCCGAGTTCGGCATAGCCTGGTTCGAGCCCGGTCACGCGAACAGTCCGTGCAGCCACCATGTCGGCGCGCGGGCGGCGTCCTCCCAGCCGTACAGGCCTTCGCGGAACAGCCAGTAGCGCGCGCCGTCGTCGGCCTCGACGCGGTAGTAATCGCGCGTTCGGCGAGGGGCGCGGCGGCCGGTCTCGCGCCACCATTCGGGGGCGAGGCGCTCGGGCCCCTCGGCGCGCGCCACCCGCCGCACGACGCGCCGCCAGCGGAACTGCACCGGCGCGCCGTCGGGGACCATTGCGGTCGCCTCGACGGGCTCGGGCGGGTCGAGGAGGAGCAGCGGGCGTGGGGCGGCGGCGGGGTCGGCGGTCAGTCCGGGGAGCAGCACGGGCGGCGGCGGCGCGTCCTGCGCGGGCAGCCAATGCTCGGCGCGCTCGGGCAGCCAGCGCGCGCGGGGCCGTGCGACGCGGATCGCGTCGCCGCCGAGGCGGGCCGCGAGACGATCGACGAGGTTGGCGAGCGGTTCGCCCGTTGCTTCAGACGTGCCGTGGTCGACCTGAATCGCGACGAGCGGCTCGACGTGCGGCGCGACGAGCCGCATCGCGTCGATGCCGAAGCCCAGATCGAGACGGTCGAGGCCGCGCGTTTCGAGCAGTCGCGCCCAGACCCTGGTATCGCGCGATGCGGTGCCGAGCCGCACCGCGAGCGCGGTCGTGCCGCCGTCGATGCGGAACGCCGTCAGGTCGAGCGCCGTCGCGCCCAGCCCCGCGACGGCAAGATCGGCGGCGAGGCGGTCAAGCAGCGCGGGGAGGTGCGCTGCGACGCCGCTCATGTCGATCACCGGCTCGGCGAACACCGCGCGCGCTTCGTGGCGCGCGGCGGCGACGATGAAGTCGAGCGCCTCGCCTTCGACGCCGAACATCTGGTCGAGGCGGCGCACCAGCCCCAACCCGTCGCCGTCCCGGAAACGCCGCGCGAGGCCGCCGCGCGGCATGCCATCGAGGTCGGCGACGGTGCGGAAACCCAGCCGCGCGGCGCGCGCCAGCGTCAGCGGGTCCAAGCGCAGTGCGGCGAGCGGCCACACGCCCGCGGCCGCGCGCGTCGCGCCAGAGGGCACCAGCGTCGTCGCGCGGCTCCCGAAGCGCGCCGCGCCCCATGCCGCCCCCGATGTGTCGGCGAGGCCGAGACGCACCGCAATGCCCGCGCCCGCACAGCGCGCCGCCATATCGGCAAGCACACCAGCCTCGCCACCGAACAGATGCGCGCTGCCCGCAACCTCGACGAACACCCCGTCGAGGCCCGGACCGTACGCATCGACCGCGACGCCCGGCGACCAGCGCAGGCACCAGTGCGCCAGCCTTTCCAGTGCGGCGAGATCGGCGGGGCGATCGGCGGCTGCAGTCGCCAGTCCCGGCACCATCGCGCGCGCGTCGGCGTGGCGCTGGCCGGGGCGCAGCCCGGCGGCGCGCGCGGCGGCGTTGAGACTGGTCAGGGCAATACCGTGCGGCCCGCGCTCGACGAGCGCGAAGGGCTCCCCGCTCGCAGCGTCAGGCGGCGCGCCGTGCGTCTTGCGATGCACCGTCAACGGCCAGTCGGGCAGCCACAGCGACACCAGTCGCGTCGAGATCGAGGAGCCAGTCACCCGGCGGCCCGCCGCGCTGGCGCACCAGGGTGGCGTGCAGCCGCGCCACCCCCGGCGCGAGCGGATCGTCGGAGTTCGCCGCACTCGGGGCGGCCGCGATGCGCCAGCGCCGCCACGCCGCACTCAGCCCATCGCCACGCGCGCGCAGCAGGACCGCCGCCGTGCCACCCGCCTGCGCCGCGAAGTCGAGCCGCCGCGTCTGCGTCAGCGTCGCCCCCTCGACGATGCCGATCACCCCGCCGAGCACCGCCGACTTGAGCCCCTGCTCCATCGTCCAGAGCGCGTCCGTTTCGCCGCGCGGGCAAGCCATCAGGAGTTCGCCGGTCCACCCCAGACCATGCAGGCTGGGGCAGCCGAATTCGCGGCGCGCCCCCTGCGGCACGACGATCAGCAGTGCGCGCGACCGGTCGCAGCGCGCCAGTGCGAAGGCCAGACTGGCCGCGCGGCTCGCCGGATGTGCCGCGACGGCCTCCTCGAGCAGCGGACGCGCGGCGGGAAAATCGGCAGGGGCACACGGGCAGGGACTCGCAACGGACATTTGTTCCATATTTGTTCCCACGACTCCGGAAGAGTCAACCGTCCGACTCATCCTGAAAAAACGTCTTGCCTCGCGAATATGTGCCTTGCGGCAAGGTCCGCACGAGATATGATTTTCAACGTTACCAACGAGTCGTCGATCAAGGGGAACCCGAATGACCCTATCGCACCACGCGATCTGGCTGAACCGGTTACGCGCCCTGTTATTCGTTCCGCTGGTCGCGGTCGCCACGGCGGCTTCTGCCTTCACCGAAGCCGACTACACTATCCACTTCGGCTATCTGTCGCCGTTCGACAAATCCCCGGCGGTAATCTTCACCGAACCCGTCGACGAGTTTCCAGCCGAATTCGCGTACAGTGGACGGGTGATCAATCTCGCCGGAAATTTCCCCGCCGGTGCCGGGTCGCTCGACCTCCGCCCGGTCTTCTTCAACGACCGCCCCGCCGATACGCCGGTCGTGTCGGTGATTTACGGCCTGACGACGCTCGACGAGTTTACCGGAGCGGCTGACCTCACCGATATCTCGGCGTTGCACCTGGTGCTCGGACTCGACAGCGTCTTCGCCGCGACGATCGTCGGTCAGGATTTCGCGACGGCCTTCGCCAGCTTCACGCCGTCATATTTTCCGTCGGGCACCACCGAGACCGACTTCATCAAGGAACTGCTCTACATCGGCGGTCTCGACGGTCAGTACGGCCTGCCGCCCAGTCCCTTCGGCGGCCCCCAGACCAACCTGCTGTTCGACTTCGGCACCGCGCTCCACACGCAGGGCGCGGCGATCGCGTCGAGCCTGCCGTTCTTGGTCAGCCGGCCGTTCACGCTGCTGTCGTTTTCGCAGGCGCAGGTCATCGGCACGGGCCAGGCGCAGGCACAGCCGCTTCCCTCCGCCGTTCCCGAACCGGCGACCTGGCTAATGCTGATCCTCGGGTTCGGCGCGATCGGCGTCCGGCAACGGCTGACAGCCCCGATTTCCATGGCACGCCGCCTGCCCAACCGCGCCTGAACGCCGAAGCCGCCCGGCAGCCGTATGCAACCGGGCGCTCGTGCCACGCTTCCAGCCGATCGGATGCGTCGCGCTCAGCGCGCCTTGGTCATCCCCGCGCGCTTGGTGCCGAGGCCGATCTTCTTCGCCAGCGTACGACGCTGCGCGGCATAGTTCGGCGCGACCATCGGATAGTCGGCGGGCAGGTTCCACTTGGTGCGATAGGCATCGGGGGTCATGCTGTAGTGCGTCATCAGGTGGCGCTTGAGCATCTTGAGCTTCTTGCCGTCTTCGAGGCAGACGATGAAGTCGGGCTTGATCGACGAACGCACCGATACCGCCGGCTCCTGCTTGACTTCGGGAACGACGGCTTCACCGCCCAGCCGCGCCAGCGTCGAATAGACGTTCTCGATGACATGCGGCAGATCGGACACTGCGACGGTGTTGTTGGCAACGTGCGACGACACGATGTCGGCGGTGAGCGACAGCAATTCGTTGTGCGCGGCGGTGGCATCGACCATTAAACTAACCCTTGGCTTGACTTGCGGCGCGAATGCCGACGCGCGCGACATGCACGCGACAGTTTCGAATTGCAAGTCCTGTCGAGTAAAACGACGGCGCTGTTCAGTCGAACAGGTGGCGGCGCATGGTGATCGCATCGAAGCGCTGCGCGCCGACCCCACGGTAATAGTCGCGCCGACGTCCGACCTCGACGAAGCCTTGCGCCCGGTACAGTGCCGACGCCGCCGCATTGCCGTCGCGCATTTCGAGGAACATGACGCGCGTGTCGTGCGCCCGCGCGTCGTCGGCGGCGGCGGCGAGGAGCGCGGAGCCGATACCCCGTCCGCGCGCCGCGTGGACGACCGCGACGAGGAGCAGCTCGGACTCGTCGACGAGGCGGCGGCACAAGCTGAACCCCAGCGGCGTCGCGCCGTCGAGCGCCAAGCGCGCCCAGCTGCCAGGTTGCTCGAGCGAACCGCCGAGCTGCACCGCCGACCACGCCTCGCCGTAGCGCGGGTCGAACGCGTCGCCCATGACGCCGAGCATGTCGTCGAGCCGCGCGGCACCGGCGGGGACCAGCGCCAGCGTCATGGCCGCACCGCGTCGGGTGCGCTGATGTAGAGCGGGGCGGGGACGAGCGACCGCGCCGCCTCGGGCAGCAGCGCGGCATGGCGCGCCTCGGGCCACGCATCGCCGAGCAGCGGCGCGCCCGACAGCGCCGCAAGGCGCGCCGCGCCGGGACCGGCGACCGGCAGCGCGGCATCGAGGCGCGCTGCCGCCGTCGCGGCATCGAGCGCTTCGGGTACCTCGACGCGCAGGTCGCGGTCGAGGACCTGAACGTAGAGCAGCCCGCGCCCCGCTTCGGCGACGGCGACCAGCCGCCCCAGCCCGCGATCGGCGGCGAAATGCGGTGCCGCGACGAGCGCGAGCGAGGCATAGCCCGTTACCGGCACGCCCCATGCCAGCCCCAGCGCGCGCGCCGCCGCGATGCCGATCCGCAGCCCGGTAAAGCTGCCGGGGCCGATATCGACCAGAATGGCGTCGGGGCGCGCGATGCCGCCGTCGGCGAACAGCGCAGCGATCTCGGGCATCAGCGTTTCCGCATGGCCGCGCCCGATCACCTGATGCCGCGCCGCGAGCACATCGTCGCCGCGCAGCAGCGCCAGCGACTGCGCCGCGAGCGCGGTGTTGACGACCAGCAGCGTGGGTTCGCCGCTCACAGGATCCGCGCGGCGTCCTCGAACGCGAGCTTGGGCGCGCGCGGATTGAAGATAGTGCCAACGCCGAGCGAACAGATGAAATCGGTGCGGACGTTGGTCCCCGCCCAGAACGCGGCGTCGACCTTCGCGGCGTCGAAGCCCGACATCGGCCCCGCGTCGAGGCCGATCGCGCGTGCCGCGACGATCAAATAGGCACCCTGCAGGCTGGTGTTGCGGAACGCCGTTGCCTCGGTCAGCGGCGCGTTGCCCGCGAACCAGCTCTTCGCGTCGGCGAAGGGGAAAAGTTCGGGCAGGCGATCGGCGAAGTCGAGATCGTAACCGATGATCGCGGTGACCGGGGCGGCGCGGATCCGGGGCGCGTTGTTCTCGGACGCGCACGCCGCGAGCCGCGCCCTGGCGTCGTCCGACGTGCAGAACAGGAAGCGTGCGGGCGACGAGTTCGCCGATGTTGGGCCCAGCTTGACGAGGTCGTAGAGCGCGCGAAGATCGGCCTCGGCAACCGGCGCGTCGGTCCAGCCATAGGCGGTGTGGGCGTCGCGGAACAGCGTATCGAGCGCCGGCGCGTCGAGGGGCGGGCGCGCCATCAGACGGCGCGCACTTCGACGACCTCGGGGACATAATATTTGAGCAGCGACTCGATGCCCTGCTTGAGCGTCGC
>CAXTSL010000080.1:0-14835 GCA_964246975.1 uncultured Sphingomonadaceae bacterium
GTCGCGGGCCGTGACGGCCGACCGCCATGCGTCCCACGCGCCCGCCACCGCCGCCGTCTCGGCGCGCAGCCCGGCAAAGGCGTCGAGCAGCGCGCGATGGCCGCGCGCGTTGAGCAGGCCCCGGTCGTCGTGCTGGCCGTGGATTTCGACGAGGCTCGCGCCGACCTCGCGGAGCAGCGCCGCCGATACCGGCTGATCGTTGACGAACGCCCGGCTGCCGCCGTCGGCCTTGACCTGGCGGCGCAGGATCAGCGATTCGTCCGCCGCGTCGAGCCCATTCTCGTCGAGCAGCGCGCGCGCCGGATGGTCGCCTGCCACCTCGAAGGTCGCGGTGACGCGCGCCGTGCCGCTCGCGGCGCGGACAAGGCCGGCATCGGCGCGGCTGCCGAGTGCCAGCCCCAGCGAATCGAGCAGGATCGACTTGCCCGCCCCGGTCTCGCCGGTCAGCACGCCGAGGCCCTCGGCGAAGTCGAGGCGCAGCGTCTCGATCAGCACCACGCCCTGGATATCGAGCGCGGTCAGCATGGTTGGACTCGGATCAGGGAGCCACGCCCTCAGGCGGCCTTGGCCGCCGCCGGGGCCTTTTTGTTGATCAGCGCGAAGCTGCGCTCGTACCATTTCGAATCAGGGTAGTTGTACCCGAGCACCGCGCCCGCCTTGCGCGCCTGCTCGGGAATGCCGAGCGACAGATAGCATTCGACCAGCCGGTGCAGCGCCTCGGGCGTATGGCTCGTCGTCTGGTATTTGTCGACGACCGAGCGGAAGCGCAGCACGGCGGCGAGATAGTCGCGGTTGTTCTGGTAGAACCGACCGACCTCCATCTCCTTGCCCGCCAGATGGTCCTGCGTCAGGTCGATCTTGAGGCGCGCGTCGGCGGCATAATCGGTGTAGGGATAGCGGCGGATCAGCTCCGACAGCGCATCGAGCGCCTGCTGGGTGATCTTCTGGTCGTGGTCGACATCGCTGATCTGTTCATAATAGCTGACCGCGATGACGTAGTAAGCGTAAGGGGCCTCGCGGCTGCCGGGGTGGAGCGACAGAAAGCGTTGCGACGACTGGATCGCGTCCGAATACTGGCGCGCGACATAATAGCTGTAGGCGCTCATCAACTGCGCGCGGCGGGCCCAGACCGAATAGGGATGCTGGCGCTCGACCTCGTCGAACATCGCAGCGGCAAGTTTATACTGGCGCTTGGCGAGCGTGTCCTTGGCGACATTGTAGAGCGTGTCGACATCGCGCGCGACATAGGCGCGGTCCTTCTTGACCGACGACGAGGCACAGCCGGCGAGCACGAGGCCGACGCCGACCAGGGGGAGGAGGAACGCACGCGCGACAGGGAGCTTCATGCGCGCACCCTTACCCGAGCGGCGCGCGTCCGCCAAGCGGGGAGGAACGGCGTCGGGGGGAGCGCGCGGCAGCCCCCTCCGGCGCTTCGCACCACCTCCCCCAGAAGAGGGGGAGGAGCAAGTTCCTCCCCCTCTTCTGGGGGAGGTGGCGCCGCAGGCGACGGAGGGGGCCGGACGCGCTATGACCGTCCCTTCGGACCGCCGGGGGGACACACGATGCGCCGCACGATGACACTGGCGCTGCTGCTTGCGCTCGGCGCGTGCGCGACGCGCCCGATGACGGCGCGCGGCGACGCTGCGCTGGTGTTCGCGGGGCAGCTGCGCGATGTCGACGCGACCGGACGTCCGCGCGGCGATGTCGCGGTGCCGCCGACGCTCGACGGGCGGCACGACGTGCTGCTGCTGTCGGGGGGCGGCAGCGACGGGGCGTTCGGCGCGGGCGTCCTCGTCGGGTGGAGCGAGACGGGCCAGCGCCCGAGCTTCGATATCGTCACCGGCGTGTCGACCGGCGCGCTGATGGCGACGCTGGCGTTCCTCGGGCCAAAGCACGACGGCGACCTGCGGCGGCTGTATACCGAGGTCGCCGACAAGGACATTCTCAAGAAGCGCGGCATCCTCGGGCTGTTCACGGGGTTTGCGTTCAGCCGCACGCCGCTCGAGGCGATGATCGCCGCGACGGTCGACGATGCCATGCTCGACGAGGTCGCGGCGGAATGGCGCAAGGGGCGGCGGCTCTACGTCGCGACGACCGATCTCGACAGCGGCACGACAGTGGTGTGGGACATGGGCAAGATCGCCGCGAGCGCCTCGCCGTCGCGGGGCGATCTCTACCGCGAGGTGCTCGCGGCGTCGGCGGCGATCCCCGGGGTCTTCCGCCCGGCGTTCTTCAGCGCCGACGGCAAGGCTCCCGCGATGCACGTCGATGGCGGCGTCAAGACCGCCGTATTGTTCCGCAGCTACATGATCGACACCGCAAGCGCCGAGCCGCAGCACGTCTGGGCGATCGTCAACGGCCAGATCCGCTGGGAAACCGAAGGCACGCCGACGGGGGCGAATATCCTCAACACGCTGCCCAAGACGATCTCGGAGATGCTGCGGACGATCACCTGGCGGTCAATCTTCCGCGTCTATGTCATGGCGAAGAATGGCGGCGCGGCGTATAATCTCGCCTATATTCCCGACGACGTAGCCGAGACCAACCCGATCGAGTTCAAGGCCCCCGAGATGACGCGACTGTTCGAGGCGGGACGCCAGGTCGCGCTCAGGCAGCAGTGGCGCACCGAGCCGCCGCGCCTCGAAAGCCTCGAACGGCAGCGCTGACGAACGGTCGTCATGCGGCCGCTCGCCCTACCCCCGCCGCGCACGCCGCAAATCCTCCTCGACGATCGGCGACAGATGGATTTCGACGCGGCGGTTGGCGGCGCGGCCGGCGGCGTCGGCGTTCGAGGCGAGAGGTTGCGCCCTGCCGACTCCGCGCGTCGCGATGCGCGTTCGGGCGACGCCGCGCCCGCTCAGATAGTCGGCGGTGGCGGCGGCGCGCTGTTCGGACAGCAGCTGGTTGACCGCGTCGGTGCCCGTCGCATCGGTGTGGCCGGTGATGTCGACGAAGGTCGCGGGGAAGCGCACCAGCGTCGCGGCAAGCGCATCGAGGGTGGCGCGGAACTTTGCGCGGACGGTGCTGGCGTTGAAATCGAAGGCGGTGCCGCTCGGCAGTCGCAGGTCGAGGTTATAGCCCTGGCGCACGACTTCGACCCCCGTCCCCGTGGTGCGCACCCGAAGGTCCTGTTCCTCGGCATCGACCTGCACGCCCACCTGCGCGCCGGGAATGCCCTGCAGGCCGCCCAGCGCGGCGCGCGACGCCCGTCCGCCGAGCACAGTGCCGAGTTCGGCGCTGGTGACGGCGCGCGGACCGGCGGCGGAACGCGGCGGCGGCGCGCCGGTCGTGCAGCCGGCGACGAGGGTCGCGACGACCGCCAGCGACAGGATTGCCCGCCGTCCGGAAGGTAGTGCGCGAAGTCCGTGCATCTTGTCTCCTCGACCGACCAACGCGCCAAGCCTCCGCCGGACGCGCCGGCGCATAATCGCCGCCCCAACGAACCGATAGCGCGGCGCGCGCGTTGCCGCTAATCCGAATGCCGACGGCGCGCCCCGCGCCCGACAGGAGCCCATGCACGCCTTCCCGTGGTTCGATGCCGCGATCATCTTCGGACTGATCGTCCTCAACGGTTTTCTCGCGATGTCCGAGCTGGCGATCGTCGCGTCGCGGCGACCGCGCCTCAAGGGGCTCGCGGCGAATGGCAATCGCGGCGCGGCGGCGGCGCTCAAGCTCGGGGCCGATCCGGCGCGCTTCCTGTCGTCGGCGCAGATCGGCATCACGCTGGTGGCGATCCTCAACGGCGCGTTTTCGGGCGAGCGGCTGGCGGGACCGGTCGCCGAGCGTCTGGCGGCGTGGTTCCCACTGTCGCCCGCGACCGCTGCCGAGCTGGGCTTCGGGATCGTCATCGCGCTGACCACCTATGTCTCGCTGATCGTCGGCGAGCTGGTCCCCAAGCAGTTCGCGCTGCGCTCGCCCGAGCGCATCGCGGTCGCGGTCGCGCCGCTGATGACCGGCATGACGCGCGTCGCGACGCCGTTCGCCTGGGTCCTCGACAAATCCAGCGCGCTGGTCTTCCGCCTGCTCGGCCAGACGCGCGAGGCGAACCACATCGTCACCGAGGAGGAACTGCGCTCGGTCGTCGCCGAGGCCGAGACGGCGGGGGTCATCGAGGAGCAGGAGCATTCGATGATCACCGGCGTCATGCGCCTCGCCGACCGCCAGGTGCGCGGCGTGATGACCCCGCGCGGGCAGGTCGAATGGCTCGATGCCGATGCCAGCGAAGCCGAGACGCGCGCCGCACTGGTGGCGACGCCGCATACGCGTCTACTCGTCGCCGACGGTTCGGTCGACGACATCATCGGGGTCATCCAGGCGCGCGATGTCGTCGCGGCGCTGATCGAGGGCAAGCCGCTCGACCTGCGCGCGCTGGCGCGCATGGCCCCGGTGCTGCCCGATGTCGTCGACGCCGTCGATGCGCTCGGCGTGCTGCGCGACGCCGATATCCCGATTGCGCTGGTCCACGACGAATACGGGCATTTCGAGGGGATCGTGACGCCCGCCGACCTGCTCGCGGCGATTGCCGGGGCGTTCCGCTCGGACGTCGACACGCAGGACCCGCCCGCCGTGCAGCGCGAGGACGGCTCGTGGCTGCTGTCGGGGTCGCTCCCCGCCGACGAGATGGCCGACCGGCTGTGCCTCGATCTCCCCGCCGGACGCGACTACCAGACGGCGGCGGGCTATGTGCTCAGCGAGCTGCGCCACCTTCCCGAAACCGGCGAAGTGGTGACGCTCGGCAAATGGCGCTTCGAGGTCGTCGACATGGACGGGCGCAAGATCGACAAGCTGCTCGTCAGCGCCGCTACCGCGGACTGAGCGGACCGAAAGTCATGCCCCGCTCCCCGCTTGTCATTCGCCCGCCCCGCCGAACGGGGATAGTTTAAGCTTGAAACAATCGGGCGCACGGATAGTCTGAGCGTCCGGACAGCGGGGAGCGGCCATGCGTATCGCGTGCCTCGGCGGCGGCCCCGCCGGGCTCTATTTCGCCATTTCGATGAAGCTGCGCGACGCGCGTCACGACATCGACGTGTTCGAGCGCAACGCGAAGGGCGTCACCTTCGGCTGGGGCGTCGTCTTCTCCGACCAGACCGTCGCCAACATCGAAGCCAACGACCCTGTCAGCGCACGCACGATCACCGGGCGTTTCGCGCACTGGGACGATGTCGAGGTCCACCACAAGGGCGAGGTCAACCGCTCGTCGGGGCACGGCTTCATCGGCATCGGGCGCAAGACCCTGCTCGACATCCTCGCCGCGCGCGCCGTCGAGCTGGGCGTCGCGATCCATTATCAGACCGAATTCGGGGCCGACCTCGCCGAATTCGCCGATTACGACCTCGTCATCGCCGCCGACGGGGTCAATTCGCGCCTCCGCGACGCGCACGCCGAGGCCTTCGGGGTCGATATCCAGACCCGCGCCAACAAGTTCTGCTGGCTCGGCACGACCAAGGTCTTCGACGCCTTCACCTTCGCCTTCGAGCGCACCGAGGCCGGGTGGATCTGGGCGCATGCCTACCGCTTTGACGTCGGACTATCGACCTTCATCGTCGAATGCAGCGAGGCCACGTGGCGCGGCCTCGGCTTCGACCGGATGACGCAGGACGAGGGTATCGCGCGCTGCGAGGCGATCTTTGCGGGCCAGCTTGGCGACCACCGCCTGCTGAGCAACGCCGCGCACCTCAGCGGCCCGGCGACATGGCTCAACTTCCGCCGCGTGCTGTGCGAGCGCTGGGCGCACGGCAAGCTCATCCTGCTCGGCGACAGCGCGCATACGGCGCATTTCTCGATCGGATCGGGGACCAAGCTGGCGCTCGAGGATGCGATCAAGCTCGCCGAGGTGCTCAACCGGCCCGGCCTGACGCGCGCCGCCGCGCTCGACGAATATCAGGCCGAGCGCAGCGTAGAGGTGCTCAAACTACAGAATAGCGCGCGCAATTCGACCGAATGGTTCGAAACCCTCGACCGCTACCTCGATTTCGAGCCGCGCCAGTTCGCCTATTCGCTGCTGACCCGCAGCCAGCGCGTCAGCCACGAGAATCTGCGACTGCGCGATCCGGCGTGGCTGGAGGGGGTCGAACGCTGGTTCTGGGACCGCGCCGGCGGGATGCCCGGCAACCGCGCGCCGCAACCGATGTTCGCACCCTATGCCTTGCGCGGCCTGACGCTGGCCAACCGCGTCGTGATGTCGCCGATGGCCACGTACAGCGCGGCCGACGGGACGCCGAACGACTTTCACCTCGTCCATTACGGCGCGCGCGCGCAGGGCGGCGCGGGGCTGGTCTTCACCGAGATGACCTGCGTCTCGCCGACGGCGCGGATCACGCCGGGCTGCACCGGCATGTACGACGCGGGCCACGTCGCGGCGTGGCGGCGCGTCACCGATTTCGTCCATGCACAGTCGGCGGCGAAGATCTGCCTGCAGCTCGGTCATTCGGGTGCCAAGGGCTCGACGCAAGTCGGGTGGGAGACGATGGACGCGCCGTTGCCCTCGGGCAACTGGCCGCTCGTCGCGGCGTCGGACGTGGCGTGGTCGCCCGGCAACGCCCGCCCGCGCGCGATGACGCGCGCCGACATGGACGCGGTTCGCGACCAGTTCGTCCGCGCCACCGAGATGGCGGTCGAGGCGGGGTTCGACATGGTCGAGCTGCACGCGGCGCACGGCTATCTGCTGTCGGGCTTCCTGACCCCGCTGCACAACAAGCGCACAGACGCGTATGGCGGCAGCCTCGCGAACCGCCTGCGCTTTCCGCTCGAAGTCTTCGCCGCGATGCGCGCCGCGTGGCCCGCCGAACGCCCGATGTCGGTCCGCATCTCGGCGACCGACTGGATGGGCGATGCCGGGATCTCCCCCGACGATTCGGTCGCCATCGCGCGCGCCTTCACCGACGCCGGAGCCGACCTGATCGACGTATCGGCGGGGCAGACATGGAGCGACGCCAAGCCCGTCTATGGCCGGATGTTCCAGACGCCCTACGCCGACCGCATCCGCAACGAGGCGCACTGCGCGACGATGGCGGTGGGCAATATCTACGAACCCGATCACGTCAATTCGATCCTCGCGGGCGGGCGCGCCGACCTTGTCGCGCTCGGGCGACCGCACCTCGTCGATCCGATGTGGACGCTGCGCGCCGCCGCCGGTGCCGCGTATCGCGGCGTCGCGGTGCCGCGTCCGTACGAGGCGGGGATGAGCCAGCTGGCGCGCAACCTCGCACGCGCCGCCGAGACGCTGAAGGCATGAGGCTGGCCGGTTCCCATGCGCTCGTCACCGGCGGCGGCACAGGTATCGGCGCGGCAATCGCGCGGACACTGGCGGGCGAGGGCGCGCGGCTGACCTTGGTCGGGCGGCGGGCCGAGCCGCTGGCAGCGGCGGCGGCGGCGCTCGGCGCGGCTGCCACGTACGCCGCCGCCGACGTCACCGATCTTGCACAGGTCGTCGACGCCTTTGCCCATGCCCGCGCCGTCCACGGCCCGGTGACGATCCTCGTCAACAATGCGGGGGCGAGCGGCAGCGCGCCGTTCGCGCGGACCGGCTTCGAGGACTGGCGCGCAACGATGGCGGTCAACCTCGACGCGCTGTTCCACTGTTGCCAGACGGCGCTGCCCGACCTCGAGGCCGCGCCGGCCGGGCGCATCGTCACCATCGCCAGTACGGCGGGCATCAAGGGCTATGCCTATGTCGCGGCGTATGTCGCGGCGAAGCACGGCGCCATCGGGCTGACGCGCGCGCTGGCGCTCGAGCTGGCGGGTACGAACGTCACGGTCAACGCGGTCTGTCCCGGCTTCACCGATACCGACCTGGTCGCCGCCTCGGTCGCCGCCATCGTTGCCAAGACCGGGCGCGACGAAGCCAGCGCGCGCGCCGCGCTGGCGCGGTTCAATCCGCAGGGTCGGCTGATCGACCCGCAGGAGGTCGCCGATGCGGTGCTGTGGCTGTGCCTGCCCGGCAGCCGCGCGATTACCGGGCAGGCGATCGCGGTGGCGGGCGGAGAAACGATGTGAACCCCTTGCGCGAAAAGCACGACGGCAACATTTCCGATGCTCTCGACGATGCGGACGCGCGCGGTCGGGTGCGGCTGTGGCTGCGCCTGCTGAGCTGCACGCTGGTCGTCGAGAAGCGCCTCAAGCGGCGTCTGGCGGAGCGTTTCGATACCACGCTGCCGCGCTTCGACGTGCTCGCCGCGCTCGACCGCCATGCCGAGGGCATGACGATGGGAGCGCTGTCGAAGTCGCTGCTGGTCTCGAACGGCAACGTCACGGCGCTGGTTCAGACGCTCGTCCGCGACGGCTGGGTCAGCCTGCACACCAGCCTCGGCGACCGCCGGGCCTCGATCGTCGCACTGACGCCCGACGGCCGGACGCGGTTCGACACCATGGCGACGGCGCACCACGAGTGGCTCGACCGCTGGCTCGGCGGGCTGGACCAACACGAGCGCGTGTCGCTCTACGGCCTGCTCGGCAAGCTCAAGGATTCGATCGCGGAGGACCGGCCATGATCCCGGAAAGCTTTAAGCCTGAACATTTCGGCTGGGCGTTCGCCGACGGCGTCGCGACGGTGACGCTCGACCGGCCCGAGCGCAAGAATCCACTGACCTTCGACAGCTACGCCGAGTTGCGCGACACCTTTCGCGCGCTGGTCTACGCGCCTGCCGTCAAGGCGGTGGTCGTCACCGGCGCGGGCGGCAATTTCAGCAGCGGCGGCGATGTCCACGAGATCATCGGCCCGCTGACGCGCATGACGATGCCGCGGTTGCTCGACTTCACGCGGATGACCGGCGACCTTGTCAAGGCGATGCGCGCCTGCCCGCAGCCGGTGATCGCGGCGCTCGACGGGGTGTGCGTCGGGGCGGGCGCGATCCTCGCGATGGCGAGCGACCTGCGCCTCGCGACGCCGCGCACCAAGACGGCTTTCCTCTTCACCCGGGTCGGCCTCGCGGGCTGCGACATGGGTGCCTGCGCGATCCTGCCGCGCCTGATCGGGCAGGGGCGCGCGTCGGAACTGCTGTTCACGGGCCGCGTGATGACGGCGGCGGAGGGCGAACGCTGGGGCTTCCACAACCGCCTCGTCGCGCCCGAGGAGCTGGAGGCGGCGGCGCTGGCGCTGGCGCGCGACCTCGCCGCAGGGCCGACCTTCGCGCACGGCGTCACCAAGACGCAGCTCAACATCGAATGGGCGGTCAGCCTCGATGTCGCCATCGAGATGGAGGCGCAGGCGCAGGCGATCTGCATGCAGACGCACGACTTCCGCCGCGCCTTCGAGGCGATCGCGGCGAAGCGTGCGCCGGTGTTCGAGGGGGATTGAGGGTGCCCACAGTCCCCCTCCGTCGGCTGCGCCGCCACCTCTCCCTGAAAAGGGGAAGGACCGCAGGTCCTCCCCCTTTTCAGGGGGAGGTGGCGCATAGCGCCGGAGGGGGCCCGCGCGGGGACGGGCGGAGTCGAACCTATGCAGGATAAGACCTTCCTCGCCTGGCCCTTCCTCGACGACCACCACCGCACGCTCGCGCGTGACCTCGAAGACTGGTGCCGGGCCGAACTGGCAGCGCCGCACAGCGAAACCGACATCGACGGCCAGTGCCGCGACCTGCTTGGCCGCCTCGCCGCCGGGGGCTGGCTGCGCTACGCCGTGCCTGCAGCCTATGGCGGCGTGCATGACGGCCTCGACGTGCGTTCGCTGTGCCTGATCCGCGAAACGCTGGCGCGGCATTCGGGCCTCGCCGATTTCGTCTTTGCGATGCAGGGCCTCGGCTCGGGCGCGATCACGCTGTTCGGCAGCGAGGCGCAGAAGGCGGCGTATCTTCCCGCCGTGGCGCGCGGCGAGAAGATGGCGGCGTTCGCGCTGACCGAACTCGAGTCGGGTTCCGATGTGGCAAATATGACCACCAGCGCTGCCCAGTCGGGCAACGGCTACGTCGTCGACGGCGCGAAGACCTATATCTCGAACGGCGGCATCGCCGACTATTACGTGCTGTTCGCGCGCACCGGGGAAGCACCGGGGGCCAAAGGCATCTCGGCGTTCATCGTCGATGCCGACACGCCCGGCCTGAGCATCGCCGAGCGCATCCACGTCATCGCGCCGCACCCGCTGGCGACGCTGCGCTTCGACGCGATGCAGTTGGCCGGCGACGCGCTGCTCGGCACCGCCGGTGCCGGCTTTGCGCAGGCAATGGCCAACCTCGACATCTTCCGCTCGACGGTCGGCGCGGCGGCGCTCGGCTTCGCCCGGCGGGCCCTCGACGAGGCGACCGGGCGCGCCAGGTCGCGCAAGCTCGGGCCGGGCAGCCTTGCCGACAATCCCGTCACCCAGTCGAAGCTGGCGGAGATGGTGCTCGACGTCGATACGTCGGCACTGCTCGTCTACCGCGCCGCGTGGGTCCGCGATGTCGAGGGGCGGCGCAACACGCGCGAGGCGGCGCTCGCCAAGCTTCATGCGACCGACTCGGCGCAGCTGGTCATCGACAAGGCGGTGCAGATCTTCGGGGGCCTGGGCGTGGTCCACGGCGTTCCCGTCGAGGTGCTGTACCGCGAGGTCCGCGCGCTGCGGATCTACGAGGGCGCGAGCGAGGTGCAGAAGATCGTCATCGCCCGCCAGCATCTCAGCGCCGCATGAGCGTGCACCGCACCCTGCTGCCACCCGGCTGGCCGCGCCCCAAAGGCTATGCCAACGGCATCGCGGCGGAGGGCCGGACGATCTTCACCGGCGGCGTCGTCGGCTGGGACGCGACCGAGCGCTTCCCCGACGGCCTCGCGGCGCAGTTCGAGCAGCTCCTCGCCAACACGCTGGCGATCCTTGCCGAAGGCGGCGCGGGCCCCGCGCATGTCGTCCGCATGACGTGGTACGTCGTGTCGCGCGACGCCTATGTCGCGGCGCTCCCCGAAATCGGCGCAACCTGGCGCGCGCGCATGGGCCGCAACTACCCCGCGATGGCGGTGGTGCAGGTCGCGGGGCTGGTCGAGCCGGCGGCGCTGATCGAGATCGAGACGACGGCGGTGGTACCCGACGAGCAGGCGGAGGCCGAAGTCCGGCGAGCGTCGTCGCCCAACGCTTGACGGTGACCGCTCGCGCGATTTTCTGGAAGCGTAGCTCCATTGCGACAAAGATTTCGGCTTCTTTAACCTCGTTCGAGAAAATATCTTTGCGCAATTCGATCGATCGTGCGCAAATATTTACGCCGATCTGTTTAATCTTGATTAGCTGCCAGCCCGGCCGGGACGCCTAGCATTGCCTGCTGCAATGGGTGGGCGAGTGCGATGGCTGTTATCGACTTCGAGTATCTGGAAAAACGTGCTCGTGAAGAAGAGCGGCTGGCGGCGATGTCAACGCACCCTGCAGTCAGGGAGACACGCATACAATTGGCGGCGGCGTATCGCGAACGCATCGGTACGCTGCAGTCTGCGGTTGCGACCGACGCGACCGATCAGTCGGGCATCTTGGGCCTATAGCTGCGGGTCAGGCGGCTTCGCGCAAGCGGCGATGCAGATAATTCTCGTCGAAACCGGCGATCTGGATCAACTTCTTCGGGTCGGTGATGACCAGACTGCCACGGGCCAACGTCATCGCGCCGGTCAGGCGGAGTTGCTTCAGCACGCGGTTGAGATGGACCGGCGTCATGCCGAGCGAATCGGCGAGTAGCAGCTGCGACAGCGGCAGCGCAAAATTCTCCTCGGTCGCCAGGCCGATATGGCGCGCGCGCAGGTAGAGTTCGCACATTAGGTGAGCAACGCGCTCGATGCTGGCGCGCCGCCCCATGCTGGCGATCCACGCGCGCATGATGCCCTCGTCGACGAGCTGGCCGATATACATCGCCTTGGCGATGCTGCGGTGCGACTCCATCAGTTCATCCATCTGCGCCCGAGCAATCATCGCGACGACCGCAGCTGTAACCGTCTGGATGCCGTGATCCATCGCGGCGAGAAGCCCGATGTGAAGGTCGCAGCAGTCGCCGGGCATCAAATAGGCAAGCACCTGCCGGGTCCCGCTCGGCATGATCTTGTAGCGGAACGCCCAGCCTTCGAGCATCACGAAGACCGGCCCGGGCCGATCGCCTTCGCGGATCAGGTCGTGCTTGGCAGCGATCTTGCGCGGTCGCGCCGTCGCATGGGCGAGCGCATCGACGGCGGCGGGGCTGAGTGGGCCGAACCCGCGCAGCTTCTCGATGAAGCGATTGGACATGAGCGACCCTCACACAACCACGCCGGTATTAACATTATTTTTCGATATTGTCGAAAGTTGATATAGGATGATGATTATGTTGGGCGCGACGCGTTATACCGGCGCTACCGTCGGCTCAGGCTCCGGCGGCGAAAACACGCTGCTGCGCGCGCCTGACCGGAGTCGATATGGCCGAAATATTCTCCAACGATAACGGCACGTACCCTGAGCCGTTGCACGGCGAACCCGACGCGCATGGGCAAGCCGCCTTGCTGCTCGTCGAGAGCGTTTTGCACGGACTCATCGAACAATCGGTGTTCACAGTCGAGAAAGCCGTCGCACTGATCGACATCGCGCGCGAGGTGAATCGCGACATCGGTGCCGACCGCGGCGATTCTCCCGCGACATTGCAAAAATCGTCGATGCTGCTCGCGGCGATCAGCACCAGCTTGCAGGGCGAGTTGCGCTCGTGACCGCCAACCCGCGACCGGCACCGACGCCCTGCCTGCCCGCTTTGTCGATCGACCCCGTCCAACTGGCGCAGATCGGCCATAGTCTGCGACAAGTCTACGATCCGCGCCTGGCTTCGGAACTGTCCGGCCTCGATGAGTTGCTGAAAAATCTGGAGGACCGGGAGCGCTAGAGCCGCCAACCCGCACTTCCCGCCGGGGCGGCCGTCGCCTACAGCGGCGTCATGCTCTATCTCATCCTCAAGTCGGCCGTGTCGGGCGTCCTCATCGCGGTCGCGTCGACGGTGGCGAAGCGCTATCCCAGTGTCGGCGCGCTGATCGCATCGTTGCCGCTCGTCTCGGTGCTGGGCATGGTCTGGCTGTGGCGCGACAAGCCCGACGCCGATGTGATGGCGGCCCATGCCGGTGCGACCTTCTGGTACGTGCTGCCGTCGCTACCGATGTTCCTCCTCATCCCCGTGCTGCTGCGCCACGGTGCCGTGTTCTGGGTGGCGCTGATTGCGGGATGCGCGCTGACGATCAGCCTCTACGCGCTGATGACGTGGCTCGGGCCGCGCTTCGGCCTCGCGCTATAGGGAACCGGACGTCTAAACCGACGCCTGCAACTCCTGCCCGACTTCCTTCAGCCGGTTGATGAACCGCCGCACCGGCGCGAGCATCACGCCGCGCCGCCGGTAGGTGACGCCGACGACGACGCGCGGCCAGACCGCCACTTCGAGTTCGAGGACCGCCAGATGGGCATAGTCGGGGTCCATCGCGATCAGCGCGCGCGGCAGGTAGCTGAGATACGGGCCGTCCTTGAGCAGCGCCGCCATGAAGATCGACGAGCTGGTGCGGACAGCGACGCGTGGGCCCGAGAGGCCCGCCGCCCGGAAGGCGCGCGCCAGCCGCTCGCCCTCGGGCTCGGCGGCTTCGGGGAGCACCCATTGGTACGCCGCCAGCGCGGCGAGGCCGAGCGGGCCGGGCGTTGTCGCGCGAGGGGCGGCGAGCGGGTGCGCGGCGTCGCAGACGACCGAGATGCGGTCCTCAAGCACCAGTTCCTGCCGCAGGTCCTCGTCCGCCGCGTCGGGATTGACGCTGCCGACCATGACGTCGATGTCGCCACGCCGCAGCTGCGCGAGCAGATCGTCCTTCAGCCCCTGCCGCAGGTGGACGCTGTTGGCGTCGTCCTGCGCCATAAAGCGCCGCACCGCCTGCGGCAGCAAATATTTCATCAGCGTCGTGCCCGCGCCGACGCGCACGATGCCGCGTCCGCGCCCTTTGAGCGACTCGAGTTCATCGACGGCGCGTTCGAGTTCACTGGTGACGAGCGCCGCATAGTCGAGGAAGACACGCCCGTATTCGGTCGGCGTGACCCCCGACGGGTGGCGTTCGAGCAGCTGGACGCCGAGCGACGCCTCGAGGTTGCGCATCGACTTCGACAGCGCCGGCTGGGTGATGTTGAGCCTGTCGGCGGCCTGGCCGAAGCTGGCGCAGCGCACGATCTCCTGGAAGTGGCGAAGCTGGCGGAGTTCCATGCGCGTCAGCGTAACGGATCGTCGGTGGCGCGCAATGTTTTAAGCCTCAAGCATCTGGCGCACGAAGTCGCCGCCCTGCTGGATCGCCCATGCGCCTTCGTCGACGAGCGCGGCGAAATAGGGCCAGACGTGGACCATGCCGACCCATTCCTGGAAGACCGCTTGCGGCACGGCGTCGGCGAGGCGGCGGGCGTCGTCGTAAAGGACTTCGTCGCTGCCGACCTGGATCAGCAGCGGCGGCAGGCCCGCCATGCTGCCGAACAGCGGCGACACGCGCGGATCGCCGGGGTCGGCGTCGCCGTGATAGGCTGCGGCCGTCGCGGGCATTCCGGCAACCTCGACGAACGGATCGCGCGCGGCGCGCGCAGCGATGCTCGCGCCCGCGTGAGTTAGGTCGAGATAGGGAGAGACGAGCCACAGCGCGGCAGGCGGCGCGGCTCCGGCAGCGAGGCGCGCCTGCACGGCGGCGAGCGCGAGGTTGCCGCCGCAGCTGTCGCCGCCCAGCGCAAACTTGCCCGCCACGCCGCCGAGCATTGCGATGCAATCGTCGAGCGCGGCGGGAAAGGGGTGTTCGGGAACGAGGCGGTAGTCGGGGAGGAGCACGCGGGCGCCGCTCGCCCGCGCCAGCCGCGCGCCGAAGCCCCGGTAGCTCGCCGACGAGCCGAGCGTGAACGCGCCGCCGTGGAACCAGACGAGCGTCGTGTCG
>CAXTSL010000081.1:0-14410 GCA_964246975.1 uncultured Sphingomonadaceae bacterium
GATCGACAGGACGATCTCGTCACCCTCGTCGAGCACGCCGCCCCCGGCGGCACCAGCCGCCAGGTCTGGCGCTCGGTCGCCGACGACCGCTCGACCGCGAGCGTCGCGGGGCGCGTCGCGGTGGCGCGCGATGCCCAGAAAACCGACGCCGAGCAATCGGTCAAGGCGCTGCTACTGGCACGCACCGCGACCGCCAATGCCAAGCCCGAACTCGAAATCTTCGCCGACGACGTTAAGTGCGCGCACGGCGCGAGCGTCGGCGAGCTGAACCGCGATGCGCTGTTCTATCTGCAGAGCCGGGGGGTCGATCCGGCGGGGGCGAAGGCGCTGCTGACGCGGGCGTTTTTGGGCGACGCGCTCGACCGGATCGGCGACGAGGTCGTGCGCGAGGCGGTGACGGCGGATGCGGTGGCGTGGCTGGAGGGGGCAAGATGAGCTTGCACGCGCCCCCTCCGTCGGCTTCGCCGCTACCTCCCCCTGAAGAGGGGGAGGACCTCGCTCCTCCCCCTTTCGAGGGGGAGGTGGTGCGCCCTTGCGCGACGGCGGGGGCGCTCGCCTCGCACCGCGCCGACTTCCCCGGCCTTGCCAATGGCTGGGCGTACCTCGACTCCGCCGCGACCGCGCAGAAGCCGCAGGTCGTCATCGATGCGATCGCCAAGGGCTATGGCCCCGACTATGCCACCGTCCATCGCGGCGTGTACGCGCGCTCGGCAACGATGACCGAACGCTTCGAGGCGGCGCGCGCGATGGTTGCGACCTTCATCAATGCGCGCGACGCCGCCGAAATCATCTTCGTGCGCGGCGCGACCGAGGCGATCAACCTCGTCGCGCAGTCGTGGGGGAGCAGCCTCAAGCCCGGCGACCGCGTGCTGATTTCGGCGCTCGAACACCACAGCAATATCGTGCCGTGGCAACTCCTGCGCGAGCGGACGGGGATCGAGATCGACGTCGCGCTGCTGACGCCCGATCACCGCATCGACGAGGCGGCGCTGGTCGCGATGCTCACCCCGCGCACGAAGCTGGTCGCCGTCGCGCATGTCTCGAACGTGCTCGGCAGCATCGCCGACATCGTAACCCTCGCCGAGGCGGCGCACGCGGTCGGGGCGAAGCTGCTCGTCGATGGTTGCCAGGCAGCGCCGCGCCTCGGCGTCGACGTGCACGCACTGGGGTGCGACTTCTATGTGTTCTCGGGTCACAAGCTTTACGGCCCGACGGGTATCGGCGTGCTGTGGGCGCGGGCGGACATCCTCGACGCGATGCCGCCGTGGCAGGGCGGCGGCGCGATGATCGAGACGGTGACCTTCGAACGCAGCACCTACGCCCCCGCGCCGCAGCGCTTCGAGGCGGGAACGCCGCATATCGTCGGCGCGATCGGGCTGGCGGCGGCAATCGACTATGTCAACGCCATCGGCCTCCCCGCCATCGACGCGCACGAGCGCACCCTCGCTCGCCTCGCCCGCGAAGGCCTGCGCCACATCAATTCGGTCCGACTGTTCGGCCCCGAAGACTCGGCGGGTATTGTGTCGTTCGCCTATGACGGGGTGCATCCGCACGACATCGGCACTATCTTGGACGAGGGCGGCGTCGCGATCCGCGCCGGGCACCATTGCGCGCAGCCGCTGATGGGATTGCTCGGGGTGCCCGCGACGGCGCGCGCGAGCTTTGCGGTTTATAACGATGCGAGCGATGTCGACCGGCTGCTCGACGGGATGAAGCGTGTGACGAGGATATTCGGATGAGTTCGTTCACCACCGAAGAAGTTGCGGAAGCTCCAGCGGTGGCAAAGGCTCCGCCTGTCGGCAGCACGCGCCAGCCCGATTACCTCGAAGGCTTCCTGAGCACGCCCCCCGCCACCCTCTCCACCGAAGCCCCCGGCGGCGAACTCTACGACAGCGTCATCGAAGCGTTGCGCGGCATCTTCGACCCCGAAATCCCCGTCAACATCTACGATCTCGGCCTGATCTACGGTGTCGAGATCGACGAGGGCCATGCCGTCGTCCAGATGACGCTGACCACGCCGCACTGCCCCGTCGCCGAGACAATGCCCGGCGAAGTCGAGATGCGCGTCATGGGCGTCCCCGGCATCGCCACCGCCGAGGTCAACCTCGTCTGGGACCCGGCGTGGGACCCCGGCAAGATGAGCGACGAGGCCAAGCTCGAACTGGGGATGCTGTGATGGAGGTGCAGATCGCCCCCGCTGCACCGCGCGCTCGCCGCGAGCGGCCTGCGCCCATTGTCGTAACGGCGAACGCCACCGCGCGCATCGCCGACCTGATGGCCAAGGCCCCCGAGGGTACGGCGGGTGTGCGCCTGACAACTCCCAAGCGTGGCTGCTCGGGCCTCGCTTACGACCTGTCGTACGTCGCGGCCCCCAAGGCAGGTGACGAGGCGGTGCCGACGGGCGGCGGCACATTGTTCGTCGACGGCGGTTCGCTGATGTATTTGATCGGCAGCGTCATGGATTGGCGCGAGGACGATTTCACCGCCGCCTTCGTGTTCGAGAACCCCAATGCCAAGGGGAGCTGCGGATGCGGGGAAAGCTTCACCGTCTAGGCGTCGGATTGCTGATGCTGCCGCTCGGCGGTTGTATCTCGACCGTCGCGACGATCGTCACCGCGCCGGTCAAGCTTGTCGGCGCGGCGGTCGATGTGACCGTCGATACGCTGACCACGTCGCGCGACGAAGCCGACCGCAACCGCGGGCGCAAGGCGCGCAAGCAGGAAGAACGCGACATGAAGGCCGCGAAGCAGCGCCATGAGGCGGAAGCCGAGGCGGCGCGGGAGGCACGGCGACGGCGCTGATCGGCGCATCAGATTGTCAGGTGAAACCCAAGAAAATGGGCCGACGGCCTCGCGACCGCCGGCCCAGGAAAACCTCAGGTTCCCGGCCAGGGGGGGAGGGAGGCCGGGAACCTCGCCCGGGGACCGCAGGGAGGGCGGTGGCCGGGGGGTCCGCCGCGCGCGGCGCGGCAACACCCTCCATATGCGCGAACCGCCTCGGTGCGAGCAGTGGTTTATGCTGCAGTGCAGCTATGCAGCCGGTGCATAGTCCGGCAGGTCGAGTGCATCGAGCGTCATCCGCTCGACGAGAAAATCGCGCAGCGCGGTGACACGCACCGACTTTTTCAACTCGCTCGGATACACGAAGAAGGTCCGGAACGTCGCGCCCTCCAGTTCGGGCAGGACGACCTGCACGCCGGTCGAGAAGCGGATCAGATAGCTCGGCAACGCAGCGATCCCGGCCCCTGCCTCGACCGCCTGCAGGACGCCGAAGCTGTTGTTGAGCGTCAGCGCCGGGGTGCGCGGGCTGCCGATGTGCCCGAGTTCGAGCGCCCAGTTGATGCCCTTGAGCGCGTCGGGCGCGGCCGCCCCATAGGCGAGCAAGCGGTGGTTATCGAGGTCGGCGACCGATTTCGGTTCACCGTGCGCGGCAAGATAGGCGGGCGACGCGCACAGCCGATGGCGGATCGGCACCAGCGCCTTCTGGATCAGCTCGCCTTGATACGGCGCATGGAAACGTATCGCGCAATCGGCTTCGCGCTTGGCCAGATCGACGTCGCTGTCGGTGAGGATCATCGTGACGTTGATGTCGGGATAGCGGTCGAGAAAGGCCCCCATCTGCCGCGCCAGCCACGTCGAGCCGAAGCTGACGGTCGTCGTCAGGCGCAATTCGCCCGATGGTTTGGCGCGCGAGGTGTCGATGCTGGCGCGCGCGCGTTCGAGCGTTTCGCCCATGTCGTGGGTCGCGGCGTGGAGCTGCTCGCCCTCGTGCGTCATCGCGAGGCCGCGCGCGTGGCGATGGAAGAGCTTCGCGCCGACGCTGTCCTCGAGCGCCTGGATCTGGCGGCTGAGCGCGGGTTGGCTCATGTGCAGCCGCCGCGCCGCCTCGGTGAAGCTGCCCGCGTCGGCGACGCAGTCGAACAGGCGGAGCTTTTCCCAGTCGAGGTTCATTCTTTTTGCTCTCCCTCCCCTCCGGGGAGGGGTTGGGGGGCGGGAACAAGGCCGCAGGCGAGAACCGTCTGCACCTCGGGGCATCATTCCCACCCCCCCGCCCCCTCCCCTCAAGGGAAGGGGGAGTCGTCGCTTACGCCGCCTCGCGTTCCGCCTCGACCTGACAATGCGCCAGAAACCGCTCGGCCTCGAGTGCCGCCATGCAGCCCATGCCCGCCGCCGTCACCGCCTGGCGGTACACCTTGTCCTTGACGTCGCCCGCCGCGAACACCCCCGACACCGATGTTGCGGTCGAGTCGGGCGCAGTCAGCAGATAGCCCTCATCGTCCATGTCGAGCTGGCCTGCGAATAATTCGGTCGCGGGGACGTGGCCGATCGCCACGAACAGCCCGTCGATGGCTATATCGCGGCTGCTGCCGTGCCGCGTGTCGAGGACGGTGACGCCGGTGACCCCCGGCGGCGATGCAGTGCCCGTGACCTCGGCGACCTCGGCATTCCAGACCATCTCGATCTTGGCGTTGGCGAACAGCCGCGCCTGATTGGTCTTGTCGGCGCGCAGCTCGCTCCGGCGATGGATCAGATACACCTTGGCAGCGAAATTGGTCAGGAACAGCGCCTCCTCGACCGCCGTGTTGCCGCCGCCGACGACCGCCACCGTCTTGCCGCGGAAGAAGAAGCCGTCGCAGGTCGCGCACGCCGAGACGCCGAAGCCGCGGTAGCGCGTCTCCGACGGCAGACCGAGCCAGCGCGCCTGAGCCCCCGTCGCGACGACGACCGTGTCGGCGGTCCAGCGCGCGCCCGAATCGCAGGTCAGGCGGAACGGTTGTGCCGACAGGTCGACTTCGACGACGATATCGTCGATCAGACGCGTGCCGACGTGCACCGCCTGCGCCTCCATGCGGACCATCAGGTCGGGTCCCATGACGCTGGTGTCGCCGGGCCAGTTCTCGACATCGGTGGTGATCGTTAGCTGGCCGCCGGGTTGCAGCCCGCGGATCAGGACGGGTTCGAGCGCGGCGCGCGCGGCGTAGATCGCGGCGGTGTAGCCGGCGGGGCCCGAACCGACGATGAGTGTCCGGGCGTGGTTGGTCTGCGGCAAAGCGACTCTCCTCGGTCCCTATCTAGGATGCGCCGCGCCGTCTTGCCAGCGACGGAACCCAACGACGGAACATTGCCAACCCCCGCAACATTCCTATAGTCATGCCCGTCGTTACGGTTGGAATTGCCGATGCATCGTTCGCGCCTGATCGTCGATGCGATCGACCGCGTCATCCTGCGCAACCTGCAGGACGAGGGGCGGATCACCAATGTCGAGCTGGCCGAGCGCGCCGGGCTGACCGCGCCGCCGTGCCTGCGCCGCGTCCGCGCGCTCGAAGAGGCGGGGGCGATCCGGGGTTATCACGCCAATCTCGACGCCGAGACTTTGGGCTATGCGATCACGGTGTTCGCGATGGTCAGCCTAAAGAGCCAGGCCGAGGCCGACCTGCGCGCCTTCGAGGAACACGTCGCCGCCCTGCCCCAGGTCCGTGAGTGCCACATGCTCAACGGCGAGATCGACTTCATGCTCAAGGTCGTCGCGCACGATTTGCAGGAGTTCCAGCGCTTCCTGACGCGCGAGCTGACCCCCGCCCCCAACGTCGCGAGCGTCAAGACTTCGCTGACGATCCGGACGAGCAAGGCCCTGCCAGGCGTGCCGGTCGATGCTTGATGCGTCATCCCGGCGAACGCCGGGACCCATCTCCCGAACATAGGTGATGGGTCCCGGCGTTCGCCGGGATGACGATCCTCGCTCGTCCTAGAATGCAATCCGCAGCGCGCCCTGCACCGTCGACGGGGCACCGACCGAATAGGTCGGGAAGCCGCCGGTGATCGTGCTGCCGTTCGACGCGATGATGTTGGTGGCGTTGGTCTGGCTGCTGATGTTGCCGAGGTACTTCTCGCTGAACAGGTTCGACCAGTTGAGCTGGAGATACGAACCGCGCAGGCCGAGCTTGTCGAGCTTGTAGCGCGCGTTGAGGTTGACGACGGTGTAGCCCTCGGCGATCTCGTCGTTGACATCGGTCGAGAAGCGGTCGCCGACGCGCTTGAGTTCGATGCCCGCCGAGAAGATTTCGCCGCGATAGTCGGCGCGCAGGCCGAACTGGTTGCGCGGCGTCTCGACGAGCTGCTTGCCCTTGATCGGCAGGATCGTCGCGACACCGGCGGCGTTGCGGCCGAGCACGAGGTCGTTGAGCAGCTTGGTATCGGTATAGCTGTAGGTCGCATACAGCTGCACGCCGCGCACGATCTCATAGCCGATCTGCCCGTCGAAGCCCTTGAAGCGCACCGAGCCGACGTTGCGCGCGATGTTGATGCCGAGGTCCTGGTCGAAGGCGCGAACGATGCGGTTGTTGAACTTCTGCGAGTAGGCACCGATCGAGCCGAGGACCGGGCCGCGCTGATAGCGGTAGCCGACCTCGAACAGCGTCGTCGTCTCGGGCTGGGCGTTGACGATCTGCACGTCGTAGAGATCGTCGGTGCGCGGCGACGACAGGTTCTGCGAATAGCCACCGAAGATCATATGGCCTTGGGCGGGCTGGAGGCTGACGCCGACGTTGGGCAAGATCTTGTCGTACTTGACCGTCGCGGTGAACAGGCCGCGTGCGTTGTTGTAGGCAGCCGTCGGTGCCGCCGGATTGAAAACCGAGATCGTCGAGGGGTTCTGCGCCGAGCAGTACGCGAAGCCCGCCGACGTGGTATAGCAATACTGGTTGAGCTCGCGCTTGAAGAAGGGTGCGCGCACGCCGAGGCTGACGGTGATCAGGTCGTTAAGGAAGGTGCCGCGATACTCACCCGAGAACTGGTTGAGCAGCGCCACCGACTTGCGGTCGCGGGTCTGGAAGGTCGTACCGTCGAGCGTCAGGATCTTGGTGCCGTTGCGACCGCCGAAGACGTTGGTCGGGTTGCCGTTGGCATCGAGATAGGTGAACTCGCCGGTCTGGCGGTGGCGGGCATCGTCGCGGCTGTAGGCGACGCGGATGCGGTTGGTGTCGTTGATCTCATAGATCAGCGAGGTGTTGATGCCGTAGCGGTTGGTGTTGGTGTTGTTCGGACGATAGAGGCGGATGTTGTCGAGCACATCGCCGTCGCCGTTGAGGTCGACGCCGGGCTGCGCCGCCAAAGCCGTCGCCGGATTGAAACGCGTACCCTGAAGCCGCTGGTCCTTCTCCGAGACGATCTCGTTGCCGCCGCCGTTGGCGAGCACATACTGATATGACGGATCGACCGTCAGGATCAGGCCATCGGCGAGGGTGAAGCGGCCCTGCGCGCGGATGTTGCCCGTGTCGGACGGATTGATGAACAGGTTGTAGTAGCCGCTGTCGACACCGATCGTCGTGCCGCCGCAGGGCTGGAACGCCGCGAGGCTCTCGTTCTGCACCGTGCCGGCGCCTGCGGTCGGACGCGGGCAGAAGTCGAGGCGGTCGATCGCGGCGTTCTGCTGGAACTCGGACTTGCGCAGGTTGCGATAGAAATTGTTGCGGTTGCGGTTGTAGTTGCCGATGACGCTGACGAAGTCGCCGCTGTCGCCGATCGGCTGATAGACGCGGAAGTTGCCCTGGTACTTTTCGAGGCTGCCCGGACCCTTGAACTTGTCGTACTTCGTGTACGACCCCGAGATGAAGGCGCTGGTCTTCCACGGACCGAACTCGCCGCTGTTGAGCAGGACGATGCCGCGGCGGTAATTCTCTTCGCCGTACTGGCCCTGGATGAAGCCGCCGAACTCGCGGCTCGGCTTGATCGTGATGTAGTTGATCGTGCCGCCGGTCGACGAGGCGGTCGGGCTGTCGACGTCGGTCGTGCCGACGTTGACGACGGCGCGCTCGATCAGCTCCGAATCGAGCTGCTGGTTCGAGAAGATCGCATAGTTGCCGCTGTCGTTGAGCGGGATACCGTCCTGAAGCAGTGCGATGCGGTTGCCGTCGAGGCCGCGCAGGCGAAGGTTGCCGCCCGAGTTGCCGTAAGGGTCGTTGTTCACGAAGTTGAGGCCGGGGGTGAGGTTGAGCGTGTCGAGGATCGACTGACCGGGGGCCTTCGACTCGATATAGTCCTTGCCGACGGTCGCGCGCTGCTTGGGCACGCTCTCGGCATTGATGATGCCAGGGATGCGCTTCGACGCGGTGACGATGATTTCCTCGAGCTCCTGCGAACCGGTGGACTGCGCCAATGCGCCCGTCGGGATGGCTACCATCGCGGTCAGCGCGCAGCCCAGGCGAAGATTCCGCATGTCTTTCAGTCCTCTAGATGGAAAAGAGGCCGCGAGACCTGTTGTCCCGCCGCCCAACCCCGAATCGATGCCCCGTTACTGACGCGGCTATATGACAGTTGCACGACAATGGGATGCGGCGTTTGTGACAGCGCACGGACGGCGCGCCGCGTGTTGCGTTGCAGCAACAGTCCGCCCGCGCCGATCAGGCGGGGGCGTTGGCGATCATCGCGGTGAAGCGCGCTTCGGCGACGGTCTTGTCGGCGACGACAGCGCGTCCGGCGAACTTGCAGACGGTGGCGCGGCGCTGGATGAATTCGACGTGGAGTTCCATCAGGCAGCCCGGCTCGACGGGGGCGCGAAACTTCGCCTCCTCGATCGCCATGAAATAGACGAGCTTGCCCGAGCCTTCGAGATTCATCGACTTGATCGCCAGTACCCCGGCGGTCTGCGCCAAGGCTTCGACGATCAGTACGCCGGGCATGATCGGGCGATCGGGGAAATGCCCGGCGAAAAAGGGTTCGTTGATCGTCACCGCCTTGATGCCGCGCGCCGACCTGTCGGGGACGATGTCCTCGACGCGGTCGACGAGCAGCATCGGGAAGCGGTGCGGGATCAGCCGCATCACCGCGCGCACGTCGACGGCGGCGAGGGCCGTCGGCGCGGGCGCGGTGTCGCTCATCGCGGTCCCGCTTACTTGGCGGGCGCGGCGGCGGGCGTCGCGGTCGACACGCGCGGCAGCGACTTGTCGAGACGCGCGACGACATCGGGCGTCACGTCGAGCGCCGCGATGTGCTGCAGCGTCGCGCCCTCGGCGAGGACGATCGACGCACCGCGCTCCTTCATGACGGTCGAGATGATCGGCTGCGCGGCCTCGTTGAGCTGCTTGAGCACCGACTGGCGCGAGGCCTGGAAGTCGGCGTCGCGCTTGGCGAGGTCGGCCTCCTCCTTCTGCTTGCGCGCACCGTAATCCTTGACCTTGGTCTGCCACGCCGCGATCACGGCAGGCGTCGCGCCCTGCGCGGGCTGCGTCTTGCCGAGCGCCTGCTCCTCCGCACCGAACTGCGTGCGCAGCGACTGGAGGCGCGCCTGGATGCCGTCGGCACGCGTCTTGAGCTCGGCCTGCGCCTGGCGACCGGCTGCCGACGTCGTGAACACCTTGTCCATGTCGACGAGGACGATGACCGCGGCGGGCACCGTCTGCGCGGCGAGGGGTGCCGTGATGCCGAGCGTCGCGGCGAGGAGGGTGGCTTTGAGGAGGGTCTTCATCAGAATTGGGTTCCTACGTTGAATTGGAAGAGTTGGGTGTCGTCGCCGTCTTTCTTGATCAAGGCCTTGGCGAGGTCGAAGCGGAACGGGCCGAACGGCGAGTTCCACGACACGCCCGCGCCGACCGACAGGCGCGGACTGGGCGTGTCGCCCTTGAAGAATTCGCGGAACCCCGCCGACCCGGTCGAGCCGTCGTTCGCCGCGCAGTTGAGTGCCGCGGGCAGCTGCGTGACGCCGGGCGGCGGCTGCTGGCAGCTGAGGATCGGCGTCGCGACACCGAACACCGCGCCCGCGTCCATGAAGATCGACGGTCGCAGCCCAAGTTCCGAACCCGCCGCACCGAGGGGAATTTGGAGTTCGAGACGACCACGATAATAGGCGCGCCCACCGATAGCATCGTCGGTGAAGCTGTTCTTGTCGGTGATGATCGTGCCGTCGGCGGCGAGGCCGTAGCGCAACACGCGCGGGCCAACGCCGCGAATCTTGAAGCCGCGGATCTGCGGCTCGCCGAGGAAGAAGCGGTCGTTGATGCGGATGCGGTCCTGGCCGGGCGCGAGATTGCCCTTGTCGTAACCCCAGATATAGCCCGCCTCGCCGCCGACGTTGAGCACGAAGCCCGATCCGAACAGCGCATAATACCAGTCGTAAGTGCCGCGCGTGCGCAGATACTTGACCCCGCCGCCGACGCCCGCAAGGTCCTGGCTGAGCGTGAAGCGCTGCCCCGAACTCGGTCGCAGGCGGTTGTTGACGTTGTCGTAAATCACGCTGTAGCCGACCGACGAGGTCGTGCGCTTGCCGATCGAATCGCACAGGTACCGCCCGGCCAGCAGCGGATCGCAGACGCCGTTGGTGAAATAGACGCTGTCGAGAGTGATCTCGTCGAGGCTGAGGCCGTAGCGCACCGACGCCGCCCAATATTCGGTGATCGGGAAGCCGGCGCGCAACTGCCCGCCGGTGGTGATCGCCTTATAGGTCGTGTCGCGGTCGTTGCCGTTGCCGGTGTAGCGGAACGACCGCTGATCGCGACGGAACAGGTCGAAACCGAGCGCGATGTTGCGCCCGAACAGATACGGCTCGGTAAACCCCGCCTCGACCGACTTGGAATAGCTCGAGATGTTGGCCGACGCGCGCAACTCCTGCCCCAGCCCGCGGAAGTTGCGCTGCTGCACCGACAGGCTGAGGATGAAGCGCTCAAGGCTCGAAAAACCCGCCGACACCTGGATCGCGCCGGTCGGCTTTTCCTGCACATTGGCTTCGAGGACGACCTTGTCGGGGGCCGACCCGGGCTTTTGCTCGATGTCGAACTTCTCCTGGAAGAAGCCGAGGCCCTGGATGCGGTCACGCGTCCGCTTGACCTTGAAGCTGTTGAAGGCATCCCCCTCGGCCAGCCGGAACTCGCGTCGCACGACGCTGTCGCGGGTCAGGGTGTTGCCGTTGATGTTGATCCGCTCGACATAGTTGCGCGCCGCCTCGTTGATACCGAAGGTGACGTTCATCTCGCGCTTGTCTTTGTCGCGGTCGAACTGCGGGCGTACCTCGGCGAAGGCATAGCCGAGCAGTCCGGCAGTCTCGCTGAGCAGGTCGACCGAATTCTCGATCTTCTGCGCGTTATACCAGTCGCCGGGCTGGATCTTGATCAGCGGGCGGAAATCCTTGGGCTTGATGTCGCGGATCTGGCTGTCGAGTTCGACCTTGCCGAACTTGTAGCGCTCGCCCTCCTCGACGACATAGGTGACGATGAAATCCTTGCGGTCCGGCGTCAGCTCGGCGATCGACGACACGACGCGGAAGTCGGCGTAGCCGGCGGTCAGATAGAATTGCCGCAGTTTCTGCTGGTCGTACGCCAGCCGGTCGGGGTCGTAGGTATCCTGCGAGGTGAACAGCCGCCACGGCCGCGCCTGCCGCGTCGCCATCGCGCCGCGCAGTGCGCCGTCGCCGAATTTGGTGTTGCCGAGAATGTTGATCTGGCGGACCTTGGACTTGTTGCCCTCGCGGATTTCGAAGACGAGATCGACGCGGTTCTGGTCGAGCTGGACGATCTTGGGCTCGACCGATGCCGCGAAACGACCGCCACGACGATAGAGTTCGAGGATACGCGCGACATCGGCGCGGGCCTTGGAGCGCGTGAAAATCTGCCGTGGCGCGACACGAATTTCCTCGCGGATCTTCTCTTCCTTGATGCGCTTGGCACCCTCGACGAGGATCCGGTTGATCACCGGGTTTTCCTTGATCTCGACGATCAGCGTACCGGCATCGTCGCGGATCGTCACGTCGGCGAACAACTCGCTGGCGTAAAGATCCTTGAGCGCCTTATCGAGCCGCTCGCGATCGTAGGCGTCGCCGGTCTCGAGGCCGATGTACGAACGCACCGTCTCGGGCTCGAGCCGCTCGGTGCCGCGAATGATGACGGCGCGCACGGTGGTCGCCTGAACCGGCGGCGCGGCGACGGGAACCGCCGCGACCGCCGGAGCCGCTTGCGCCAGCGCCGGCGCGGCACCGAGGCCCGAGCCGAGCGCCGTGCCGAGCAGGAGGAAAGGGGTCAGCCGGCGCGCGCGCCGCAGCATCGACCCTGGCAATGAATTCACGCGTGTCCCGCCCTTCAACCCTGTCGTCCGTACTTGCCGCCCGTCCGAGGCCCCGTTCGAAAACGGTTGGGCCCCCCTCAGCCGAGCAACCCCGTCAGATGCTTCCACACGCCGACCGACCCGAGGTCGTTGAAGGTCAGCACGACCATCAGCGAGATCAACGCCGCAAAGCCCGACATGAACGCCCATTGCTGGACGCGCTCGCCAAGCGGGCGACGCCGGATCGCTTCGAGCGCGTAGAGGAACAGATGCCCGCCGTCCAGCATCGGGATGGGCAGCAGGTTGATGAAACCGAGATTGATCGAAATGAGCGCGATGAATTCGACGAGATTGGGCAGCCCGAGCGACGCCTGCTGACCCGATAGCTGCGCCATCTTGATCGGCCCGCCCATCTGGTCAAGCGGGCGGCGGCCGCTGACGACCTGCCACAGCCCGACCAGCGAGGACTTGGTAATCTCGACGGTATGCACGGCAGCGGCGGGTAGGGCGGCAAATACGCCGAGCCGCTCGTAACGCGCCGGGCCGCTCTGGATGCCGAGACGGCCGATCTGGTAGCGATTTCCGAAACGGTCCGTCTCGTAAAGCACCTTGGGGGTGACTTCGACGGTGCGCGTCGTGCTGCCCCGTTCGAGGCGCAGCGTCAGCGGCTCGCCGACGTCGATGGCGATGCGCGCACTGACCTGCTCGAACCGCTCGACACGCGCCCCGTCGATGGCGACGATGCGGTCGCCCGCGGCGATGCCCGCCGCCGCCGCGCGTCCCGCCGGATCGACGCGCCCGACAACCGACGGAGTTAGCGGCGCGCCATAGGTCATGAAGAACCCGGCGAAGATCGCGATCGCCAGTGCGAAATTGGTCAGCGGACCGGCCGCCGTGATCAGCGCCTTCTGCCACAGCGGTGCGAAGTGGAAGAGGCCTGCGCGCTGGTCGACCGGCGTATCGTCGATGTCGGGCGCGGTTTCGCTTGCGGCGTTAAGGTCGCCTGCAAACTTGACGTAGCCGCCGAGCGGCAGCCAGCCGAGCTTCCAGCGCGTTCCCCGGCGGTCGCTCCAGCCGAGGACCTCGCGCCCGAAGCCGATCGAGAAGGTATCGGCGCGAACGCCGCACAGGCGCGCGACGTAATAATGGCCGAACTCGTGAACGAAGACCAACAGCCCGATGACGCAGACGAAAACGCCTGCCGTGTAAAGGATGCCGGGCTGCGCGACGACGGTCATCAGTGCAGCCTGCCTCTCATCGCCTGGTGCGCCTCGGCGCGTGCCGCCGTATCGACCGCGACCACCTCGTCGAGCGACGCGCACGCCTGTGCCGCCATCCGGTCGAGGGTATCGCCAACGATTGCCGCGATATCGAGGAACGAGACTTGACCCGCGATGAACGCCGCCACCGCCACCTCGTTCGCGGCATTAAGAATGCAGGGTGCCGACCCCCCTGCCCGCAGCGCGTCCCACGCCAGCCGGAGCGCCGGGAAGCGGTCGAAATCGGGGGCTTCGAAGGTCAGCGCGCCGATGGCGGCGAGATCAAGCCGCGCGCACGGCGTCGCCATCCGCTCGGGCCACGCCAGTGTGTACGCGATAGGGGTCCGCATGTCGGGCGTGCCGAGTTGCGCCAGCACCGAACCGTCGACATATTCGACCATCGAATGCACCACCGACTGCGGATGGACGATGACCTCGAGCTGGTCGGCGCGGACGGGAAACAGATGATGCGCCTCGATCAGTTCGAGGCCTTTGTTCATCAGCGTCGCCGAATCGACCGAGATCTTCGCGCCCATCGACCACACGGGGTGCTTGCACGCCTGCGCGACCGTCGCGGCCTGCATCTCGGCGTGGCTCGCGGTGCGGAACGGTCCGCCGCTGGCGGTCAGGATGACGCGGCTCACCCGCGCGGGGTCGGTATGGTCGAAGCACTGGAAGATCGCGTTGTGCTCGCTGTCGACGGGCAGCAGCGTCGCGCCGGTGCGCGCGGCGCTCGCCGTCACGAGATCGCCCGCACAGACGAGGGTTTCCTTGTTGGCGATGGCGATGGTCGCGCCGCGCTCGATGGCGGCGAGGGTGGGGGGCAATCCTGCCGCACCGACGATCGCCGCCATGACGATGTCCGAGTCCCCACGCGCCGCGTCGCACAGCGCTTGCTTGCCCGCCGCAGCCTCGATGCCGCTGCCCGCCAGCGCGTCCCTGAGCGCCGCATAGGCGCTCTCGTCGGCGACCACCGCGAGGCGCGCGCCGACCGCCCGCGCCTGTGCCGCCAGCGCGGCGGCATCGGTGTTCGCGGTCAGCGCATCGACGCGCCACTTGTCGGGCGCGCGGCGGATCAGGTCGAGCGTCGACTGCCCGACCGACCCCGTGCTGCCGAGAACGGTA
>CAXTSL010000082.1:0-14308 GCA_964246975.1 uncultured Sphingomonadaceae bacterium
CAAAGTGCCGGGTGCCAAGCCCGCGCGCGCCGGATCGGTCAGAGCCGCGTCGCCGCGTGCCGTCGCGCCCGGCAAGGGCGACGCGCCGCCGGCCACCGGGCGCCGGGCGCGCGGCGAGGTGCGCGCCGCAGCGCGCGCCGCCGGGCCGAGCGAGGTCGAGCCGCAGCGCATCGCCAAGCTGCTCGCCCGTGCGGGGGTCGGCTCGCGCCGCGACATCGAGCGGATGATCGAGCAGGGCCTCGTCGCGCTGCGCGGCACTGTGCTGACGACGCCGGCGACGATCGTCACTTCGCTCGACGGCATCACGGTCGAGGGCCGCGAAGTCGAGGCGATCGAGGCGACGCGGCTGTTCCGCTTCCACAAGCCCGCCGGCTTTCTGACCACGGCGCGCGACCCCGGCGGGCGTCCGACGATCTTCGACGCGCTGCCGCCGGGACTGCCGCGTCTCGTCCCCGTCGGGCGGCTCGACATGAATACCGAAGGGTTGCTGCTGCTCACCACCGACGGCGGGCTCAAGCGCGCGCTTGAACTGCCGGTCAACGCGGTGTCGCGCCGCTACCGGGTGCGCGCGTTCGGCGAGATTTCGCAAGCCGCGCTCGAGTCGCTGATCGAGGGGATCACCATCGACGGCATGCGCTATGGCCCCATCGACGCCGATATCGAGCGGCGGACGGGGGCCAATCTGTGGCTGCAGATGCGCCTGACCGAGGGCAAGAACCGCGAGATTCGCCGCGTCCTCGAATTCCTCGGGCTGCAGGTGTCGCGCCTGATCCGCACCGCCTACGGGCCATTCGAACTGGGCGATCTGGGTGCGCGCGATGCCGACGAGATCCCGGCGAGCGCGATCGCGACGCTCCGCAAGGGGCTGGGGAAGACTTGAGGATCGTTGCGGGAAAGTGGCGCGGCCGCCCGTTGCTCGCCCCGCGCGGCGACGCGACGCGCCCGACCGCCGACCGGGTGCGCGAGGCGCTGTTCTCGATGCTGACCAGCCGCCTCGGCAGCTTCGAGGATTTGCGCGTCGCCGATGTCTTCGCCGGTACCGGCGCATTGGGGCTGGAGGCGCTGTCGCGTGGCGCGGCGCACATCACCTTTGTCGAAACCGGCACCGAGGCCCTCGCGGCCTTGCGCGCCAATATCGCCAGGCTCGGGGCCGCGAGCGCGACGACCGTCGTCGCGCAACCCGCGCAGGGCGTGGCGCGCGCCGCGCCGCACGACCTGCTGCTGCTCGATCCCCCCTACGGCGAAGGCCTCGCGCCGCGCGCGCTCGCCCGCTTGGCGGAGCAGGGCTGGATCGCGCCGCATGCGCTGATCTCGGTCGAAACAGCAGCTAAGGAGCCGCTCGACGTGCCGGGGTTCGCGGTCGAGGTGACGCGCGTCCACGGCAAGGCGGCGCTGCACCTGCTGCGGGTGGCTACGACCTAAACACGCGTCAGCGCACGACGCGTAATCCGAAATGTTCCTCCATCGGGTCGAAGTCTCGGTCGGCGTGGAGGAGGGCGACGCGGTTCTCGATACACCAGGCACCGATGACCAGGTCGACGGTCTTGTCCACCGTGATGCCCTTGGCGCGCAACGCGCGGAACATGTCCGCCGCCGCGACCGCGATGGCCATGCCGCCGAGCCCAACATGCCCAAAGCGCGCCCAATTGGCTTCGACCTCGCGCGCCGCCTTCAGCGATTTCATTCCCCGCAGAACCTCGACGGCGACCAGATCGCCGATCAGCAGCGCCCCTGGCGATTGCCCGGCGGCACCCGCTTCGACGATGCGACGCAGCACCGCGACCTCGGCGGTTTCAATGCCTCTGACCCACCAGATCCAGACCGAGCTATCGACGAGTATTTTCACTCTGCGGCGATCGACAGGTCGGCTTCTCCACGCTTGTCGGCGCGCCAGTTATCGAGGTCGCCCTCCCACTCGAATTTGCCGAACATGTCCATCAGTCCCGCGTACGCAGCCTGCCGGGTCAGCGCGGCAAGCCCCGCTTCGACAGCGGCGCGCTTGGTTTTAAAGCGCCCGATCGCCATGGCCTGACGCATCAACTCGTCGTCTATTTCGATGTTGGTCCGCATAGTGTGTAGTCCAGTGGCGATATACTACACATTCTAGGGGATTTATGCGTCAGTGCAATGGGGTGACAAACCGGGCCCCGTTCCTTAACTGTTCCCACGTGCAGCCCACCGTCGAACCACCCTATTTGAACGGCCTCAACGCGCCGCAGCGCGATGCGGTGCTGACCACCGAGGGGCCGGTGCTGATCCTTGCCGGCGCGGGCACCGGCAAGACGCGCGCGCTGACCTCGCGCCTCGCGCATATCATCGTGACGCGGCGCGCCTGGCCATCGGAAGTGCTGGCGGTGACCTTCACCAACAAGGCGGCGCGCGAGATGCGGCATCGGATGGGGGCGATGCTCGGCGACATGGTCGAGGGCATGCCCTTTCTCGGCACCTTCCACGCCATCGCCGCGAAGATGCTGCGTCGGCACGCCGGGCTCGTCGGGCTCAACAGCAATTTCAATATTCTCGATACCGACGACCAGTTGCGCCTGCTCAAGCAGGTGCTGAGCGAGGCGGGGATCGAGGAGAAACGCTGGCCCGCCAAGGGGCTCGCGGGGATCATCGACCGCTGGAAGAACCGCGGGCTGCGTCCCGACCAGCTGCCGCCCACCGAGGCGGTCGACTATGCCGACGGCAAGGCCCCGGCGCTGTATGCGCGCTATCAGGAGCGCCTTGTCCAATTGAACGCCTGCGACTTCGGCGACCTGCTCCTCCACATGCTGACGATCTTTCAGCAGCACCCCGACGTGCTCGCCGAGTACCAGCGGCGCTTCAAATACATCCTCGTCGACGAATATCAGGACACCAACGTCAGCCAGTATCTGTGGCTGCGGCTGCTCGCGCAGGAACGCAAGAATATCGCCTGCGTCGGCGACGACGACCAGTCGATCTACTCATGGCGCGGCGCCGAGGTCGCCAACATCCTGCGCTTCGAGGTCGATTTTCCGGGTGCCAAGGTCATCCGCCTCGAACAGAATTACCGCTCGACACCGCATATCCTCGCCGCCGCCGGGGGTCTGATCGCCAAAAACGGCGGGCGCCTCGGCAAGACCTTGTGGACGGAGCGCAACTACGGCGATCCGGTCAAGATCGTCGGCGTCTGGGACGGCCCCGAGGAGGCGCGCCTCGTCGGCGAGGCGGCGGAACGGCTGCAGCGCCAAGGCGCATCGCTGAATGACATCGCCATTCTCGTCCGCGCGCAGTTCCAGACGCGCGAGTTCGAGGACCGCTTCATCGCCACCGGCCTGCCGTACAAGATCGTCGGGGGTTTCCGCTTCTACGAGCGCGCCGAAATCCGCGACGCGCTGGCCTATTTCCGCGTCGTCATCTCGCCATCGGACGGCCTTGCCTTCGAGCGTATCGTCAACCTACCCAAGCGCGGCCTCGGCGACAAGGCGATGGCGCGCCTCCACAGCCTCGCCCGCGCGCGCGACGTGCCGCTGTCGACCGCTGCAGCTATGCTCATCGAGACCGACGAGCTGACGCCCGCCGCGCGCCGCGCGCTCAGCGGTTTCGTCGCCGATCTCGCGCGCTGGCGGGGGCAGGTCGACACCCTGCCCCACACCGATCTCGCCCGCGTCATCCTCGAGGAGTCGGGGATGATCGCGATGTACCAGGCGCAGCGCAGCGTCGAAGCCGACGGCCGGCTCGAGAACCTCACCGAGCTGACGCGCGCGATGGAGGAATACGAGTCGCTGACCAGCTTCCTCGAACACGTCAGCCTCGTCATGGACAATGACCAGAGCGACGAGGCCGAATATCTGACGATCATGACCCTCCACGCCGCCAAGGGGCTGGAGTTCGATCACGTCAACCTCGTCGGCTGGGAGGAAGGCGTCTTCCCGTCGCAGCGCGCGCTCGACGAGGGCGGCAACGCGTCGTTGGAGGAGGAGCGCCGCCTCGCCTATGTCGGCATCACGCGGGCGAAGAAATCGGCGACGATCTACCACGCCGCCAACCGCCGCATCTATGGCCAGTGGACGTCGAGCATCCCGTCGCGCTTCGTCAGCGAGTTGCCGGCCGATAACGTCGACGTGACCACGACGATGAGCGGCGGCCCGTCGCTGTGGCGCGCCGCGCTCGGCGGCGGCGACCCGTTCGCCGATGTCGCGCGCGGGCAGGGGCGCGGACCGGGCTGGCAGCGCGCGTCGTATCTGACAGCGGCAGGCAGCGGCGTCAGCGGCCGCCCCGGCGGCGGTGCGGTCATCGAAGCGCGCGCGAGCGCCGTCTCGGTCGGCATGAAAGGCCGCCCCGATGTCGCCGTCGGCGCGCGCGTCTTCCACTCGAAGTTCGGCTACGGCGCGGTCGTCACGATCGAGGGCAACAAGTTGGAGATCGAGTTCGAGAAGGCGGGGGCGAAGCGCGTCCTCGACAGTTTTATCGAGGTGGTCTGACCTTGGCCAGCTGCGCCAGCCACGCCGCCGCCTGCGCGGGCGTGCGCTTGTCGCGGTCGCGGTCGACCATCAGGTTCGCGGCGCGCATGCGTTCGACGGTCAGGCTGCCGACCAGCGGTTTGAGCGCCGCGACGAAGGCGACATCGGTGCGGCGGCGTGGCGCGACGAGCAGCAGCGCCTCGTACGACGGAATGGCGTGCTGCGGGTCGGCGAGGACCGCGAGGCCCTGCGCGGCGATGCGCCCGTCGCTCGAGAAGGCCGAGATGACATCGACCGCGCCGCTACCCAGCGCGCGGTACATGAAGGTCGGCTCGAACGAACGCTTGGTCGCGAAGCGCAGGCCGTACGCCGTCTCGACCGCGCGCCATTCGGGACGCGTCAGGAACTCGATGTCGGCCCCGAGGCGCAGGCGCGGCGCGGCGCGTGCGAGGTCGGCGATCGTGGCGATCCCGGCGGCGCGCGCCTCGCCACCCCGCATCGCCAGCACATAGGCATCCTCGAAACCCAGCGCGCCGACTACCCCGACGCCGAAACGCGTCTCGAGATCGCGCGCCAGCTCGGGCAGCGCCGGGTCGTCGGCGCGCTTGAGCACCGTCGTCGCCAACGTCCCCGAGTAATCGACGTAGACATCGACGTCGCCGCTCGCCAGCGCGCGAAAGGCGACCGCCGAGCCGAGCCCGGCGCGCACCGTCACCGTGCGACCGCTGGCGCGCAGCCGCGCGGCGATCAGCTCGGCGAGGATATATTGCTCGGTGAACCCCTTGGCGCCGACGATGACGGGACGCGTCGCCCCCGTCGCCGGTGCCGCACCGCCCCCCCACGCCGCGACGCCGCCGATCAGCGCGAGGCCGACCAGCCCCGCGCCGATGCGCGCGCGCGACTGGCGGGCAAGGCCATGCTCGATGCAGCTCAGCAGCGCGTCGACCGCGAGCGCCAGCCCCGCCGAGGCGAGACAGCCGACCGCGACCGACACCCAATCCTCGATCTGCAGCCCGGTGAAGATGAAGTCGCCGAGGCTCGTCGCGCCGACCGGCGTCGCCAGTGTCGCCGCGCCGATCGTCCACACCGCCGCCGTCCGCACGCCTGCCATCATCACCGGCGCGGCGAGCGGCAGTTCGACCTGCAACAGCCGCTGGCCGCGCGTCATGCCGAGCGCGTCGGCGGCTTCGAGCGCCTCGGCGTCGACCCCGGCCAGACCGGTGATGCCGCCGCGCAGGATCGGCAGCAGCGCATACAGCGTCAGTGCGAGCAGCGCGGGCAGGAAGCCGAGTACCGGCACGTCGATGCCGCTGGCGGTCCGCAGCATCACCAGCAGCGGGTAGAACAGCGCCAGCAGCGCCAGCGCGGGAATGGTCTGGATCAGCGACGCGACGCCGAGCACCGGCCCCCGGCTGCGCGCCCGCGCCATCATCAGCGCAATCAGCGGCCCTGCGATCAGCAGCGCGAGCCCGAGCGCGGCGGCGCTCAGCCCGACATGCGCGGCGAGGCGCGCGGGCAGGGCGGCGAGGGCGGCGGCGAGGGGGTTCATACTCATTCCCCCTCTCGTCTTTCTTCCCCCTCCCTGCCCCGTGCGCCCTGGCGCACGGAGAGCGGGGAGGGGAGGGGGAAGACAGGCTGGCGATCCGCGCCGCCTGCGCGCGCGGCACGGCGATCATCGCCGCGACCTGCGCGTCGGCATGGCCGCGCGCCAGTTCGGCAGGCGTCGCGTCGGCGACGAGGCGACCGTCGCGCAGCACGACGACGCGGTCGGCCATCAGCAGCGCCTCCTGCACGTCATGCGTCACCATCACGCTGGTCAGGCCGAGCGTGTCGTGGAGCTGGCGATAGCGCGTCGCCAGCGCGTCGCGGGTCAGCGGGTCGAGCGCTCCGAACGGCTCGTCGATGAGCATCAGCTGCGGCCCTGCGGCGAGCGCACGCGCAAACCCCGCGCGCTGGCGCTGGCCGCCCGACAGCGCGGCGGGCAGCCGTCCGGCGATCGCCTGCGGCAGGTCGACGAGACCCAATAGTTCGGTCGTCCGAGCCGCGATGCGGGCAGGGTCCCAGCCGAGCAGGCGCGGCACGACGGCGATATTCGCCGCGATGGTCAGATGCGGGAACAGCCCGACGCCCTGGAACGCATAGCCGATGCCGCGTCGCAACCCCACCGCGTCGAGGCCCGCCACGTCGCGCCCGCCGACCGACACGACCCCGGCGTCGGGGGCGATCAGGCGGTTGATCGTCTTGAGGAGGGTCGTCTTGCCCGACCCCGAGCCGCCGACCAGCGCGACGAAGCTGCCGCCCGCGATGTCGAGCGACACGTCCGCCAGCGCCGTCACCGCGCCGTACCGCTTGGTCACGCCCGCGAAGCGGACGCCGGTCAAGCCGCCAGCGCCCGCTGCGCGAAGGCCGCCGCGACGAGTTCATAGCTGCGCCGCCGCGCCGCGTGGTCGTGAAGGATGTTGACCAGCATGACCTCGTCGGCCCCGTATTCGGCCGCCGCCGCTTCGATGCCGCGCCGCACCGTCGCGGGCGAACCGACGATGACGCGGCGGCCCGAACCTGCGCCGCTGCCGGGGTTCGCGGCGAGCCACGCCAGCGCGGTTTCGGGCGACGGCACGGGGATCGAGCGGCCCTGCAGGAAATGCGCGGTCATCATCCGCCCCGATGCGGCAAGCCGCTCGGCCTCGGCGTCGGTAGCGGCGCAGACGGTCCACAGCGCCGTCATCGTGTACGGCTTCGCCAGTCGCGGCGACGGCTCGAACGCTGCTTGGTAGGCCTGCGCCAGCGGCGCGCCGCGCGCATTGATGAAGTCGGCGACGCAGTACGGCAGGCCCGTCTCTGCCGCCCAGCCTGCGCTGTCCGCCGACGAGCCGAGCAGCCAGACCTCGGGCAGTTCGGGCCGTCCCGGCAGCGTCCTGGCGAGCGCCGCGAACGGGTGCCCGGCCGGCAAGCTGTCGTCGAAATAGCCGAGGAGTTCGGCGAGCTGGTTGGGAAAGTCGTTCGGCGACGGCTGGCGGCGGTCGCGCTGCAGCGCATAGGCCGTGCGCTGGTCGCTGCCCGGCGCGCGCCCCAGCCCGAGATCGACGCGCCCCGGATACAGCCCGCTGAGCAGGCTGAAGGTCTCGGCGACCTTGAGCGGCGAATAGTGCGGCAGCATGATGCCGCCCGAGCCGATGCGCATCGTCCGCGTCGCCGCCCCGATCGCGGCGAGCAGGACTTCGGGCGCGGCCCCCGCCAGCGCAGGCGAGGCGTGGTGCTCGGCAACCCAGTAGCGGTGGAAGCCGAGGCGTTCGCACAGGCGCGCGAGGTCGACCGAGTTGGCGAGCGCGGTGCCGCCGCTCATCCCCTCGGCGATCGGCGTCTGGTCGAGGACCGAGAGGATCATGCGCGCCACCTTGCGAACCAGCCGCGCCGCGACCGCGCCGCAACGCGCGCCGGCAGCGCCGCGACGATGCCGGCGCGCTCGGCCTCGCTGGCGAGCGGCCAGCGCGCGATCTCGTCGAGCGTCCGCGCGCAGCCCCTGCACTCGCCCGAGCGCCGCTCGATCTCGCAGACGTTGATGCACGGCGACCGGACCATCGCCCTCATGTAGCGGGCGGCGGCGCACCTTGCGAGGGGGCGACGAGCGCGCGCAGCGCCTTGGCGAGGACGCGCGTCGAACCCAGCTTGGCGGCGAACGACAGCGCGACGATCGGCCCGGCATCGGTCTTGTTGACGTCGACGATATAGATCCGGCCGTCGGTGTCGCGCAGGATGTCGAGCCCGCACCAGTCGGCCCCCATGGCGCGGACGAAACGCCCGATCAGCGCCAGTTCCGGGGCCGAGAAGATCTCGTCCGGACTGTGCCACCGCGCCGTCGCGTTGGGCGGCAGGAACCGCGCCGCCGCAGGACGGCGCTTGACCCAGACCGCGACCGCGACGCCGCCGATGCAATGCGTTCGCAGGTCGGTAGCGAGGCCCTCGGAGCCCACGGTGTCGATCAGCCGCTGATAGACGCATCCCGGCCGCACCGGTCGCGGGCACGCGACAATGCGCCCGTCGTGCGCGCCGTTCGCCTCGCTCTTCTCGACCGCATCGCCGTGCCAGCGCGTCGGATCGACGGCGAGGGGGTAGCCGAAGACCCTCTCGAATACTGTCGCGACACGGCTTTTCGAAATGTCGCCGCAGCCGAAATTGAGCGCGCGCGCGTGCGTCGCGCGGGGCGGCACCGCAGTCGTCGCGTCCTCGAAGTAGAATTCGGCATCGGCGGCCTCGGTGTGGCCCGCGAGCCGGATGCCCGCCAGCCGTGCGGCGGCGCGGACCATATAGCGGTCGTGGGGGACGGCAGGCACGAAGCGGAGGGTCAGCGGCGGCTGCGCACCCCCCCAAGGGGCCAGCACGCGGATCGCCGCCTGGAAGACCAGCCACCCCGCAACCTCGCGCAGCAGCCGCCAATCGAGCCGCGCCGAATTGCCGGTCTGCTTGAGAAACACTCGCCCGTCGCGGATATCGAAGTCGCTGAAGCTGAAGCGCGGTCGCAAAGACACGCGGCGCGGGGAATCAAACTGGCGGTGATCGACGAAATTCAACGCGGGTTCGCCTTCGGCACGGCGCGCCGGATGGCTGGCGTCGCCGCTACAGCGCTTGGGCAGTCGCGACGGTTCCGGCCAAGGTTGCGACCGGCCTGCGACCGGGGTACCCGCGACGGCCTGGACCGGCTAAGCAGCGCCGCGTCCGCGTGTCGCTCCGGCAGGCGCGGCACCGACGAGGTCAGCCCAGGACGCCCGCCGATGCGCATCACCCTCGTCAGCGATGCGTGGACGCCGCAGGTCAACGGTGTCGTGCGGACGCTGACGACGACGGTCGAACTGCTGCGCGCGCGCGGTCATGCCGTGCAGACCATCACGCCCGACCTGTTCGCCTCGTTGCCGTGCCCGACCTACCCCGAAATCCGTCTCGCGCTGACGACGCGGCGCGCCATCGCCCGGTTGATCGACGCCTTCCGCCCCGAGGCGATCCATATCGCCACCGAGGGACCGCTCGGCTGGCTGGCGCGGCGCTGGTGCATCGCGCGCGCCATTCCGTTCACGACCTCGTTCCACACGCGCTTTCCCGACTATGTCGCGGCGCGGACACCGCTCCGCCTCGCGTGGCTGTGGCGCATCGTGACGCGCTTCCACGGCCCGGCGCGCCATGTTCTCGTCGCGACGCCGCGCCTCGCGGACGAACTGCACGGCCACGGCTTGCGACAGACGCGGCTGTGGTCGCGCGGTGTCGACCTCGCGGCGTTCTCGCCCGCGGTGCCGCCGCACGCTGCGCTGGCGGGGCTGCCGCGCCCCGTTCAGCTCAGCGTCGGGCGCGTCGCGGTCGAGAAGAACCTCGCGGCCTTTCTCGACACGGCCGTGCCGGGGAGCAAGGTCGTCGTCGGCGATGGGCCGGCGCTCGCGGCGCTCAAGGCGCGCTATCCCGACACGCTGTTCCTCGGCAGCCTCCACGGCGCGGCGCTCGCCTCCGCCTATGCGGGGGCCGATGTGTTCGTCTTCCCCAGCCTGACCGACACTTTCGGGCTGGTGATGATCGAGGCGCTGGCGTGCGGCGTCCCGGTTGCGGCATTTCCGGTTGCCGGGCCGCTCGATGTCGTCGGCGACGGCCACGGCGTCATCGCGGGCGAGACCGCGCGCATCGGCGCGACCGATGCCGACCTGAGCGCGGCGATCCGCACCGCGCTGACCGCCGACCGCGCCGCGTGCGCCGCCTATGCGCGGCATTTCAGCTGGGAGGCCTGCGCCGACCAGTTCGTCGCCGCGCTGGCCGAATTCGATGCCGAACCCGGCACCGCGACGCCTTAATCGAAGGCGTGCAACCGCACGTCCATCGCGAGCTGCGTGCGGCTTTCGAGGCCCAGCTTCGCATAGACGTTGTGCAGGTGCATCTTGACCGTACCCTCCGAAATGCCCAGCGCCGTCGCGATGACGCGGTTGCGCTGACCCGTCGCGACAAGCCGCGCGACATCGCGCTCGCGCCGCGTCAGATGGGCCTGCGCGGCTTCGCCCGCCGTGCGGTCGTAGGCCGCGCGCATCGCTGCCGGGTCAAGCCATTGACCACCCGCCGCGACGCCCGCGATGCAGTCGGCGACCGTCGCGACCGTCGCCGAACGGCACAGCAGGCCGTCGACGCCAAGGTCGACCGCGTCGCTCGCCCCCGAGCCGTCGCCGTCGCCGACGAACAGGACGAAGCGCGTTGTGCCGCGCACGGCGCGAACATCGCGCAGCAGGTCGAGCGCGGCAGCACCGCAATCGAGGACCGCGAGCACGGGCTGATACTCGGTCAGCGCCGCCGCGAGGTCGGCCAGCCGGCACGCGCTGCTCTCGAAGCCGGCGCGCTCGACAATATCGGCGACCGCCGCGCCGACGAGCGGTACGAGGCAACCGATCAGCGCACGCGGGCGCGCGCCGTTGCTGGTCAACATAACAATCCCTATCGTTCGGTCCCTACCCAAAGGTACGCGCCTGCGTGCGCGACGGATGCGCCCGTTTCGCAAATTGCAACTTTAGCCGATGGAGTCGCGGCGAATTTTAACGTTTCGCGGTTATTCCGGCACCGACAATCGAATTGGAGGGAATGCGCGATGCCCAACAGCCCGATTCTTTCCGGTAAGCGCGGCAGCAGCCCGACCGAGTGGGTCCGCACCAACTGGACGATCGGCGCGGCGCGCGAGGTTGGGCTGTACCCGCCGCTCGAACAGGGTGGCGCGGTGACCGACGCGTTCTCGTTCGATTTTACCTGGCACCACAATATTCCCTGGGCGACGCTGCGCGACTCGTGGAACGTCGTGTTTGCGTTCTGCGACTGGGATGTCGTCGACGGCTTGCTGACGCTTTACGGCGGCAACGGCATGCCGCGCGTCCGGGCGGGACTCCAGGCGATGCGCGACGCGCTGCTGCCCGGCGAGGCGGAGCTTGGCGGCAGGACCTTCGCCGCGCTGATGGAGCGATTTGCCAGCGGTCCCGGTTCGGCGCTCGACGGCCTTCCCGAGGAACAGCAGCTCGCCAAGACCGACGCCGACGAACTCCACACCAATGTCGCGTGGCAGCGCTGGAACATCGTCGAGGGGCCGAAGGAATCGATCCGCTGCGAAGACCCCGGCGACGACGATTTCGACGATTTCAGCCGCGCCGACACGCTTAACTTCTCGCGCTACCAGGCGATCGAACTCCTCTACCACGCGCTCGAGGACGTGCTCAAAGACTATAATGTCAAGAAGAATGCCGTCGCGACGGTCGCGACGATGCGCGACAACTGGAGCGTCAAGCTGCGCGGACCCGTCGTGGGCGCGCAATTTCTCGTTGCCGCGCCGCTGCGGATGTTCGATCATCGCATGTGGCGACGGATGCAATACGGGGCCAAGCCGCTGACGGTCAAACTGAACCCGAAGGAATACTATCTCGTCCGCACCCGCAGGGCCGACGAGAGCTACTGACGCGGCTTTCTCGATTTGGCGTCGCCCGGCGCGGCGTCGACTTCGACGGCGGTCTTGGCGGCCCCGACGGCGGCGCAATTGACATTCTTGGCGTCGCCGATGTCGACGAAGGCGAGCAGCGCGCCCAATCCCCCGGTGGCGACGCCGAGCCCGACGCCGACCGCCGCGCGGGTAATCAGCTGACGCGAGATCGGCTGGATCGCGGGAGCGGCGAACCAGCCGCCGACGCCGACCGGCGACTGGCCCGAGAACAGGCTGAATTCCTTCGAATCGCCGCGCACCGACAGCGCCAGCGATTCGTCGCGGAAGCTGAACTGGCCTTCGCCCCGGAAATTGGCGCGTTTGGTATCGAACAGGACAGGATCGGCGCGCGAAATGCCGTCCTTGACGGTGAAGGCGACGATGCCGCAGCGGATTTCCTGCGGTTTCTTGAGCTTTGCCAGCAGCCCCGACGAGATGTAATTCTGCAGGTCGAGCTTGCCGAGCTCGATATTGCGGACCCACAGCGTGCCCGCCGGAAAGATCAGCGCAATGCGTCCCGACGCGGTGGCGAGCGACTTGCGCATCGTGTCGCCGTAACCCTTGAGCTGGACGCGCCCGAAGACGCTCGCGGTGGTGCCGCTCTTCTCGACATCGAACGAGGTCAGCAGCTGCCCCAGCGGCACGCGGCTCATCTTGATGTCGTACGCGGTCTCGACCGGCGCGACGCGCGCATTGAGGTCGATATCGGCGGTCAGCCGCCCGCCGATGATGTCGAACGCCAGCGGCTTGAGCGTCAGCCGCCGGTCGACGAGATCGAGACCGAGGGTCAGGTTCTTGAAGGTCACCGTCGGCGAGCTGACCGTCGCGGCGGCGTATTTGACGTGCGCGTCGAACGCCTTGAGCTGCTCGAAGGCGAGCGGCGCATCGGGAATGACGCGCGGGCGGCCCGCGACCTGCTGCACCACCGCCGCCGCGCCGCGCTTGTCGAGCGCCTCGGGCGAATAACCCATCAACGGCCCGATATCAATCATCTGCAGCGTCTTGGTCTTCAGGTCGGCGGTCAGCAACGGCTTCGCGGCCGAGATGTCGACGGTCATCGCGCCGCCAATGTCCGAACCGCCGATGCGGCCGCTGAGTGCGCGGAAACGATAGACCTTGCCGTCCTTCACCAGCCGCGAGGCGAGGCGGTAGGGGCGCGTCGCGGGCGACACGAGGCCGAACAGCTTGAACGCGGTCTGGAGGTTCTGGCCCTTGACGGCGACCGACAATTCGCTGCCGTCGAGCGAATTGTCGCGCGGCAGCAGCCCCGACGCGTCGAGATGGGTAGCTGCGGCGTCGGCGTGGACGAGCAGGCGCGAGCGCCCGCCCTCGGGCTTGACGGCGCCGTCCACCCGGAAGGCCGTCGCGGGTGCCGTCTGTCCGAACAACAGCATCGGCGCGGCGAGATTGGGGCCCGCCGCCTTGAAGACCAGATTCGCACCGGCGATCGACTTGAGGCTCTCGACCGTGCCGGTCACGTCGGCGCGCGTCTCGACGCCATCGACATGCAGCGCGACGCGCGATCCCGCGCCGGGCCGCGCCGCGTCGATGGGCTGCAGGCGACCGCGCGCGCTGAACGCCTTGGCGGGAGCCTTTTGCCCGGCGAACTTCGCCGGGACGCTGAGATCGCTGCCGCGCGCGGTCAGCGTCAGGTCGGCCCCGTCGAGCGACGTCAGCCCGGCGAGGGTTCCCGACACCGCGACGCGCGTCTCGAGCAGCGCCGCATCGAGGGTCAGCCCGACGCGCCCGCCCGCGATGGTCTCGTTCGGCGTCGTCAGCGCGCCTTTGAGGGTGAACGGCGCGTCGAGCGCAGTGCCCGATCCGGTGAAGGTCAGCGGCCCGGCGATCGCGATGCGCGCGCCCGCATCGCGCTGCGCGTCGGCGGCCTGCGACGCGCCGACATCGCCGACGGCGAAGCGCACATCGGCCTTGCGCGGCGCGTCGATGTAATGGACCGAAGTGCCGGTGATGCGCGCGCGGTCGATGGCGGGAATCTTGAAGGGCTCGTCGCCCGCGAAGGTCCAGGTGTTGCGGCCGTTCGCGTCGATCTCGGCACCGACGACGCCGTCGTCGAGATCGAGGAAGCGCACCCGCCGCTCGCCCGCGATCAGCCGCCAGATGCCGACCTCGGTATCGATCCGCCGCGCGGTGAACAGCTGGCGGTCGCGCGCCCAGGCGGGGTTATCGACCTGCAGATCCTCGGCGTAGAACTTGATGTGCGGGTTCAGGTAGAACTGGAAGTCGCCGCCGACACGCACCCCCCGGTCGGCATAGCTGCTCGCCAGCCGCTCGAACGACCCCTTGAGGAACCGCCCCTTGGTGACGAACAGCACGACATAGGCGAGCATGAACAGCCCGAGCAGCGTCGCGACGAGCGCCGCGAGGGTGCCGAGCGCGGCGT
>CAXTSL010000083.1:0-13854 GCA_964246975.1 uncultured Sphingomonadaceae bacterium
CCTTCGAAGGGACGGTCTCTAGTTCCAGGTGGATGAAGAAACGGGGGGCACGTCATCTCCTGTGCGCCATCCCCAGCTTGCCGCGTGCGGCGCTGGATCGACTCGTGTCTCAGGCGATCGAGCGCATGGACGAACTCGATCCTGATCCAGAGATGGAAGACAGCGAAGCCGGCAATCACTGGGTTGATGAGCGGGGCCGCTGGTGCGGTCCTGGCCCAGCACCGACCGGCCCTTGGCACGAGGACGACGAAGAACCTGGCGACCTCGAAGGGATCGACGAGCGCGAGCCCGAGAACGAGGATGGAGAGGTTCATTCCGCCCCGCCGCCAGGCGCGCGTAAGAGCCGCGAAGCCCATGTTCGCCGCATCCGTCATACCCGTTGCAATCGGATCGAGCGAAGGCGGTTCGGCTGGGCGGGCGACGTGCTCGACGTGCACTACGCGCTTCGCATGAGCACGCGGGCTGCCACGCTCACGATGCTGCGGCGACGCCATCCCCGTTTACGGCAAAGGAAACGACGCCCCTGACACAGCCTGCCAGATCAGCAGCATTACGCCCGTCGCCCCGGTCAGATCGCCGGGGGGCGGGTTCGTCGCGTTCGCCTCGCGTGCACCACTTCGGCAAGAGCCTCGCGCTCTCGAACTGGTATGTGGACGCTGACTGGTGGATGCCAATGTATCAGAAGGCGTTTCCAACGCTCGTGTCTGCCGTCGCCGTTCGACAGGATGGATGGGCGCAGCGCGGCGGTATCGACCGGCTGCTGACGCTGGCATGCGGTCGAACCTATACGGTGGACGAGAAGGTGCGCCCCGCCGACTGGCCCGACGTGCTGCTGGAACGCTGGTCGGACGAAGCGCGCAAGGCACCAGGCTGGGTGCAGAAGCCGCTGGCGTGCGATTTTATTGCCTATGCGTTCGCGCCCGCCGGCACGTGCAAATTGATGCCGGTCCCTGCATTGCAGAGAGCCTGGCGGCAGCACGGGCGGCAGTGGATCGCACTCTACGGGACGCGGTTGGCACACAATCACGATTACGTGTCGGTCGGCGTGCCGGTGCCACGCGGGGTATTGATGCAGGCTCTGGTCGAGGCGATGTTCGTCACGTGAACGCTGGAAGCGCGGCGCCAACGACTGTTCTCATCCGAATCGTGTGGTTAATGCGAATAGCTGATAAGCGAGCGGCCTTTACGTCGCCGTAATTTTCCGGCTGTATGCTGTCTTGAGGCTCCACGACGGAACAGGGAGGGTTACTCTGATGGCCACCACTGTTCAGCTCAGCATCGCCGGACGCGGTGAGGATGACGCTCCACTGCTGGATGACCTGCTCGATCAGGTGCGCGACTATTTTGAGATGATAAATGGCGTCGCTGCGTCCATGTCGGAGAAAAATGCCGAACAGTATGACTGGCGCGTCGTGGGCCTGAGCAAGAACAGCCCCGCCACGATCACGGTCGAAGCTGTAGCGCGTCGCGGGTTTCCGGATGGTGCCAGCCTAGCCGCACGCGCGCGTCAACAGACCTCCTACGGACTGGAGCGCCTGCAGCGCGAAAGCGTGCGGCCGCTGCACTTCACCGACAACGTGCTTGAGGCTGCCGATCGGTTTGCGCGTCGCGTCACCCGTGGCCTCGCCGAGACGAGCGTCACCGCTGATGGAGCTGTCGAGCTAGTGTTTCGACCGACCGAGGCGGTGGCGACGATCGACCACATCGCCCTCGTGCGTGAGGACGACCCGGTCCATCCCTACAAGGAGCTTGGCAGCGTTGAAGGGCTAATCCAGTCCGTAGGTGCCGATGCGTGGGGGCACCCCTTCATCGTGGTGCGAAGCCGGCTTACCAATGCCGACGTGAAGTGCTTCCTCGCGGGCGAGGCGCTGAGCGCGCTGGAGCAGGAGCCGGTGGCCAATGTGGTGTGGAAGCAGCGTCGTGTCACGGCGCTCGGCGTTCTGCGCTATCGTTCGCTCGGCAAGATATCCCAAGCCGACATCACCCGGCTGGAGTTTGCGGATCCGGCAAGGAGCTTACCTGGCCCCGGAGATGTGATTGACCGGCAGTTCACTGGTGGGCTGAGTTCCGAGGAATACCTAGAGAAGGTGCGGAATGGCGACGCCTAGGTATGCGTGGGACTCATGCGCCTGGATCGCCATGATCATCCAGGAGCAGTCCCCGCTAAAGGGCGGCGGCGTCGAAGATCGAGCCAAGCTGTGCAATCATGTCATCGGCCTCGCGGCGAAGAAGCAGCTAGAGATAGCGACCTCAGGCTTGGCCTTGGCCGAGGTGTGCAAGCACGATGAAGTGAAGGCAGTCGACGGCGATGACCTCTCCGACTTTTTCAGAAACGACTACATCTTGGTTGTTGCGACGGACCGTAATGTTGGCACGCTCGCGCGCAAGCTGATGCAGAGCGGTTATCCGGGGTTGAAGCCGCCCGACGCGGTGCATCTCGCTACCGCCATCGTTGCTGATGTGACGGCGTTACACACCTTCGACAAAAAGTTGCTGGCGCTCGACGGCAAGCTGGAGATGTCCGGCGGCGGGGTGCTCAATATCTGCAAGCCATTCGGACCGCCGCCTAGCTTGCTGGATGGCATGTAGTTCCCACTCTAAGCTCAATCTGTTCCCGGTCGGTTCACGCTGTCTCAGCGTGTTTATAACCGAACTATTACCGAAAACGTCACCAGCCGCCGAGTTCTAGCCGCTAAGTGCTTGAAAAGAATGGTGACCCCTACGGGAATCGAACCCGTGCTTCAGCCGTGAAAGGGCCGCGTCCTAACCGCTAGACGAAGGGGCCGTACCCGATGGTTCGGATGCGTCAGGGCCGTTAGGCAAAGCGGGCGCGACGGTCAAGCCGTCAATCGGCCCAGGCGGCGTCGTCGAGGTGGAGTTCGGCCGCCGGGCGCGCGCGCCAGTCGTCGATCCGCGCGCGGCCGGCCAGCCACAGCTTGCGGTGCGGCGGCGCACCGAGCAGCGCCGCGCCGAGCGCGGTGTCGGCCTGGCGGAAGGCGACGGTCTTGAGCGTGCCGCCGCCGTCTCCGGCGACGATCGCGCGGACATGGCCGTTGCCGACGACGTCCGCCTTCACGATCCGCACCGGCCCGGCGACGACGCGCGGTTGCGGCCAGCCCATGCCGTACGGCCCGCCCGCGTCCATCGCCGCGACCAGATCGGGCGTCACGCCGCCCGCGGTCAGCACCGCATCGAGCAGCAGCGCGCGGTCGCCCATCGCGCGGGTCACGGCGGCGTCGAGGCGCTCGCTCAGGAAATCGCCGAACGCCTGGATCTGTCCTTCCGCGATGGTCAGCCCCGCCGCCATCGCATGCCCGCCGCCCGCGACGAGCAAGCCGCCGTCCTTCGCCGCCAGCACCGCCGCGCCGAGATCGACGCCGGGGATCGAGCGGCCGGAGCCCTTCCCGATGCCCCGATCGTCCAGCGCGATGACGAGGGCGGGGCGGCCGAATTTCTCCTTCAACCGCCCGGCGACGATGCCGATGACGCCGGGATGCCAGCCATGCCCGGCGACGACGATCACCGCACGGTTGCTTTTGCTCGCTGCAATCACTTCGGCCGCTTCCTGCACGACGCCCTCGATCGCGCGACGTTCCTCGTTGAGGCAGTCGAGCTCGACGGCGATGCGGTCGGCCTCGGCCGGGTCGCGCGTGGTGAGCAGGCGCACGCCGAGATCGGACTTGCCGACGCGCCCGCCGGCATTGATGCGCGGGCCGAGCGCGAAGCCGAGATCGGTGCAGGTCGGTGCGCGGGTGAGGCGGGCGGCGGCGATCAACGCGTTGAGGCCGATATTGCGGCGCTGCGCCATCACCTTGAGGCCCTGTGCCACGAACGCGCGGTTGAGACCCTTGAGCGAGGCGACGTCGGCCACCGTGCCGAGCGCGACGAGGTCGAGCAGGTCGAGCAATCTCGGTTCGGCGCGATCGGCGAAATAGCCGCGCGCGCGCAGTGTCCGCACCAGCGCCGCGCCGAGCAGGAAGGCGACGCCGACCGCCGCGAGATGCCCGTGCGCCGCGCCGCCACCTTCACCCTGATCCTCGTCGAGCCGGTTGGGGTTGACCAGGGCATGCGCGAAGGGGAGGGCGGCGGCGCATTTGTGATGATCGACCACCACGACGTCGACGTCGGCATCGCGCGCCATGGCGAGCGCCTCGAACGCCTGCGCACCGCAATCGACCGTCACGATCAGGCTCGCGCCTTCGTCCTTCAGCCGCACCAGCGCCGCGCCGGACGGGCCGTATCCTTCCATCAGCCGGTCGGGGATGTAGGCGCGCGCCTCCAGCCCGAGCTCGCGCAGCAGCAGGATCAGCAGCGCCGCGGAGGTCGCGCCGTCGACGTCGTAATCGCCGAAGATCGCGACCTGCTCGCTTGCCTCCACGGCATCGGCGAGGCGGTCGGCGGCGCGGTCCATGTCGCGGAAGATGGAGGGGTCGGGCATGAAGGCGCGGATGCTCGGCGTCTTGTGCGCGTCGAGCGCGTCGCGCGGGCAGCCGCGTGCGAGGAGGAGTTGCGTGACGAGGTCGTCGGGCGCGAAGCCCGGGTCGCGCGCATCGGTCTCCAGCCAACGCCAGCGCCACGGCTGGCCGAGGATGGACTGCGCGATGTTGAGGACGTTGGCCATCGCGGCCGTCCTAGCGGGTTGCGGGCAGGGTGCAAATGCGGGCGGCGCAGGGGGCGATCGCACCACGCGCCGCCGCCGGAGACGAATCGCGGATCAGGTCTCCACTCGACTTCCCCCGTCGCGCCCGACTAAGACGCTTCCCATGAATCTCACCGCGCTCGACATCCTCGTCCTTCTCGCCGTCGGCGGGGCCGCCGTGCTCGGCCTGATGCGCGGGTTCGTGACGGAGGTGCTGTCGCTGTTCGCCTGGGTCGCGATCGTGTTCGCGGTGAAGCTGTTCCACGTCGCGCTGACGCACGCGCTGAGCGGCGTGGTCGGCACGACGACGGGCGCGGCGGTACTGGCCTTCGCGATCCTCGCCGGCGTCACCTATTTCGGCGGGCGGATGGTGGCGAACGCGATCGGATCGCGCACGCGCGATTCGGTGCTGGGGCCGGTCGACCGCGCGCTCGGCTTCGGCTTCGGCGCGTTTAAGGGGCTGATCCTGGCGAGCCTCGCCTTCCTGCTCGTCGTGCTGATGACCGACACCGTGCGCGGCGGCCCGACGCACCGGCCCGACTGGCTGACCTCGGCGCGGACCTATCCGCTGCTCAACGCGACCAGCGCGGGCATCGCCGATTTCGTCGACCGCCGGCGCAAGGGCCAGCCGGTGTTCGGTCATCCGGACAATGGGTCGCCGGAAAATGCGGGTGCCACTGAGACGGAGCGCAACGAGTAATTCGTCATGCCGGACACGTTCCGGCATTAACGGCACCGCGACCGCATCGCTCGCGGCTCGGTGGACCCCGGCACAGGCCTGTCCCGAGCTTCGCCGAAGGGGCCGGGGTGACGAACAGGCGGAAGCACCCTACATCGCCCCCATGAACGCGCCGCTTTACAATAGGGAGATCCTCCGGCTCGCGGCGACGATCCCGTATCACGAACGCCTCGCCGATCCGATGGGAAAGTCGGAGAAGCGCTCGCCGGTATGCGGGAGCCGGGTGACGGTGGACGTCAATGTGGACGGGGCGGGCCGTGTGTCCGATCTCGGCCTGCTGGTGCGGGCGTGCGCGCTCGGCCAGGCGTCGGCGTCGTTGCTGGGCGCGGGCGTCGTCGGCAAGACGGCGCCGGAAATCGCCGTCGCGCGCGACGCGTTGACCGCGTGGCTGGCCGGCGAGGGGCCGCAGCCCGAATGGCCCGGCTTCGAACTGTTTACGCCCGCGCTGCCGCACAGCGCGCGCCACGCGTCGATCCGGCTCGCCTTCGAGGCTGCCGCCGAAGCCGCCGCCCTGGCCGCCGAAAAGCTCCCCGCATGAGCGAATCGCTGCTGCTCGACGGTGTCGTCCTCGGCGGTTTCGCGCTCGTCTTCGTCCTGATCTTCCGCCGCTTCGGGCTGGGCGCGACGCTCGGCTATCTCGTCGCGGGCGCGGTGGTCGGGCCGCAAGTGTTGCATCTGGTGGGGGACGCCGAAGCGAAGATCGGCGTGGCCGAACTCGGCATCACGCTGCTGCTGTTCATCGTCGGGCTGGAGCTGAACCCGGCGCGGCTATGGGCGCTGAAGAAGGAGATCTTCGGGCTCGGCCTGTTGCAGGTGCTGGCGTGCGGCCTCGCGGTGACGGGCGTGGTGTGGCTGGCGACGCGCTTCTCCGGCTCGGCGGCGCTGGTGCTGGGCCTGCCGCTGGCGCTGTCGTCGACCGCGCAGGTGCTGCCGATGCTGCAATCCGCCGGCCGCCTGCGTACCCCGTTCGGCGAGCGTGCCTTTTCCATCCTGCTGTTCCAGGACCTCTCGATCGTCCCGCTCATCACGCTGGTCGCGGTGCTGTCGCGCAATCCGGCGGACGCGGGCGGGCCGCCGGGGTGGCTGCTGCTGCTCTACACCGTCGCGGCGGTGGCGGGGCTGGTGCTGGCCGGGCGCTTCCTGCTGCGGCCGCTGTTCCGCATCATCGGCGATCTGGGCGAGCGCGAGATGTTCGTGTTCGCCGCCCTGTTCACCGTCGTCGCGGCGGCGGCGATCATGGAAGCGCTCGGCCTGTCCACCGCGCTCGGCGCGTTCGTCGCGGGCGTGATGCTGGCCGACAGCCCGTATCGGCACGAGCTGGAGGCCGATGTCGAGCCGTTCCGCTCGATCCTGCTCGGCCTGTTCTTCCTCGCGGTCGGGATGATGCTCGACCTGCACGCCATCGCCGAGCGGCCGTTCTTCGTCATCGGCATGGCATGCGCGCTGATCGCGACCAAGGCGCTCATCATCTTCGGCATCGGCATGGCGTTCCGCATGAAGTGGCGCGCCGCGCTCGCGCTCGGCCTGCTGCTCAGCCAGGGCGGCGAATTCGGCTTCGTGCTGTTCGCGCAGGCGCAGCACGCCTTCCTGATCGCGCCCGAGGCGGCGAGCCTGTTCGGGGCGATCGTCACGCTGTCGATGGCGACGACGCCGTTCCTGATGCGGGTGACGCAACGCATCCGCGCCGAGCCGATCGTGGCGGGCGACCGCGACGGTCCCACCGCGGACGGGGCGAACGCGCTGATCGTCGGTTACGGGCGTTTCGGCCAGACCGTCGCGCAGATGCTGATCGCGCAGGGCGTGCCGGTGACGCTGATCGACACCGACATCGAGATGATCGACGTCGCCGGCGAATTCGGCGCGAAGGTGTATTACGGGGACGGCACGCGGATGGACTTGCTGCGCCAGGCCGGCGCGGGCGAGGCCGAGCTGATCCTGTTCTGCATGGACGGCGACCAGCTTTCGCCCGACCTGATCGAGGGCGTGCACGAGGCGTTTCCCGCCGCGTCGATCTATGTGCGGGCGTACGATCGCCGCGCCGTCATCAAGCTGAAGGGCGCGGCCGTCGACGGGGTGGTGCGCGAAGTGCTCGAATCGGCGGTGAAGATGGGGCGGATGGCGTTGACCAGCCTGGGCGTCGACGAGGCCGAGATCGACCGCACCGAGGATCTGTACCGCCGCAAGGACAAGGAACGGTTGCGCGCGCAGGTCGAGGCGGGCGACATCCGCGCCGCGCGCGACAGCATCATCACGCAGGACGAGCGCGAGGGCTCGCTCAACGATCGCCCGGCGGAGGAGCAAGCGGGATGAACTGGCTGGCGGTCCTGGCGGCGCTGTCCGGCGCGGCGGCGGTCGGCGCCGGCGCGTTCGGCGCGCACGGCGCGAGCGGACAGGCGCAGGAATGGCTCAGGACCGGGGGACAGTATCAGCTTGTCCACGCGGTCGCGGCGCTGGTCGCGCTGCGGATGGAGGCGCGCGGGCCGGCAGGGTGTTTCGTCGCCGGCGGGGCGATCTTCGCGGGCACGCTGTACCTGATGGCGCTGGGCGCACCGCGCTGGTTCGGGGCGATCACGCCGCTGGGCGGGGCGATGCTGATCGCGGGGTGGTTGTGGCTGGCGTGGGTGGCGCGCGGGTAGGGAGCGCCGCTATGCCCCGGCAGCGGACCCATGTGCCTCCCCGCCTGCCAGGCAGGGGGAGCTGGAGTCCGCGCTCGACCGGACGCCGACATCCGCGCTGTCCTACACCGCGACCGCCTGTCATCCTCGCGATTCGTTCTTCAAGCCGTCGAGCCGTGCTGCGGCCGGGCTTGTCGAGAAAAAGGCTGTAGGGCGCGACCTTTGTGACTCTTGCCCAAAAAACAGGCACTTTAACGGGCTATTTCGCCGCCTTCCGGCATCGGTCCGAGCAGTAGACGACATTCTCCCAGTCTCGCGCCCATTTCTTGCGCCAGGCGAAGGGACGCCGGCAGGCCGGGCAGGTCTTGGTCGGAAGGTTCGCCTTGGCGATGCCGTGGGGCATTGGGAATTCGCTTCCTGATTTCCTTCCCCGGCGAAGACCGAGGCCCAGTTGCGACGCAATCTTTGTAGAGGGCGGCGCTCGAAACTTCAACCTGCGCGACTTGGCCCCGGCCTTCGCCGGGAAAGGGCAGAGCGGAAGGCGGTCTAAGCAACCCTGTCCAGGAACGCCCGCACGTCCGCCAGCTTCACCGACTTGTCGAGGAACGTCCGTCCGATCCCGCGCGCCAGCAGGAAGGGGAGGGTGCCGGCGTCCATCTTCTTGTCATGGAACATGTGCGCGACCAGCGTCTCGCCGGTCGCCGCGATGCCCGCCGCCGCCGCGCCGTCCGGCAAGCCGGCCGCGCGCAGATGCGCCGCGACCCGCGCGGCGTCCGCTACCGGGGCGAGGCCGTGCGCGGCGGAATAGCCGAACGCCAGCGCCATCCCCGCCGCGACCGCCTCGCCGTGGAGCAATCGGTCGGAGAACCCCGCTTCCGCCTCCAGCGCATGGCCGAAGGTGTGGCCCAGATTGAGCAGCGCCCGTGCGCCGGTGGTCTCGCGCTCGTCCTCGGCGACGATGCGCGCTTTCGCGGCGACCGAGTGGGCGATGGCGTGGGTCCGCGCGGCCGGGTCGCCGCCGATCAGCGCGGCGGCGTTCGCCTCGCACCAGGCGAAGAAGGCGGGATCGTCGATCAGCCCGTATTTCACGACCTCGGCATAGCCGGCGCGGACCTGGCGCGGCGGCAGCGTGTCGAGCACGTCTGGGTCGATCAGCACCAGAGCGGGCTGGTGGAACGCGCCGACGAGGTTCTTGCCCGCCGCCGCATTGATCGCGGTCTTGCCGCCGACCGACGAATCGACTTGCGCGAGCAAGGTGGTGGGGATCTGCACGAAGCCGCAGCCGCGCTTGAGGATGCTGCATGCGAAGCCGACGAGATCGCCGATCACCCCGCCGCCCAGCGCGACGACATGGTCGCCGCGCTCGACGCCGAGATCGAGCAGCCGGTCGGTCAGCCGCTCCAGCATCGCCCAGCTCTTGGTGCCTTCGCCCGGCGGCAGCACGATCGTTTCGCTCGCCACGCCCGCGGCGGTCAGCGACGTTCGCAGCGTGGCGAGGTGCGGCAGGACGTTCTCGTCGGTGACGATCGCCATCGTCCGCCCACGCGACAAGGGCGCGAGTCGCTCCCCGGCGCGCGCCAGCAGCCCGGCCGCGATCGCCACGTCGTAACTGCGCGCGCCCAGCGCCACCTTTATCACCGGCATGAGAGCATCATCATATCTGGCCGAGCGCTTTCAGGATGGCGTTGACGGTCGCATCGTGCGGCGCACGGTGGCTGGAGACGCGCAGATGCGCGGTCGCGTAGAGCGGGTTGCGGACCCGCGCCAGCTCCTCGAGCACCTCGATCGGGTTTCGGCCGCGCAGCAACGGCCGGGTGTCGCGCCGCGCGACGCGGTCGGCGAGCACGGCGGGATGCGCGTCGAGCCACACCGCGAAGCCGGTGGCGAGGATCGCGGCGCGCGTCCGCTCGTCGACGAACGCGCCGCCGCCGGTCGCGATCACGCGCTTCTCCCCGTCCATCAACCGCGCGATCACGCGGCGTTCGCCGTCGCGGAAATAGGTTTCGCCGAACCGTTCGAAGATATCGGCGATGGACATGCCCGCGGCGGTCTCGATCTCATGATCGGCATCGACGAAGGGCAGGCCGAGCCGGGTGGCGAGCCGGCGCCCGACGGTCGATTTGCCGGCACCCATCAGGCCGACCAGCACGATCGGCTGGCCGGACCATGTGGGGGCCTGGCCGGCGCCAGGGTCGGGAGGGGGTGCGGGGCTTTGCAACATCGAAGCGGGGGCTATACAGCGCCCATGCCGCTCGGGCAAAAGCCTGCTCGCCCCTTTCCCGAATTTTGTTACAGGTCCCGTCCATGTCCCGTTTGATCGTCGTGCTGCTCGTCGTCGTGGTCGTGGTGCTGGGCTTGTTGTTCGGCCTGTCGCGCCTGGCGCGCGAAAGGCCGCTGACGCATGTCGAAAAGGTCGTGCCGCTTGCGAATCTCCAGAAGTAGCGGCCTGCTCGCCGCGCTCGCGGCGGTGCCTCTGACGGTCGCCTTGGTGGCGGGGGCGCTCCCCGCGCTGGGGCAGGACAAGCCCGAATCGATCCTGCCGCCGGGCTTCGGCGATCCGACCCCGGCCCCCGCGCCGCCGCGCCCGCAGCCGGTGCAACCCGGGCCGGCCCTCGCGCCGCCACCGGGCGTCCCGCCGGCCCTGTCGCCGCCGTTGAGCGATGCCGGGCCGGTCCTGCCGACCCCGGGGGCGACGCCGAGCCCAGGCGCGACGCCGCCCGCGCCGACCGACTTCGCGGCATTCGTGCGTGCCGACATGCCGGCTTATGCCCGCCGCTCGCTCGCGCGCGTCGGCGTGGTCGGCCCGGCGGAAGGGGCGATGGGGCCGCGCGCGTTCGGGCGGGCCGACGGACGGTTCCTCGAAATGCTGATGCGCCGCCTGCGCGCGCCGGTCGCCTCGCGCTGGGTGTCGATCGCGCTGCGCCGCGCGCTGCTGGCGAAGGTCGATACGCCGCGCGGGGTGAACGGCGTGGACTTCGCCGCCGAACGGTCCTGGCTGCTGACGCGGATGGGCGAAGCGGTCGCGGCGCGCGCGCTGGCGCAGGCGGTCGATACCGAGGATTACACGCCCAAGATGTTCGAGGCCGCGATGCAGGCGGCGCTGGCGACGGGCGACCCGGCGGCGCTGTGTCCTGCGGCCGAGGCCGGCGCGCGGCTCGGGCGCGAGCGCGGCTGGGTGCTGGCGCGCGCGATGTGCGCGGGACTTTCGGGCCAGCCGGGCAAGGCGCAGCCGATGATCGCGCAGGCGCGGCGCACCGGGCTGGCCGGGGGCATCGATCTGCTCTTGGCGCAGAAGGTCGCCGGCACCGGCGCGCGCGGGCGTCAGGCGGTGACGATCGAGTGGGACGGCGTCGACGCGCTGACCGCGTGGCGCTACGGCCTCGCCACGGCGACGGCGGTCGACATTCCCGACAGCCTGCTCGCGACGACGACGCTGGCGGTGCAGGGCTGGCGCGCGCTGTCGCCCGCGCTCGCGCCGAGCGCGCGCGCGGCGGTGGCGGAACTGGCGGCGGCGCGCGGTATCCTGTCGAGCGTGGCGTTGGTCGATCTGTACAGCGCGATCGACGCGGGCGACGACCAGTCGCTGGCCGAGGCCGGCATCGCGCGCGATCTGCGCGCGGCGTATGAGGGAGCGGACGCGACCGCGCGCGCGGCGGCGATGACGCGCTTGTGGGACGAGCCCAAAACGGCGGAGGGCCGCTATGCCCGGCTGGTGCTGACGGCGGGGGCGGCGTCGCGCCTGCCGACCGGTCTCGAAAAACCCGATGCCGACCGGCTGATCGCGTCGATGCTGAGCGCCGGGCTGGATACGCCGGCGCTGCGCTGGCGCGGCAAGGTGGCGCGCGGCGGCGACGGCTGGGCGATGCTGACGCTGGTCGATCCCGAGGCGCCGCCGGCCGGCTATGGCGATGTCGGCGCCTATGCGGGCAAGGATCCGGAGGGCCTGAAGCAGCGCATGTTCTTTGCCGCGCTCGCCGGGATGGGGCGCCTGCCCGAAGGCGATGTCGAGAGCGGGGCGCGGTCGCTCGGCGTGCGCATCGGGCACCGCGATAGCTGGACGCAGGCGATCGAGCGCGCGGCGCGCGAGCGGGAGCCGGGCACGGTGGTGCTGCTCGCCGCGGTCGGCATGCAGACGCGGTCGTGGCACGGCGTCGCGCCGGAGACGGTCTACCACATCGTCTCGGCGCTGCGCGCGGTCGGCATGCCGGGCGAGGCGCGGATGGTCGCCGTCGAGGCAATGAGCCGGCTTTGACCGGCGCGGGCGCCGCGAGCGAGGACCGCGCGCTGATCGATCGCTTCCTGGAGATGATGGCGGCGGAAGCGGGCGCGGCGAAGAATACCATCGCGGCGTATCGCAGCGATCTGGCGTTGGCCTCGGCGTTCCTGAACGGTCGCTTGAGCAGCGCCGCGCCCGACGACCTCGCGAAACTCGGCGCGCAGTGGCTGGCGCTGTCCAAATCGAGCGTGGCGCGCAAGTCGGCGGCGCTGCGGCGGTTCTTCGCGTTCCTTGCGGATGAAGGCCACCGCGCGGACGACCCCGGCGGCGCGCTGCCCCGGCCGGGCGCGTCGCGCGGGTTGCCCAAGGTGCTCGACCATGGCGATATCGACCGGCTGTTCGCCGCCATCGCCGCGCGGATCGCGCGCGATCCGCCCGACCCGAACGATCTGCGCCTGTCCGCGCTGGTCGAGTTGCTCTACGGCTCGGGCCTGCGCGCGACCGAGCTGGTGTCGCTGCCGCGCCGCGCGATCGCGCCCGACCGGCCGTACCTGATCCTGCGCGGCAAGGGCGGCAAGGAGCGGCTGGTGCCGCTGTCCGACCGCGCCCGGGCCGCCGTGGCGCTGTGGCGGACGCGGGTGCCGGAGGATAGCGCGTGGCTGTTTCCATCGGGCAAGCGCCATCTCAGCCGCATCCGGCTCTATCAGGTGCTCAAGGGCCTGGCGGCGGAGGCGGGCATCCCGCCCGACCGGATCAGCCCGCATGTGCTGCGCCACGCCTTCGCGACGCACCTGCTCGCCGGCGGCGCGGACTTGCGCGCGCTCCAGGCGATGCTGGGCCATGCCGATATCGCGACGACCGAGATCTACACCCACGTCGATGCCAGCCGCCTGGTCGAACTGGTCAACGCGCGGCATCCGCTGACGGACGGATAGCGCAGTGGCCATCTTCAGCCGTCCCCCGCCTTCGCGGGAGCATCCGGTCGGTCATGCCCCCAGCATGACCCAAACAGCGCGGAGCGCAGTTTACCCGATGCTGAGCGAGACTTGGCAGCTTGCTGCCTAGTCGCAGCGGTGAGGGTATTCTACTTGACGATCGAAGAAGAAGACCCTCACCTCCCACCGCTTAGCGGCGGGCCCCTCCTCTCCCGCGAAAGCGGGAGAGGGCTAATGCCCTCACGTTGACGCGACCGTTGCGCCGCCGTAACCGCCGCCGATGCCCAGTTTCCTCGATTTCGAAAAGCCGATCGCCGAGCTCCAGGCGCGGATCGACGAGCTCCGCGATACCGCCGCCGACGGGACGGTCGACCTGTCCGCCGACATCGCGCGGTTGCAGACCAAGTCCGACAAGCTGCTGAAGGACACTTTCGCGCGGCTGACCCCGTGGCAGAAGACGCAGGTCGCGCGCCACGCCGAGCGCCCGCACTTCCGCGATTACGTCGCCGGGCTGTTCGACGAATTCGTGGCCTTGGCGGGCGACCGCGCCTTCGCCGACGATCAAGCGATCCAAGGCGGATTCGCGACCTTCCGCGGGCGCAAGGTGATGGTGCTGGGGCACGAGAAGGGCTTCGACACCGCGACCCGCCTCAAGCACAATTTCGGGATGGGCAAGCCCGAGGGCTATCGCAAGGCGATCCGGCTGGTCC
>CAXTSL010000084.1:0-10044 GCA_964246975.1 uncultured Sphingomonadaceae bacterium
CAGCAAATTGCCGGAATCCTTGACCCCGGAATCGCGCTTCATCCAGCTTTCGAACAGGTCGCCGCCTTGGGCAAGCAGCGCGAGCATCGGCGCGACGAGGAGCGCGTACCGCTGTACCGCAACCGATCCGCCGAAATATTGCGCGAGCAGCCAAGCGGTCAGCGCCGCGCCCGCCATGCCCCCCGCCAGCCCCGCCCAAGTCTTGTTCGGGCTGATGCGCGGCGCGAGCTTGGCCCCGCCGATGCTGCGCCCGGCAAAATAGGCGAAGATATCGGTCGCCCAGACGATGGCGAGCGTCCAGACGGTCAGTGCGAAACCCTGCGGCAGCCCGCGCAGCCCGATCAGCGCGACCGCCGGCGCCCCGCAATAAATCACTCCCGCCGCGAGCCACGCCGCACGTCGCCGGTCGTAGCTCCGCGCGAACAGCCCGAGCAGCAACCCGCCCGCCGCCGCGCACAACAGCGCCTGCGTCGCCGAGCCATAGCTCGCCAGCGCGACGGTGAGCGCGAGGATCACCAGTCCGACTTGCCGGAAGCCGCGCGGAACACCGTGCATGACGCACCATTCGGCGAACATCAGCAGCACCGCAACCGCGACCAGCGCAGTGAACGCGACGCCGCCCATCCGCACCGCAGCCAGCGCGACCGCGATCAGCACGACGCCGGTCAGCGCACGCACCGCCAGTCCGCTCCCCGGCGCGGCCACGTCAGCGACCGCCATAGCGACGCTCGCGGGTGGCGAACTCGGCGACCATCTCGGCGAGCGCGCCACGGTCGAAATCGGGCCACAGCCGCTCGGTCACGACGAATTCGGCATAGGCCGCCTGCCACAGCAGGAAGTTCGACAGGCGCTGCTCGCCCGACGTCCGCACCACCAGATCGAGCGGCAGCAGTCCGGCGGTGTCGAGCCGCGCCTCGATGGCCGCCGCATCGATAGCCTCCGGCGGGGTTCCCGCGAGCGCCCGCGCCGCGCGAACGAGCTCGTCCTGCCCGCCGTAATTGAGCGCGATGACCAGCGTCATCTTGACGTTAGCCGCCGTCCGCGCCGCCGCGTCGGTGAGCAACGTCACGAGATCGGGCTTGAGCCGCTGCCAGTCGCCGATGAAGCGCAGCCGCACGCCGTTCGCATGCAATTCGGCGATTTCGCTGCGGATATAATGACGCAGGAGCCCCATCAGATCGCCGACCTCGTCGGCGGGGCGCTTCCAGTTCTCCGAGCTGAAAGCGTAGAGCGTCAGCACCTCGATACCGAGATCGGGAGCTGCCTCGACGACGCGGCGCACCGCCTCGACCCCGGCGCGGTGCCCGGCAAGCCGCGGCAGGTGGCGCGCCTTCGCCCAGCGCCCGTTGCCGTCCATGATGATCGCGACGTGACGCGGCGCGGCATCCGCCCCGCCGGTCGCGCTCCGGGCGGCAGCGGCGCTCACTTGCCGAGGATTTCCTTTTCCTTCGCCGTCGCGGCGGCGTCGAGGTCGGCAATCGACTTGTCGGTGAGCTTCTGGACCTCGCCTTCGAGGCGCTTCTGGTCGTCCTGGCTGATCTTGCCCTTTTTTTCCGCCGCCTTGAGGCTCTCCATGCCGTCGCGGCGGACGTTGCGCGCCGCGATGCGCGCGGCCTCGGCGTATTTGCTGGCGAGTTTCGCAAGCTCCTTGCGGCGATCCTCGGTCAGGTCGGGGATCGGCAGGCGCAGCGTCGTGCCGTCGACGATGGGGTTCAACCCCAGCCCTGCCGCGCGGATGGCGCGGTCGACGGCATTGACGTTCGATTTGTCCCAGACCTGCACCGACATCATGCGCGGCTCGGGGACGGTGACGGTCGCGACCTGGTTGAGCGGAATGTTGGCACCATAGACCTCGACCTGCACCGGATCGAGGATCGACACCGATGCGCGGCCGGTCCGCAGCCCGCCGAGGTCGTGCCTGAGCGCATCGAGCCCACCGGTCATCCGCCGTTCGAGATCGGCCTTGAACGCCGCCGCATCGAAGTCCGCCATCGCCTCAGTCCTTGTTCTTTACAACGGTCGACACGCCCTCGCCCGCCAGCACACGCGCCAGATTGCCCTGCTCGCGGATGTTGAACACCACAATCGGTATGTCGTTGTCGCGGCACATCGCGACCGCACTCGCATCCATGACCTTCAGATCGTCGGCGAGAACCTTGGAAAAGCTCAGTTCGGCATAGCGCGTCGCACCCGCGACCTTCTTGGGGTCGGCGTCGTAGACCCCATCGACGCTGGTGCCCTTGAACAGCGCGTCGCACTTCATTTCCGCCGCACGCAGCGCCGCGCCGGTGTCGGTCGTGAAGAACGGATTGCCCGTACCCGCCGCGAAGATGACGACGCGGCCCTTCTCCAGATGCCGCTCGGCGCGCCTGCGGATATAGGGTTCGCAGACGCTCGGCATCGGGATCGCCGACTGGACGCGCGTATCGACGCCCGCTTGCTCCAGCGCATTCTGGACGGCCAGCGCGTTCATCACGGTCGCAAGCATCCCCATGTAATCGGCATTGGCACGGTCGAAGCCCTGCGCCGCCGCCGACAGGCCGCGAAAGATATTGCCGCCGCCGACAACAAGGCACAATTCGAACCCGGCGTCGCGTGCCTGCTTGACTTCGGCAGCGATACGCGCGGTCTCGGCGGGGTCGATGCCATACGCAGCGGTCCCCATCAGGGCCTCGCCCGACAGCTTGAGGAGGATGCGTTTGAAGCGCGCGGGGGCTGGCATCGTCGGTCTGTTCCTCCCCCGAGTTATGGCGTGCGGCGCACCGTAGAACGCAAAAGCGAGGTCGTCACCCTTTCTGCCCCCTCCCCTCCCCGCGAAGCGGAGAGAGGGGAGGGTCGGGGTGGGGTGTCTCACCGCGAGACGCAGACTCTGTCGCGCAACACCCCACCCCGACCCTCCCCTCTCTCGGTTCGCAAGCGCTCACCGGGAGGGGAGGGAAAACTACATCCCCGCCGCCGCCGCGACTTCCGCCGCAAAGTCCTTCTCGTCGCGCTCGATGCCCTCGCCGAGCTGGAAGCGGACGAACTCGGTGATGGCGATCGGCTTGCCCGCCGCCTTGGCCGCCACCGCGACGACGTCCGAAATCTTCGACTTGCCGTCGATGACGAAGACCTGCGTCAGCAGGCTGTTCTCCTGGCGGTATTTGCGGACGCCGCCCTCGATCATCTTTTCGGCGATTTCGGGGGTCTTGCCGCTGGCGATGGCCTTTTCGCGCGCGATGTTGCGCTCGCGCTCGACGGTTTCGGCGTCGAGGCCGTTCTCGTCGAGCGCCAGCGGATTCGCTGCCGCGATGTGCATCGCCAACTGGCGACCGAGCGCGTCGAGCGCCGCCGTATCCGCCTCGGACTCGAGGCCGACGAGGACGCCGATCTTGCCCAGCCCCGGCGCGGTGGCGTTGTGGGTGTAGCTGACGACGAGGCCCTGCCCGACTTCGATCAGCTTGGCGCGGCGCAGCGACTGGTTCTCGCCGATGGTGGCGATGTTGTGCGTCAGCCGGTCCTGCACACTGCCGTCGCTGCCCGGGTACGGCGCGGCAGCGAGCGCGGCCATGTCGTCGCCGCTCGCCAGCGCAATCGCGGTCACGGCGCGCACGAACTCTTGGAACTGCTCGTTCTTGGCGACGAAATCGGTCTCCGAATTAACCTCGACCGCGGCGCCGCGCGTCCCCGCCGTGGCGACGCCGACGAGGCCCTCGGCGGCGGTGCGCCCGGCCTTCTTGGCGGCCGCTGCCAGCCCCTTGGTGCGCAGCCAGTCGACCGCCGGCTCCATCTCGCCGTTGGTTTCGCTGAGCGCTTTCTTGCAGTCCATCATGCCTGCGCCGGTGCGGTCGCGCAGGTCCTTGACCATGCTGGCGGTAATCTCGGCCATGGGTTTGTCCTTCGAGAGCGTTACACGATTGCTTCGTCATGCTGGCGAACGCCAGCATCCATGTCCGTGCAAGAGAGATATTTCAGCTCATGCACAACCGTGGATGCTGGCGTGCGCCAGCATGACGGAAGGGGGTCAGGCGGCCGCCGGCACCGAAGCCTCGGCGTCGCCGCCGACGGTCGAATCGACCGCAGCATCGGGCTGTTCGGCGACCGTCACGCCGACCTCGCCGAGCGCCTCGACCATCGTCGTCGGCAGCGGCTCGGGCGACGGCGCAGGCGCGGCGTAGGTTTCGACCGGCGGCTCATCCATCGCGCCCAGGTCGAGGCCCTGGTTCGCCTGACGGCCCTGACGCGCCTCGATGATCGTGTCGGCGATGGCGTTGCAATACAGCAGGATGGCGCGGCTGGCGTCGTCGTTGCCCGGCACCGGGAAGGCGATGCCGCTCGGATCGGTGTTGGTATCGAGGATCGCGACGACCGGGATGCCGAGCACGTTGGCTTCCTTGATCGCCAGCTCTTCCTTATTGACGTCGATGACGAAGATCACGTCGGGCAGCCCGCCCATGTCGCGGATACCGCCGAGCGACAGCTCGAACTTGTCGCGCTCGCGCGTCAGCTTGAGGATTTCCTTCTTGGTCAGCCCGGCGGTGTCGCCCGACAGCTGCTCCTCCATCGTCTTGAAGCGCTTGATCGAGCCGCTGATCGTCTTCCAGTTGGTCAGCATGCCGCCGAGCCAGCGGTGGTTGACGTAGAACTGCCCCGAACGGTTGGCGGCCTCGGCGATCGGCTCTTGCGCCTGACGCTTGGTGCCGACGAACAGCACCTTGCCGCCCGCCTGGACGGTGCCGCGGACGAAATCAAGCGCGCGCGCGAACAGCGGCACCGACTGCGACAGGTCGATGATGTGGACGCCGTTGCGGTCGCCGAAGATGTAGGGCTTCATCTTCGGGTTCCAGCGATGCGTCTGGTGGCCGAAGTGGGCGCCTGCTTCCAACAGCTGCGCCATCGAGACAACCGGGGTTGCCATAAGTCTGGTCTCCTCTATCCGGTTAAGCCGCCGCGCAGGGGTGGAACGGGCTAGGCCCGGCACCGGATGGGTTGCCCCGCGCGTGTGTCGATTGGTCGAGGCGGCGCGGTTAGCGAAAGGGGACGCGGGGGTCAAGCGCGTTGTCGCCCGAGCCCCGGATCGCGAAACTTAGGCGCCCGATTGGGCAATGGTCCGCCAGCCGCCCGTTTGCTAACACTCTTTTCACCAAATATTGCTATTCCGTGACGGTGGCGCTTTGACGCCCGCCCGCGTCGCTCGTTGCGTTCGCCTCCATGATCCTGCAGCCGTCGAACGGCTGCCTTCGTGACCGAGGGGAGCCGACATGACGCACCGCCCGTGGCGCACTGCAACCGCCGCAATCGTCCTGAACCTCGCCGCCGCCGCCGGCGCGCACAGCCCGATGCTCAGCGAGAAAGCCGACGACCTCGCAACGCTGGTCAACCGGTCGAACCTGGTCGCCATCGGACAGGTCGCTGCGGTGCAATTCCGCAACGCGCGCAGTGCCGAAGGCGGGATCGTGCCGCATACGATCGTGACTTACCGCATCGCCAAGGCCTATCGCGGCAAGGTCCCTGGCGACGTGCTGATCCTGCGCTTCGTCGGCGGCAGCGACGGCATGGGCCGCTTCCTCGAAGTGCAGGGCGTGCCCAAATTCCAGCCCGGCGACCGCGATGTATTGTTCGTGTCGGGCAACGGCGAGGGCGGCTGCGCGCTCGTCAATTGCGAATACGGGCGCTACCGCCTACTCGGCGAGCGCGTCTTCGACACCCATGGCGCGCCGGTGCGCGGCATCGTCAAGGACGGCGCGATCGCGCGCGGGGAACCGCCCAAGGAATTGCTGAGCTTCAGCTATCCGACGCCCGCGTTCGACGATCTGCTCAAAAACCCCGAAGTCCAGGAGCAGCTCAAGAAGTCGGGAATGAGCGTCGCCGACGCGCGCAAGCGCTACGCCGAGGGCGCGCCCAAGCAGATCGAGGTCACGACGCCCTATTCGGGCAAGGAGGCCCGTGACGAGGGCAGCAACGATGCTGGGCCGGTCAAGCCGGGGACCGACCTGCCCCAGCTTGCCGAAGGACCGATTGCGCTCGACACCTTCAGCGCGAAAATCGGCGAACTCGTCGCGCGCGCGACGCGGCAGCCCGAGGCTTTCCGCAACGCCGACCCGAAAGCGGAGATCGTGCTGCCCAAGCTCGCTCTCAGCAAGCCCGCCGCGCCGCTCCGCCAGCCGGTAAAGCTCTTGCGTCCGCCGACGGCGGCCGAGATCGCCGAGGCCAAGGCGCTCGCGGCGCAGGATTTCAATCCGGTGATCAAGCGCTGATTCGACAAACGGGGGAAATTCGCCATGAACATCATCGTCAAGCTGGCGTTCGGCACCGCGCTGCTCGCCGCCGCGTCGCAGGCCAGCGCATTCAGTACCAAATCGTGCCTCGGTCACAAGCTGCGCTTCGACGGCAACAGCCGCACGGTCCGCGCGTCGACGACCAGTTTTCCCGCCGGTTACTGGCAGAACGGCATCACCGACACGGTCAACAAGTTCAACCGCAACCCGAGCAATTTCCGCTATAATCTGTCGATGACCTCAGGCGGGGTCGGGATCGGCAACGGCACGTCCGAAACCTGGGGCAGTTCCGATCAGGGCGTACTGCAGGGCGCGCCGGCGATCGCGTACCAGAATTGGACCTGCTACTGGCTCTTCGGCGATCATTTCCACATGGACGAAGTCGACGTCATCTTCGATTTCACCGCACCGTTCCAATGGACCGCCGATGCGCTCAAGTCGTCGCTGATCCGCTATACCGGCACGCGGCGTGCGCTGCAGACGACCGGGGCGCACGAGCTCGGCCACGGCATGATCCTCAATCACGTCAATACCGAATATAACATCATGGGGTCCGATTTCGAGCATATCCACGTCAACGGCGGCACCGCGACCGCGTACACTGGCGAGGATGCCGCTGACGCCATGGTCTTTCTCTACGGCGCGCGTCCGACCTACGAAGATGTCGCGGTCGTCCATTGGAAATATTCCGGCCCGAGCGGCGAGTACAGCGACCACACCAAGACCGTCATCACCAATTCGAGCGGCGGTGCGCTGCCGACGGTCAACGTCGCGGGCGAGACCGGCTTTCGCGTCAACCGCGGCCAAGTCGTGCGCGCCGAATTCACCTACGAAAACAACGGCAAGAGTTTTCAGGGCAACATCGCCACAGGCTATTTCATCTCGACCAACGACATCATCAGCACCGGCGATCGCCGCATCGGTGGCGCAACGTGGAACCTCGCTCGCGACAACGTCCTGACCACGACGGTCAACCTGACGATCCCGAACGATCTGGCGCACAACACCGCCTTCTGGCTCGGCGTCGTCATCGACGAGAATGGCAACATCGGTGAGGCGGTCGAGGGGAACAACGCGACGTATATTCCAATCTTCGTCAATTGATGGGTGCCGCTGCGCCCAACGCTACCCCCGCAACCCCGCGCAGCCGCTCGACGCGCCCCTTCAGCTCCGCGTCGATCATGTAGTCGCGCCCCAGCGACACCTGCGCGACGCGTCCGCCCGGCAATCCGACGCGCGCGCAGATTTCGCCTCGACCGCCGCGCGCGCTGCCCAGCGCTGCCGCCAGTGCGCCCGCCGCACCGATACCCAGGTCGATCGTCAGGCGGCAGCGGGTGCGCTTGGCGAGTTCGGCGAGCGGGGTCAGGCCACCGATGCGGATACGGGGGGTTTCGTCGCCCGCGCGCCACTGCAGCTCGCCCTGGAACTGGATGGGGTCGGCGGCCTTCAACGCGGCGTCGCACAACGCCTGCGCCGCTTCGTCGAAACAGCTCGCGACATATTGCCCGCTGGCGTCGCTGAGCGTCAGCAGCAGATAGCGTTCGGACTTGCCGTTGGCGGGCGTGCGCCAGCGCGCCTCCTCGATCAGCCCGGCCATGACGACGCCCTGCTTGCCGCCCTCGCGTGGGGCGGGGAGGCCCGCGACCTGTGCCCAGGTCTGCGCGCCGTTCGCCGCGAGCACGTGCGCGAAGGCATCGACGGGGTGGCCCGAGAAATAGAAGCCGAAGGCCTCCTTCTCGCGGGTCATGCTCTCTGCGAGCGTCCAGCGCGCGGCGGGCGGCACCAGCATCGCGGTGGCGCGCTCGGGGGCGTCGCCGAACATCGCGACCTGGGCGCTGTCGCGCGCCGCCGCCGCCGCCTGCGCGGTGCCGAGGACGGCTTCGGCGAGCATATGGACCCCGGCGCGGCTCGCGGCCTTGCCGGGCACGAGGCCGTCGAACGCGCCCGCGCCGATCAGGCTCTCGACCTGACGCTTGTTGAGCAGCTTCGGGTCGATGCGGTGCGCGAAGTCGCCGAGGCCGGTGAAGCCGCCCTGCCCGCGCGTCGCGACGACCGCCTCCATCGCCTTCTCGCCGACGCCCTTGAGGCCCGCGAGTGCATAGCGCACGGCATCCCCCTCGACGGCGAAGTCGGCGTGGCTGGCATTGACGCAGGGCGGCAGCACCTTGACCCCCGACCGCCGCGCATCGTCGACAAACAGCGCGAGCTTGTCGGTGTTGGTGCGGTCGTAGGCCATCAACGCGGCGAAAAACTCGACCGGGTGATGCGCCTTCAACCACGCGGTCTGGTACGCGATCAGCGCATAGGCGGCGGCGTGGCTCTTGTTGAAGCCATAGCCCGCGAACTTGTCGATGAGGTCGAACAGCTGCGACGCGCGTTCGGGCTCGATCGCGTTCGCCGCCGCGCCGTGCACGAAGCGCGCGCGCTGGGCGTTCATCTCGGCCTGGATCTTCTTGCCCATCGCGCGGCGCAGCAGGTCGGCGTCGCCGAGGCTGAAACCGCTGAGCACCCGCGCCGCCTGCATCACCTGTTCCTGATAGACGATGATGCCGTAGGTTTCGCGCAGCACGTCCTCGAGCAACGGGTGCGGGTAGGTCACCGCCTCGCGCCCGTTCTTGCGGGCCGCGAACTGTGGGATATTGTCCATCGGCCCCGGACGGTAGAGCGCGCCGAGCGCGGTAATGTCGTCGAATACCGTCGGGCGCACCTGCCCCAGCATCCGCCGCATGCCCTCGGATTCGAACTGGAACACCCCGACGGTGTCGCCGCGCGACAGCAGCGCATAGACCGCCGGGTCGTCGAGCGGCAGCGTCGCGAGATCGACAGACACGCCGCGTGCGCTTAGCAGCTTGACCGCGCGGTCGAGCACCGAGAGCGTCTTCAGTCCAAGAAAGTCGAACTTCACCAGCCCCGCCTTCTCGACGTATTTCATGTCGAACTGCGTGACCCCCATATCGCTGCGCGGGTCGCGGTACATCGGCACGAGCCGGTCGAGCGGGCGGTCGGCGATGACGACCCCGGCGGCGTGCGTCGAGGCGTGGCGCGGCAGGCCTTCGAGCTGCAGCGCGATGTCGAACATGCGTTCGACCTTGGCATCGTTGCGGCGCTCGGCGATCAGCTCGGGGATGCCCGGGTATTTGCGCCCGTCCTTGTCGGCACCGATGCCGAGCGTGCGCGCCAGCGTCCACGGGTCGGCAGGCAGGTTGGGCACTTGCTTTGCCAGCCGGTCGATCTGGCCATAGGGCATCTGCAGGACGCGCCCGACGTCCTTGAGCACGGCGCGCGCCTTGAGGCGTCCAAAGGTGATGATCTGCGCCACCCGGTCGCGACCGTAGCGCGACTGGACGTAGCTGATGACCTCGTCGCGGCGGGTTTCGCAGAAATCGATATCGAAGTCGGGCATCGACACGCGCTCGGGGTTGAGGAAGCGCTCGAACAGCAGGCCGTGGAAGATCGGGTCGAGATCGGTGATCGTCAGTGCCCACGCGACGACCGACCCTGCCCCCGAGCCGCGACCGGGGCCGACGGGGATGCCGTGCTGCTTCGCCCAGACGATGAAGTCGGCGACGATCAGGAAATAGGCCGCGAAGCCCATATCCTGGATGACCTTCACCTCGAAGGCGAGGCGCTCGACATAGGCGGCGCGCGCCGCGCCTTCGATCCCGGCGGTGGCGAGGCGGACATCAAGACCCGCTGCGGCCTGCGCGACCTTCGCTCCTTCGACGGCGGCGGCCTGCGCGGCGTCGGCGTGCAGCTTACGCTCGGCCGCGAGGGCCACGCCGTGCTG
>CAXTSL010000084.1:10054-12968 GCA_964246975.1 uncultured Sphingomonadaceae bacterium
CGCGACCAGCGCCACCTTCTCGGCCTCGGCGTCGCCCGCGAGGCTTGGCAGGATGGGCGCGCGCGACGGCGCGGCGACGGCGCAGCGGCGCGCCACGACAAGCGTGTTGGCGACCGCCTCGGGGAGGTCGGCGAAGGCCTCGGCGAGGGCCGCAGCGGACTTCAGCCAGTGCTCGGGGTTCGAGCGGCGGCGATCCTCGGCATCGACATAGGCGCTGTCGGCGATGCACAGCATGGCGTCGTGCGCGGGATGGATGTCGGGGGTTAGGAAGCGCACCGGGTTGGTCGCGACGAGCGGCAGATGGCGGGCGTGGGCAAGCGCCAGCAGCGCGGCTTCGGATTTCGTCTCGATTGAATCGCCGGTGCGCGACACCTCGACGTAAAGTCGGCCCTGGAAGAGGGTTTCAAGCGTATCGGCGTAGGCGTCGGCATCCTGCCCCTCGGCGAGCAGGCGGGCGAGCGCCCCCTCCGCCCCGCCGGTCAGCGCGATGAGGCCCTCGGTCCGCCCCTCGAACTGCGCAAAGCTCAGGCGCGGCTCGTCGGTCCCCGCGCTCCCGAGGTGCGCGTCGCTGACCAGCGCGATGAGGTTGGCGTAACCCATTTCGTCCTGCGCGAGCAGCGTCAGCCAGTCGACGACCGCACGGCTCAGCACGGTGCGCGCGCCGGGCCGCTCGACCGCGATCAGCGCGCCGACGATCGGCTGGACGCCCGCATCCTTGCACGCGTCGGAAAACTCCATCGCGCCGAACATGTTGTTGCGGTCGGCCAGCGCCACGGCGGGGAAGCCCATTGCCCGGCACGCCTTGGCAATCGCCTTGGGCTGCGCGGCGCTTTCGAGCATCGAGTACGACGACTGGACGCGGAGATGGACGAAGGGCGCGTGGGGCATCGCGCCTTATGTCGGCGGGACTCGGCGCGGTGCAAGGCGCGCGGCGGACTTATCCCCCGGCGTGGATCCTCCCCCTCTTCAGGGGGAGGTGGCGCGGAGCGCCGGAGGGGGCGTCCGCGCGAAGGCCCCCTCCGTCACCTGCGGTGCCACCTCCCCCTGAAGAGGGGGAGGAGCAGCGGGTCAGCCCCCGCCGGTACCCTTGAACTTCAGCTGCGCCTCGGCGAGCGTCAGCAACCTGCCCTTTTCGCCATAGCTGCCGAGGCTGGGGTTCGACGGTGCGCCGATGAACAATGGACCGTTGATGATCGTCAGCGGCTTGAAGTCCTTGTCCTGCGAACCCTTGTGCAGCGAACTCACCAGCTTGTCCTCGGAGCTGAAATAATAGCCAGTGTCGCCGAGGTAGGACTTCGACCAGGTCTTGAGGTTGTCGATGAAGGTCACGCCGCGCGCGAATTCCTCCTTCGAAATTACCTCGTCCTTGGCGTTGAACATCCGCAGATATTGCATCTTGTCGCCGGTAATGCCGCTGTTGAGCGCCAGCGCCGAGATCGCCGGGATCGCCACCGCCGCCGCGCGGTACCACGCCCCGAAGGCGATGGCGCTGTGCTGGATGCCCGACTTTTCGTCGCGCGATTTCCACTTGTCGGCGCAGTCGGCGAAGAAGGCGTTCATCCGCGACGTTTCCCACAGCCGGTGGACCAGCGACGCGATCGCCTCGCAGCCGGCGATGACGAGGTCGACGATCGCCGAGCCGCCGTACGACGCGATCGCCATGCCGAGCGACGCGGCGCCCTTGAGCGTGTCGTAGCAGCCCTTGAGAATGCCGAAGTTCATCGCGCGGTGAAGCGAGTCGACGACGACGCCGGGGTGGCCGCTGTTGAGCACGACGTTCTTGCCGAGGCTGTACGACTGGTAGCGGTCGTAGCAGCCCGTCACGACGCCCTTGAGACCCTTGGCGATGTCGACCGCCGCGCCGACGAAGGGGGCGGCTTTCGAGCACACCTGCCCGACGATGACGACGACGAGGTCGGCGATCTTGGGCAGCGCATCGAGGCCGCGGTCGATCCACGTCTTGGTCGGATCGAGGGTGAACTTGGCCTGCAGCGATTTCCACACCTTCTCGGCGAATTCGGTCAGCCAGTCGGTGAGGTCCTTCCACAGCGACTGGATCACCGGCGGCGCGCCGCCGGGCGGGGCCTTGGGACCGGGCTTCAAGGCCTGCGACGAGATGACGGTCGCGCCCTTGGTCGCCATGCCGACACCGGTCGACGCCAGGTCGCCGACCTTGCCCTTGACGTCGTCGAGCGAGAAGGTCTTGCCCGCGAGGTCGAGGCCGCCTTCGAGGATCAGCTTGAACAGGCCGCTGTCGACCTTGGTGTGTGCGAAAAGGAAGATCAGCCCGAGGCGTGCGTGCGACGCGTCCTTGCTCTGCACCGTATCGACGCGCGTGTGCGCCATCTTCTCGGTCAGCAAGGTGATCGCGCCCTTGGCGTTGCGCGGCGACTTCTTCCAGTCGCCATGCTCCTTCGTTGCCTTGGCCTTCCACTTGTCGAGCGCCTGTTTGAGAAACGCCAGCGTGCCGCCGTGCTTCTCATAGTTCTCGAGCGCCGCATCGACGGCCTTGAGGTCGGCGCTGCGGAACTTGCCCATCACGCTCGTCAGCGACAGCCACTTGCTGTATTCGATGAGGTCCTGGCGCGCATAGTCGGGCATGGCTGATCCTTCGGGATAGTCCGCGCGCGCCGCCGTGGTCTCGGTGACAGGCCCGAAACGATTAACCGATTCGGCGGTCATCCGCAACGACTTGTCCATCTCGATTGCGACACACTTGACCGGCGGCGACGGCGCGGCGGATAGGTTGCCGATGGACACCGCCGCGACCGACCCGAATGCCTCGCCGCCTGACGTGGCCCGGGCACGCGATACGGTGTCGGCGGCGGCGACGGTCGTCATAGTGCGCGACGGCGGCGACGGCTTCGAACTGCTGCTCACCGAACGCCACGCCAGGCTTGGCTTCGCGGGCGGC
>CAXTSL010000085.1:0-12943 GCA_964246975.1 uncultured Sphingomonadaceae bacterium
CGTCGACGCGGACCTCGCGGACGGGGACGCCGCCGATGTCGTGCATCGCCTCGGCGAAGTCGGCGGGGAGCGGCTGCGCCGCCGCCTGGCGTTCGAACCCGGCGCGGCGCTGGTCGAGCGTCAGCCCCACCGGGCGGGCGGCGAGCATGGCGCGCAGCGCGTCGACCTGCGCGCGGCTCATGCGGCGAGACCCTGTGCGGCAAGGGCGCGCAAGGCCGGCTTGTCGACCTTGCCGACCGCGGTTCGCGGCAGCGCGGCGATGGTCGCGATCCGCGCCGGTTGCTTGTAGCGCACGAGGTTGGCGGCGCAGTACGCGTGCACGGCCGCCGCGTCGGCCCCGACGACGAAAGCGTGGATCGCCTCGCCGCGATAGGCGTCGGGGACCGCGACCGCCGCCGCCTCGACGACACCCGGGCAGGCAGCGAGCACCTCGTCGATCTCGCGCGGATAGACGTTGTAGCCGCCGACGAGCGCCATGTCGTTCTTGCGGTCGTCGATGACCAGATGCCCGGCCTCGTCGAAATGGCCGATGTCGCCGGTGTGCAGCCAGCCGTTGCGGAGCGCCGCTGCGGTCGCCTCGGCATCGTCGAGATAGGCCTGCATGAGCTGCGGCCCGCGCGCCCGGATTTCGCCGACCGTCGCCGGGGTGACTCCGTCGGCGGCATCGACGATCTCGATGACCGTCCCCGGCAGCGGCAGGCCGACGGTTCCGGGGCGGCGGCCCGTCGCGGGGCCCTGATAGGTCAGCACCGGGCCGGCCTCGCTCTGGCCGTAGCCCTCGAAGATCGGCACGCCGGTCGCCGCCTCCCAGCGCGCCAGCGTCGCGGCGGGGAGCGGCGCGCTGCCCGAGTACGCGCAGCGCAGCGACGCGAGCGCGGCGCGGTCGAGGCCGTCATAGCCGAGCAGCGCATTGAACACCGTCGGCCCGGCGGGCAGCCGCGTGATGCCCGATGCCGCGATGCAGTCGACCAGCCAGTCGGGGCGGAAGCGCGGCAAAATATGCAGCGTGCCACCTGCGTTGAGGCTGAGATGCAGGCACATCGCGGCGGCGAAGCTGTGGAACAGCGGCATGATGCAGACGATGCGCTCGTCGCCCCACAGCGTCGGCAGCACCGCCTCGCGCTGCGCGACGTTGGCGGCGACCGCGCCGCCGGTCAGCAGCACGCCCTTGGCGCGCCCCGTCGAGCCGCCGGTGAACTGCAGCACGGCCAGCGCGCCGGGGTCGGGGGTGGGCAGCGTCAGCGCGCCCTTGGCGACCAGGGCCGCGAGCCAGTCGCCCGCGACGACGACCAGCGGACCTGCGTACCCCGCCTCGCGTACCCGCGCCGCGAGGTCGTCGTGACACACGACGACGGGCGGCGCGGCAGCGGTGAGCATCGGCGTCAGCTCGCGCGGCGTGTAGTCGGGGTTGAGCGTCGCCGCGATGCCGCCGGCCGCCTGCACCGCCAGCCCCGCGACGCAAATCTCGATGCCGTTGCGGAGCAGGATCGCGACGGGCTTGCCCGCGACCGCGTGCGGCGCAAGTGCCGCCGCGAGGCCCGTGACGGCGCGCGCATAGTCGGCGTAGCTCAGGCCCGCGTCGCCCGCGACGAGCGCCGTCGCGGGCGCGCGGAGTGCGACGGCACGCGCGAGGATCGCCAGCGGGGTCGCCGGCTCAGCCACCGCCGACCTCGATTACCGCCGCCATCGCGGTGTCGCCCGCCGCGCAGCCGTGGAACAGCCCGCGTCCGCCGCCGCGCAGCGCCAGCTCCTCGATCAGCTCGACGATCGCGCGCAGGCCGGTCGGGGCCTGCGGATGGCCCCAGACGAGCGAGCAGCCGAAGTTGTTCATCCGCTCGACGGGAAAGCCGGTCTCGGCGGCGAAGACCAGGTCGTTGACCGCGAACGGGTTGTGCGACTTGACCGCGTCGATCGCGGCCAAGTCGAGGTTCGCCGCCGCGAGCGCGCGCCGTGCGGCGGGGACCGGAGCCGACGGCATGTACGCCGCCGCGACGCGCGCCATACCGAAGCCGAGTATGCGGACCTCGATGCCCTTGTCGCGCGACAGGTCGCGGGCGCGGTCGCGCGTCGCGACGACGATGCCCGCATTGCCGTCGGCGGGGTGCGTCTGGCCGCCGAAGGTCACCGTGCCGCCGTCCTGCGCGGGTCGCAGCGCCGCGAGGCCCGCAGCCGTCGTGGCGTGGATGCCGGTGTCGCCCGCGACCGTGCCCACCACCTTGCGGAACTTCGCATCGGGCGTCTCGAAGGGCAGGTCCATGAAGCGGCGGTGAAAGGCGCGGTCGTCGGCCAGCGCGTCGGCGTACTGGGCATAGCGTTGCAGCGTCACCTCGTCCTGCGCGGCACGGCTCAACCCCCATTTCGCCGCGCAATTCTCGGCGGTCGCCAGCATCGCCACCCCCGCGAACGGATCGCGCGCGAAATTGTCGAGCACCCAGTTCTCGGCCTCGCCGGTGCCGCCGGTCGCGCCCGGCGCGGGGTAATAGAGGTGGGGGCCGTTCGAGACGCGGTCGGCGGTGACGACGAGCGCCACGTCGCTCGCGCCGCCCGCGACCTCCTGGGCGGCGACCTGCAGGCAGCGCGCGCCCGTCGCGCATGCCTGCGAAATCGTCGGCCCACCGATCTGCGGGGACCCGAGTTCGCCCGCCAGCCACGGCAGGCCGTAGAAGCTGCCGCGCTGCGGCACCGTCAGGCCGAGGACGCCGAAGTCGAACGCGCCAGGGTCGATGCCGCGCTTTGCCAGCGCGCGCGCCCCCGTCCACGCCGCGAAGCGCAAGGCGTGCAGTTCGGCGAACGCCCCCTGCCAGCGCACGAACGGCGTCGACCAATAGGCCCCGTAGGGGATCCAGGCATTCAAAGCCCGGACCTCATAGCGGGGCCGCCATCGCTGCGAACGGGCCCTCTGCGTTGATCAGGTCGATGCGCTTCTCGGCGATGCGCATTCCCTCGGCAGTCCGCCGCAGCCGGTGCGTGACCCGCCCGCCGAAACTGCGCTGATCGGCGTCGAAGCCGTCGCGGTTGCGGTATTCGAGCATGATCTGCGCCGACGTCGCGACCACTTCGCCGGCGTCGGTACTTTCGATCCGCACGCCCGAGACGATATGGCAGGTACGCGGGGGCGGTTCGGCCCCGAAGGCGCGCGGATTGAGCAGCCGATGGGTGCGCGCCATCAGCAATTGCTTGTCGTCGTGGAAGTGCGCGACGCCGTCGGCGGGCGACGCCTGCAGCGGCGACACCGGCACCCAATAGCGGCAGTCGTCGGTGAACAGCGCCAGCCAGGCGGGATAGTCGCGGTCGTCGAGGCGGCGCGCCTCGTCGGCGATCAGCGCAGTCGCGTCGGCGAGATCGCGCGCGGCATCGTTCACGGTCGGCCCATCAGCGCGGCCCACGCCGCATACTGGTTGCGGATGAACGCCTCGCTCGTCGACGGCGTGCGCGTCAGTCCGTCGGTCGTTTCGCGCGTTTCGTGCAGCCCCCGGCTCATCGGAATCCACGCGCGCGACCCCTGCGCGTTGCCGAGCATCAGCCGCTCGTAGAGTTCGAGGTCGTCGGCGATCACCGGCGACGCCGCGCTGTTCGCGCCGGTGCAATATTCGATGGCATTGACATAGGTCGCCTGCGGCGCGCCGACGAGGCGGAAGGTATAGCCGATGACCTCGGTCAGGTCGTGGCGCACGGGCCGCACGATCCGCACCGTCTGATAACGCGCGTGCCACGTCGACGATGGATAGAGCAGCATCAGGTGGCGGTCGGTGCCAAGGATACGCTTCGCCTCGGCCTCGCCGTGATGCGCGATCAGCGCGCGCGTGTAAGCGTCGGCGGTGTCGGGGGCATAGTCCGCCCCCATGTGCCCGCCGATATAGCTGTGGCCGCCGGGCACCGTCGTCATGTCGAGCTTTTGAAAGAACGAGATCGGCTTGCCATTGGCCATCATCATGCCGAGCGTCGGCGCGACGTTCGCCGCCCCGACTTCGTGCGCGACGGCGCGCGCCGAGACGACCGAGGCGGCATGCGCGAAACCGGGGTGGACGGTGTCGTTCAAATTCTCGAAGGTCATCTTCCAGTTGCCGCGATAATAATGCCGCAGCACGTGCGGACCGCAGTCGACCTCGCCCGTCGGCGAGCGGTCGACGAGGTCGTCGATGGTCGACGTCATATGGCCGAGGAAATCGGCCAGGCCCGGACCGTCGGCGCTGAGGTTGCCGAAGATGAAGCCGCGATAGGTCGCGAGGCGCGCGACGCGGTCGATGCCATAGTCGGACGCGTCGAGGACGCCCGCGTAGTTGACCTTGTGCGAGATCGACTTGCAGCGCCCATCGCCGGCGAAGGTCCAGCCGTGGTAGGGGCAGGTGTGGCCCTGCGGCGCGTGGCCCCGGTCGAAGGCGCACAGCGTCGCGCCGCGATGGCTGCAGCGGTTGACGATGCCGTCGACACCGCCGTCGTCGCCGCGCGTCAGGATCACCGACTGGGTGCCCATGTGGCGCACGACATAGTCGCCCGCCGCCGGCAGCTCGCTGTCGTGCGCGAGGTAGAGCCAGCTCCGGTTGAAAATCCGCTCGATCTCCAGCGCGAACACCGCCGGGTCGGTGTAGACCGAGCGATGCACGTGGGTCGGCGTCACGAGGTCGGCGGGCGACTGCATGCGATCAGTCTAGCCCGCGCGACCGGCAGGCGCGCGCGACCCGCGCCGCGCGCTCCATGACTTGTGGCTATGCCGCGCGCGGCGGGTGGCGGTGGCGCGGCGGGGCGTGGCGCGGCATGGTCAGGACATGGAAATCGCCCGCCTGCCGGCCCCCCTCCCCGCCGATGTGTTCGTCGTCGATGCCGTGATTCACGCGCTCAACCTCGCGCCCGGCAACATCGCGTCGAAATACGGCCAGCAGCTTTACGACATGAGCTATGGCCTCCACGCCATGCTGACGCCGCCCGACCGGCTGGTGCCGCGCGACCTCTACATGGCCGACATGCCGCCCGAGGCGCTGGTCCGGACGATCTTCGAGGAGACGCAGACGAGTCTCGCGGTGACGCACTCGCTGACCCTCGACAGCTGGTTCCACGACGGCTTTGCGGCGGAGTGGAAGACCGTCGCGATGGCGCGCGCGCACCCCGACCGGGTGCTCGCCTATGTCGGCATCGACCCGAGCGGCGACGATCCGCTCGGCGACCTCGACCGTCAGCTCGACGACCTGCCGTCGGCGGTCGGGGTCAAGATGTACCCGCACCAGATGAACCCTTATCGCCACTGGCTGATGAGCGACGACATCGTCCTGCGGCTGATCGAGCGCGCGGCGGCGAAGGGGCTGAAGTCGGTGGCGATCCACAAGGCGCTGCCCAACGGCTCGGTGCCGCTCGCGCCGTACCGCATCGGCCAGGACTTCGAGGAGGCCGCCGACGCCTTTCCCGGCATGGCATTCGAGATCGTCCATTCGGGCATGGCGTTCGTCGAGGAAACGGCGATGGCGATCGGGCGCTTTCCCAACGTCTATGCCAATCTGGAGACGACGACGGCGCTGCTGTGGCAGGCCCCGGGGCGCTTCGCCGAGGCACTCGGCCTGCTGCTGCAATGGGGCGGGCCGGAGAAATTGCTGTGGGCGACGGGGTGCACCGTCACCCATCCGCAGCACCTGCTCGAAGCGTTCTGGAGCTTCGAGCTGCCCGACGCGGTGCAGGCGCGCTATGGTGTGCCGCCGCTCGACGAGGCGGTGCGGCGGCTGGTGCTCGGCGGCAACTATGCGCGGATGGTCGGGCTCGACGTGGCGGCGCTGCAGGCGCGGCAGGCGGGCGACGGCTTCGGCGACGCGGGGCGATCGCTCAGCCCGCCGTGGTCGGCGTGGGGCGGCGGCGAGCCGCGCGGCGTGGCGGCATGATCGACGACGCCGCCGTCCGTGCCGCGCTGGCGGGCGTCCACGACCCGTGCAGCGTCGCGGCGGGCCGCCCGCTGTCGCTCGTCGACATGGGGCTGCTGCGCGACTGGCGGCTCGACGGGGACACGCTGTCGGTGCGCTTCGCGGTGACCTTTGCGGGCTGCACCATGGCCCCGCATTTCCTGCGCGCCGCCGAGGTCGAGTTGGCCCGGCTGCCGGGGGTCGCGCGCGTCTGTGCCGCAGTGGATACCGATTTTGTCTGGACCCCCGATCTGATGCCCGCCCCGCCGCCGATGCGGGGGGTGCCGCAGGCGTGGCGTGCCGGTCTTGCCGGAGAATTGACAGCCGTCTAGCATGGCGTTCGCGATTATCGCGCTGAAGTGATTGCCGTATTGCGCCGTGCGGTGCAGCGCCGTCGGTGCCGTGCCGAGCGTCTTGCCGCTAGCGGCTGAAGAACGCGTCCCACGCCTTTTCGTCGAGTGCCATGTGCCAGACTTCGGCGAGCTTGCCGCCGTCGAGACGCCACAACAGGCATTCCTTGGTCTCGAGCGTCTTCGCACCCTTGGTCGCCCGCACCAGCGCGACGAGGACGACATGATCGTCGCTGCCGAAATAGTCGAGCGGATAGGCCCAATAGCTGTCGACATTGGCCTGCAGCATCCCGAAGCTCTGCAAGATCGCGTCGCGACCGACGAAATCGCCCGCCAGTACATTGTCGCCGGGCATGTGCCAGACGCAATCGGGGGTCATCAGCCCGAACAATGCGTCGAGGTCGCCCTGCTGAAACGCCTCGTGGGCATCCTTGAGCAGCTTGCCGCTCGGATGGTCCTGCGCGGTGAAGGCGCGCAGTGGCGGGGCGTCGCCGGTCTGCGCCAGCGCGGCGGTATAGCCGCTCACGCCGCACGCCCATGGACTTCGAAGTCGACCGCGACGTTGCCGCGCGTCGCGTTCGAATAGGGGCAGACCTCGTGCGCCTGCCGGACCAGCGCCTCCGCCGCCGCCTGATCGAGGCCAGGCAGCGAGACGGTGTGGCGCACGCCGAGTTCGAACCCGGGACCCGGATCCTTCAGGCTTAAACTAACACGCCCCTCGACCGACGAGCCGGCGGTGTCGAGGTGCTGCGGGCGTGCGACGAACTGTAGCGCCGAATGGAAGCACGCGGCATAGCCCGCCGCGAACAGCTGCTCGGGGTTGCTCCCCGCGCCGCTGCCGCCGACCGCCTTGGCAGGGGTCAGTATCAGGTCGATCTTGCCGTCGGCGGAGTGGACGCGGCCTTCGCGCCCGCCTTCGGCCCTGGCCTGCTCGGTATACATCGGCGGCACGCGCGCTCTCCCTCAGAAGTTGAAACGCCCGGTGACGCCGAACTCGCGCGGTCGCCCGAGGTAATTATACGCCACCCCCTGCGCGCCCAGCGCATTCTGGCCGAAGGTATAGTATTTCCGGTCGGTCAGGTTGTCGCCGTACACCGCGATCGAATAGCGGTCGTCGGCAGCGGCGACGGTCAGTCGCGCCGACAAGAGGCCATAGCCCTTCTGCTGTTCGAGCGGCAGGTTGAGCGCCGTGAAATAGTTCCGGCTCTGATAGCGCCAGTCGACGCGCGGGATCGCCTTGAAGCGGTCGCCGAGCGCGATGCGGTATTCGGCCCCCGCATTGGCCGTCCAGCGCGGGCTGAACGGCAGGCTGTTGCCGTTGATCCGCCCGCTCTGCTCGGCCGACGCGGGCACGTCGACGAATTTGCTGTGACTATAGCCGAGTGCGGCGTTGAGGCGCAGCGCCGGGACGGGCACGGCGGTCAGCTCGGCCTCGAAGCCGTAGAGGTCGGCTCTGCCCGCGTTGGCGACCTGGAACTGCGTCACCGGCACCGAGATCGTCTGCTGGATGCCCTTGTACTTCGAGTAGAAGGCGGTGGCGTTGAAGCGCAGGCGGCGGTCGGGCGTGTCGGCCTTGAAGCCGATTTCGAAGGCGTCGTTGGTGTCGGGGCGATAGGTCGGAATCGACGGGGCCGGGACGATCAGTCGCCCGTTGAAGCCGCCCGAGCGGAAGCCCTTGGCATAGCTGGCGAAGATCAGCACGTCGTTCGACGGTGTGTATTCGGCCCCGAGCTTGGGGGTGAACTTGCTGAATTTCAGGCTGCCGGGCAGGTTGGTGACGATCGGCGAGAAGAACCCCGGCACGACGACGCCGGGGGCGGGCGAGAACCCCGCCGGGCGGAAGTCGAACGCCTGGTTCGAGACGATGTCCTTGGTCTCGCGCGTATAGCGGCCCCCGGCGGTCAGCGAGAATTTGTCGCCGAGCTTGAAGCGCGCCTGACCGAAGGCGGCATAGCTCTCGGTGGTCTGGCGATTGCCCTGGTTCCAAGTGTTGCACGGGTTGAAGAATGCCGTCGGCGTCGGCGTGATCGGCGCGAAGCACAGGAATAAAATCTGGTCGACCTTCTCGCGGAAGTAATAGCCGCCGAGGACGAAGCTCAGCCGGTCGTCGAGCAGGCTGCCCGTCAGCTGCAGCTCCTCGCTGAACTGGTGCTGCCTGGTCGGCGCCTGCTGATCGTAGAGCCGGTACAGCGTGCCGTCGGGGTCGGAAGTCGAAAGGGCGTCGAGGTGGCGGTACGCGGTGATCGACTTGAGCGTCACATCGTCGCTCAGCTCATAGGCCAGCGTCCCCGAGAAGCCATAGATTTCGTTGCGCGATTCAGTGCTGTTCGACTCGTTGACATCGTAGAAGCGGTTGGGGTTCTGGATCTGCGCCGCCGCGCCGGCGGGGAAGAACGGCGCGGGGACGATCGCCAGCAGCACCGACGGCGCGGGGTTCGACTTGTCGTTCGAGTAATCGGCGCTGAGTGTCAGAGACAGCCGGTCGGTGGGCTTGAAGAGCAGTTGCGCGCGGCCGCCATAGCGCTTGGTCTTGCCGAACCGTGCGCCATCGAAGCGGCGCCGCGCGAAACCATCCTGGTAGCGTTCGAATGCGCCGACGCGCAGCGCCGCGCTGTCGCCGAGCGGCAGGTTGATGCTCGCGTCGCCGTCGATGCGGCTGCGGCTGCCCGCCGACACGCCGACGGTGCCCGCCAGCGCGCCGAGCTCGGGAGCCTTGCTGACGATCGATATTGCGCCGCCCAGCGTGTTGCGCCCGAACAAAGTGCCCTGCGGCCCGCGCAGCACTTCGACGCGCGCGATATCGGAGGAATCGAGCAGCGCGCCGACCGTTCGCCCGAGGTAGATGCCGTCGACATAGACCCCGACGCCGGGGTCGTTGGTCGCGATGAAGTCGAACTGGCCGACGCCGCGAATGAAGAAATTGGCATCCGCCGAGCCTTGCGGGCCGGTCGTGCTGGTCAGGTTGGGGACCGTCGCGGCGAGATCGCTGACGGTGCGGATGCCCTGCGCCTGGATCGTCGCGGCGGTGACCGCGCTGACCGATATCGGCGTGTCCTGCAGGTTCGACTCGCGACGCTCGGCGGTGACGACGATGTCCTCGACGCCTTCCGAGGTCGCGGCGATCGGGCCCGAGGTCGTCGTGCCCGACGCGGCGGCATCCTGCGCCAGCGTCGGGGCGGCGAGCAAGGTCGCGACGCTCGCCAGCCAGATATGCCGTGCCGTGTGTCCCGCGCCTGTCATGCTCGCTCTCCCTGCGGCGCTCTTGCAACCGTCTTGCCGCCACTCTTTCAAGCTTGAAGCATTTCCCGAAATGACTTCATCGCGCGCGCCCATGACTAGATGTTGTGCCGATCAGGCGAGCTGGGCGCGCAGCCGCGCGAACTCCTCGACGTGCGCGATGCGGTCGATCCGCCCGTCGGCACGGAAGCGCGCCACGTCCATTCCCGCGATCTCGAAACGCTTGCCCGTCGCGGCGATGCCGAACAATGGCCTGGCGGTGTGCGTGCCCGTCATCGTCCAGCGGTCGGCGACGAGGTTGCCGCACGGCACATAGGCCGCGAGGTGCAGCGCGAGGTCGGGCGCGCCGTCGCGCAGATAGTGCAGCGCCGCGCGAATGCCCGGTATGCCCGGCGGCTGGCCGGGACCGGGGTTGGCGTCGACGATGTCGGGCGCATAGAGGTCGTCCATCAGCGCGGCGTTGCCCTGCGCCCACACCCCCTCCATGTGCCGCCGCGCCAGCGCGAGGTTGCGCCGCTCGACGGGCGACAGAAGCGCCGGATCGGGTAGCCAATAGTCGGTCGCCACCGCCCCGCGCGGCGCGGTATCGGCGGGCAGCGCGACGCCGAGCTGTTCGCCGAACTGCAGCATCTCCTCGACGTGCCAAAGCTCTCCGATGCGTCCGTCGGCGACGCGCACCATGTCGATGCCCGAGAACGACACGCGGCGACCCGTCGCGGGAACACCGAACAGCGGAGCCGCGTGCGTGCCCGTCAGCGTCCACAGGTCGGCGCCCCGGTCGCCGCTCGCCAGCACCGCGTGCAGCTCCATCCGGAGGTCGGGCAGCGCGGTGCGGAACGCCCGGACGACATCCTGGAGCGCCGCGCGCCCGCCCGGCTGGCCCGGCGCCGGCATGCGGTCGACCACGTCTTCGGCGTACAGCGTGTCGACCAGCCCGATCTCGCCGCGCCCCCAGACGCGCGCGATCTGCGCGGTCAGCAGGTCGCGGACGGTCGCCGCAGCGCGGGTCATTGCGCCGACAAGCCGCCGTCGACCGCCAGCGCGTGGCCGGTGACGAAGCTGGCGCGGTCGGAGAGCAGCCACGCCGCCGCCTCGGCGATCTCCTCGGGCTCGGCGAGCCGCCCGAGCGGGTGGACGGCGGTTGCCATCGCCTCGTAGCCGAGGTTGGCGGGAAAGGCGCGCTCGGTCAGCATCGGCGTCCGCACCGCGCCGGGCAGCAGCGCGTTGACGCGTATCCCGGCGGCGGCGCAGTCGAGCGCGGCGGCGCGCGTCAGCCCGACCACCCCGTGCTTGGAGGCCGCATAAGCCCCCATCCCCGGCGCGGCGCGGTGGCCCATGACGCTCGCGGTATTGACGATCGCTCCGCCGCGCCCGAGCGCCGGGATCTCGGCCTGCAGGCAGACCAGCAGCCCGCGCAGGTTGACTGCGATAACCCGGTCGAAGTCTTCGGGCGGATATGCCGCGACGGGGATCATCGCCGCACCCGCCTGCTCGACCCCGGCATTGTTGAACGCCCCGTCGAGCCGCCCGAAGGCCGAGACCGCTGCCGCGACCGCCGCCGCCATGTCGTCGGCGCGGGTGATATCGGCGGTGCGCGCGACCGAACCGTCGATGGCATCGGCGACCGCCGCGACGCCCGCGCCGTCACGATCGGTCAGCACGAGGCGTGCGCCGTACCCCGCGAAAACCCGCGCCGCCGCCGCCCCGATGCCGCTCGCGGCACCGGTGATCAGGATGACCCGGCCCGCCAGCATCACGTCGGATCGACCCAGCCGAAGGCGCGCTGGCTCGGCTGCCCGCCGCGCGCGCGCCACGCCGCGACGACCGTATCGAGGTCGGACGGTGCGAGCGCGAGGGCGCGGTAGGCAGCGGGGTCGACGCCGTACAGGCGCGCCGCATTCTCGCCGAGGATGGCGCGCTTGAGAGGCCCGTCGGCGGGACCGAGATCGGGAAAGCCGCAATCGATCAGGTCGGCGGGCATCTGCAGTCGCCGGAACGCCTCGATCTGCCACTGCGGGCTGCCGTACCAGACCGAGTCGGTGCCCCACAGCACATGGTCCGCGCCCAGGCCGTCGACCAGCAGGCCGATCATCGCGGCGGCGAGGCGCGGGTGGGTCAGCACGGTGAAGGCGAACGATGCGCCGATGTCGGCATAGACGTTGGCGACGCCGAAGCGCGCCGGGATCTCGGCGAGGTCGCTGACCCAGTCGATCCGCCCCGTCGCCTCGAATGCCGCGACCTCGGCCCCCGTCGGCTGCGGGATCGTCCGGTAGCCCGCGTGATAGACGATGAAGTTGAGGCCCGGCCAATCCCGCGCCGCCGGCCCGACGTCGTCGACGCGCGCGAACGGCTCGGCGCCGGGCATCGCGACATCGGCGTCGGCAGGCAGCAGCCCCTTGTGGACCGCGAAGTTTCGCACCCCCGCCGCCGCCAGGCGCTCGTAGGCCGGGGTCATCAGCGCCGCGTCGTCGAGCCGCCAGCGGCGTTCGGACGGCGAGAACGGCTCCCCGACGGTATAGCCCTTCCAGCCGTCGGGACCGATCTCGGCGTGGACGCGGTCGATCTCTTCGAGCCACCCCGGCATGCCCGGGGCCATCACCGCGTGGGTCAGCAGGCGGCGGCCCCCTGCCGCCGCGTCGACCGCTGCGCGCGCCGCTGCCATGGCGTCGTTCGACAACATGAGGCCGGGCTCGCTTTCGGACGGCGCACCCGACAGCAGCGCGACCTTGGTGTCGCTGTCGACGAAGATGTGCTGGAGGAAGTGCGCGAACTTGATCTGGTCGATGCCGAAGCGGCGGGCGTGCGCCAGGCCGAGCAGTTCGGCGCACAGCTCGATCAGCCCGGTCAACGGCGCGAACAGCGCAGGGTCGGCGTCGTCGCGCAGGAAATGCACCTGGTCGTCGAAGACGAACTGGCCCGCGAGGTCGTCGCTGCGGCGGCAGGCCTCGGCGTCGTCCGCGGCCTCGCCCTCGGCGACCGCAAAGCCCGCCCCGCCGAAGCTGTCGTTTAAGGCCGCGAACGCCGCCGCCATGCCGACCGGGCGGCGCAGGAACGTAGCTGCCGTCAGCCCGAGACGCGGCGCGCGCGCGGCGGCGAGTTCGTGCAGCCGCGCCTGATACGCTGCCAGCGCGGGGCTCTGGCGTGGCGGCGTGAACTCGCCGTTCGAGACGATGCGCGACGGTACCGGCAGCGGCGGCAGCGCCTCGGCAACGCGGTGCCGCGCGCGGGCGGACGCGGAAAGCAGCATGGGCATCGCGCATTCTGGCGCGGGCGGGCGGTAGCTTGCCCATGCCGATTGGGGTCGCCGCAATAACCGCAGGTCGGCGCGCGGGGTTCCCACGCCGTTCCCAGGGTCGATCGCAGCGCCGCCGCACGCGCGAGTTGACCCGCGTCGCGCCAACGTGGCATGAGGCTTGGCGCGCGGGCGTAGCTCAATGGCAGAGCAGAAGCTTCCCAAGCTTACGACGAGGGTTC
>CAXTSL010000086.1:0-11908 GCA_964246975.1 uncultured Sphingomonadaceae bacterium
CCACCCCGGCCCTCCCCTCTCTCGGTTCGCGAAGGCTCACCGGGAGGGGAGGGAGCAGAAAACACACCCCTCAATTCAGCACCCCCCGCGCCGCCGGGCTGTCGAGCGAGAACAGCGGGATCTCGACGAACACCAGCGCGCCGTCGACCGCCATCGCGTAGCTGCCGTGCATCGTCCCCGACGACGTTTCGAGCGGGCAACCCGAGACATAGTCGAAACTGCCACCGGGTTCGATCACCGGCTGCTCGCCGACGACGCCCTCGCCCTTGATCTCCTGCACATGCCCGCGCGCATCGGTGATCACCCAGTGGCGCGCGATCAACTGGACGTCGCGGTGCGAGCCGTTCTCGATGCGGACGTGGTAACTCCACGCGTGCTGTCCGTTGTCTGGGTCGGACTGGTCGGGCAGATAGCTCGGGTTGACGCGCACCGTAACGCCGTCGCCGCCATCGGTCGAAGTCGTCGCGGCGTAGGGGAAGAACATCTCCATCACAGCCCCGCCGCCGTCAGCGCGGCGTCGAGGTCGTCGATCAGGTCGGCGGGGTCCTCGAGGCCGATCGACAGGCGCAACATGCCCTCGGTGATCCCCATCTCCTCGCGCACGGCGGTCGAGACGCTGGCGTGCGTCGTCGACGCCGGATGCGTCATCAACGAGCGCGAATCGCCGAGATTGTTCGAAATGTCGATCAGCGCGAGACCGTCGAGGAGCGCATGCGCCTGCGCCCGCCCCTCGACGAACAGCGCGAGGATCGTGCCGCCGCCTGACATCTGGCGCATTGCGAGGTCGTGCTGCGGATGGCTGGCGAGGCCGGGGTAGAGCAGTCGCGGCACCCGGCCTTCGAGAAAGGCGGCAACCTGCGCGGCATTGTCGTTGGCGCGGCGAACGCGCAGGTCCATCGTTTCGAGCGACTTGAGGACGACCCACGCATTGAAGGCGCTGAGCACCGGGCCGGTGTGGCGGGCATAGGCGAGGTAGGTGTCGGCGATCCACTGCTCGGACCCCAGCACGGCCCCGGCGAGCACCCTGCCCTGCCCGTCCATATGCTTGGTCGCCGAATGGCAGACGACGTCGGCCCCCAGATCGAACGGGCGCTGCAGCACCGGCGAGGCGAAGGCATTGTCGACGACGACGAGTGCGCCGGCGTCCCTGCCGATCTCCACGACCGCAGCGATATCGACGATGTCGAGCGTCGGGTTGGCGGGGGTTTCGAGGAAGAAGGCGCGAGTGTTGGGCTTGCGGGCGCGCGCCCAGGCATCGGTGTCGCGTCCGTCGACGATCGTCGTCGCGATACCGAAGCGCGGCAGGATGGTGTCGACGAGCACGCGGCACGAGCCGAACAGCGCGCGCCCCGCGACGAGGTGATCGCCCGCCGACAAATGGCTCATCAGCGCGGCACTCATCGCCGCCATGCCGGTCGCGGTGGCGCGGCACGCCTCGCCGCCTTCGAGCAGACACAGCCGCTCCTCGAGCATCTGGACGGTCGGGTTCTGCAGCCGCGAATAGGTCATCCCCGTCGCGGTCCCGGCAAAGCGTGCTGCCGCCTCGCCGGCGCTGTCATAGGCATAGCCCGAGGTCAGGAAGATCGCCTCGGAGGTCTCGCCCCATTCGGAACGCGCGGTGCCGCCGCGCACCGCCTGCGTCGCGGGTCGCCAGTGGCGGGTGACGCTGCGGTCCTGTCCGGTGGTGCGTTTCATGGGCGCAGGGTCTAGCCGCGCGGGCGCGGTCAGCGCAAGGCGACGGTCCTGAGGTGTTCCCACGGCCCGTCGAGATAGCGCCAGACGTCGATACCGGCGACGCGGAAGGTCCACGGCACGAAGGTCGCCGAAAGCGCCGCCAGCGTCGCGCGCGCGTGCGCCGGGTCGACCTTGTTCTGGACGGTCACGTGCCCGCGCCAGCCCTGCCGGTCCTGCGGGATTAGCAGCGGTCCCCAGGCGTCGGCCAGTTCGGCGCGGATCGCCGCCAATCCGTCGCCGTGCAGCGTCAGCGCCACCCCGCGCCCCAGCGACCGCAACCCCGCGACCTCGACCTCCGGGGCAGGATGGTGCCGCGCAACGAACCTCAGCCGCTCGACCACCGCCTCGAATTCGCTCCCCGGCAAGTGATGGAACAGCGAGATGTGCGCCGGCACGCGGTTGAGCGCGACCGGGTAGTGCGCGCGCCGCAGCGCCTCGAAGCGCGCCAGCGTCGCGGGGTCGGGGCGGGCGGTGAGGATGAGCGGCTTGAAGTCGAGAGCGATCATGGTCATTGTTGTGCCAACGCTGTTATAACTGAAACAGGTGCCGAAATGCGTAGCGCGCTTCGCAAGATGGGAAACTCGACGGGACTGATCGTGCCCAAGCCGCTCTTGAGGGAAGCCGGTCTCGCGAGCGGGGCGGTGCTCGATCTCGTCGTTCTAGGCGGAAATATCGTGGCGCGCCCTGTCGACGAAGACCCGCGCACAGGTTGGGCTGAGTCTGCCGCGCTCATCGCCGGCGAACCGCGCACCGCCGAAGAGGCGGAATGGCTCGATGCGGTCCTGACGGACGACACTGAATGACCCTCGCAAGCCGGGGCGAGGTCTGGCTCGTCGCGCTCGACCCCACGGTCGGTAGCGAAATCCGGAAAACCCGAACCTGCGTCATCGTCTCGCCCGACGAACTGAACGGCGTGCTCCGCACCGTTCTTGTCGCGCCGCTGACAAGCGGCGGCCGCCTCGCGCCGTTTCGCGTCGCCGCCAACTTCAACGGGCGACCTGGGCTCATCCTTCCCGACCAACTCCGTGCCGCCGACCGGGCCAGGCTGATCAGGCACGTCGGGGGACTCGACACCCAAACACTGCGCGAACTGCTCGACGTGCTCGAAAAAATGTTCAAGCCCTGAGCTTAGACCGATATCGGCCAATGATCCTTATCGAAGGCCGACGCCGCATCGAGTTCGTCGAGATCGAGGGTCAGGTGGCCGTCGAAGGGATCGACGGTGAAATCGCACCAGTTCACCGCGTGTAGCGTCTCGCCGATCCCCAGCACGCCGCCGCACGCGACGACGGCATAGGCGATCGTTCCCTTGCCGCCCTCGAGCATGATTTCGGCGACCTTGCCGATGGGTTTGCCGGCGCGGTTGCGGACCGGGGCCTCGATCAGCGCGCCGACCGCGACGAGCGTCTTCTGCGCTGCCCCGGCAACTTCGGCCTCGTCGGGCGCGCTGCTCATCGTTGCCGCCTGAAGACGCGCGCGCTCGTCTCGGTCGCGGCGCTCGCACCCTGCTCGTAGCGGGCGCGGATGCCCAGCCAGCGCCACACGCCGACGATGTTGACCAGCAACAGAAAGACGTTCTGCCACAACAGATTGGGTTGGTCGGTCGCTGCGCCGATAACGATCCACGCGATCGACCCGACCGAGAATACGATGAACCCCCAGCCGGTGATCTTCGTCCCCAGATTGGCGGCGACCATGATCGCGGCGAGCGTCGTGGCGATGGGGGCGACCCAGTTGGCGGCGGTTTCCATGTCGGGCGTGTAACAGCGGGGGTTTGGCCAAGTTCCGGTGTCGTCCTGTCGCAGGCCGACCGCCGGTCGACGCGCTGGCAAGATCGCGTACGCGCGCGTACAGCCGTGCGACGGGAACCGGGGGGAGCCGCCGCCATCGCCGCTGCAACCGCCACCGCCGCCGACCTGCCGCCGCGTGTCTGGCCGTGGCTCGTCGTCGCGGCGGCGATCCTCGCCGCGCTGGCGTGGCTGACGCCGATCAATCACGACGAGAATCAATATGTCGCTGCGGCGTGGCTGACGGCGCGCGGCTTCGCGCCGTTCGCCGATTATCTCTACCTCCAGACACCGCTGCAGCCGTGGCTGCTCGCCCCCGTCGCGGCGCTCGCGGGCGACTGGAGTTTCGTCGCGCTGCGTCTCGCCAACGCGGCGGCGGGGGTGGGGGTGCTCGCGGCGGTGTACGCCGCGCAGCGCGCGGGCGGCGTTGCCGTGCGCGATGCGCGCTTCGCCACCGCACTGCTCGGTTGCGGCTATATCTTCCTGATCTGCGCGACCGTGGCGCGCAACGACATGCTGCCGACGCTGTTGCTGGCGCTGGCGATCCTTGTGGGCGCGCGCGTCGACCGCACCGGCTGGGCGCTCGCGGGCCTCGCGCTCGGCTTTGCGGCGAGCACCAAGATCAGTTTCGCGCTGCCGCTCGGTGCGGGCGGGCTGTGGCTGCTCGCGGGCTGGGCGCGGTCGCCGACGCGCGGTCGGGCGCTCGACGCGCTGGCGTGGGGCGCGGGCGGGCTGGCCGGGCTGCTGCCGTGCCTGCTGACGTGGGCGCACAGCCCGGCGGCATTCGTCTACGGCGTGCTGCGCTATCCCAACGAGGCCGGCTTCGACTGGTACGCCCTCAACGGCATGGCCGACCGCCTCGGTGTCGTCGCCAAGCTCGTCGACAGCGCGACGATGCTCGCGGCGGGCCCGTCGCTCGTTGCGCTGCCGCTGCTGCTGATCCTGCGGCGACGCACCGCCGCGACGCCGTTCGCCGGGTATGCGGACGCGCTGCTGCTCGGCGGCATTGCGGGCGCGATGCTGCCGACGCCGACGCATGCCCCCTATTTCATCGCGGTGCTGCCGCCGCTGTTCGTGCGCCTCGGCCTCGCCGCCCCGGCGTGGCGCGACAGGGCTTGGGTCCGCGCCGCGCTCGTCGTCCTCGCCGTCACCGGCCTGGCGATGTACGCGCAGCGCGGCCTCGTCGACGCGGCGCGGCACGGCGGGGCGTTCGCGGCGCGCGTCGAGGCGCAGGCGCGCTGGATCGGTACCCAGGTCCGCGCCAACGGCCGGGCGGGCGAGATCGCGACCTTCTCGCCGCTCTATACCATCGACTCGGGCGTTCCCCTCGACCGCCGCTTCGCCACGGGCGTGTTCGTCTTCCGCTCGGGCAACCTGCGCAGCGATGCCGAACTGCACGCCATGCACGCGCTGGCGCCGCGCACCTTGTTCGCCGAACTCGACGCGCGCCCGCCGGTCGCGGTGCTGACCGGCTTCGAAGGCCGCTCGACGATCAATCGCACGCGGTTTCCCGACCACGCGCTCGATGCCTGGGCGAAGTCGCGCGGCTACCGCCCCGTTGCCAACCGCTGGGGCGGATTACTCTGGCTGCGGCAAGGGTGACAGGTCGCTGTCGCGCCGCCGGATGACGAGGTTGCGGATTTCGGTCATGTCCTCCATCGCGAAGCGCACGCCTTCGCGGCCCGCGCCTGAATCCTTGACGCCGCCATAGGGCATGTTGTCGACGCGCCAGCTCGGTACGTCGTTGATGACGACGCCGCCGACCTCCAGCGCATCCCACGCCTTCATCATGTTGAACAGGTCGCGGGTGAAGACGCCCGCCTGCAGCCCGAACTTCGAATCGTTGACCTCGGCGAGCGCCGCATCGAAATCGGTGAAAGTCGACAACATCGCCACTGGCCCGAACGCCTCCTCGCGGTAGAGGGCACAGTCGCGCGGCACGCCTTCGAGCAGCGTCGCCTGCAGCATCGCGCCGTCGCGCCAGCCGCCGCAGAGCAGGGTCGCCCCTGCCGCGCGCGCCTGCTGCACCCAGCCGTCGAGCCGCCGCGCTTCGCCTTCGTCGATCATCGGCCCGATGAACACGCCCTCTTCGCGCGGATTGCCCGCCACCAATTTCTCGGTCAGCCCGACGAGCTTCGCCTTGAACGCGTCGTACACGGCGGCGTGGACGATGATGCGCTGCACGCCGATGCACGACTGGCCCGACTGGTAGAATGCCCCGAAGACAATGCGCGCCGCCGCATCGTCGAGGTCGGCGTCGCGGTCGACGATCACCGCCGCGTTGCCGCCGAGTTCGAGTACGACTTTCTTCTTGCCCGCCTTCGCCTTGAGCGCCCAGCCGACCTCGGGCGAGCCGGTGAAGCTCAGCAGCTTGAGCCGCTCGTCGGTGGTGAACAGGTCGGCCCCGTCGCGGTGCGCGGGCAGGATCGAGAAAGCGCCGAGCGGCAGGTCGGTCTCGGCGAGCACCTCGCCGATGATCAGCGCGCCCAAGGGCGTGCGGCTCGCGGGCTTGAGGACGAACGGGCAGCCGACCGCGAGCGCCGGGGCGACTTTGTGCGCCGCGAGATTGAGCGGGAAATTGAACGGCGAGATGAAGCTGCACGGCCCGATCGGCACGCGCTTCCACATCCCGAGATAGCCCCGCGCGCGCGGGGCGATATCGAGCGGCTGGATCTCGCCCGTCATCCGCACGCTCTCCTCGGCGGCGATCCGGAAAGTATCGATCAGCCGCCCGACCTCGCCGCGCGAGTCGGCAATGGGCTTGCCCGCTTCGATGCACAGCGCCACTGCCAGTTCGTCCTGGCGCGCGGTGAAGCGCGTCACGCAATGCGCCAGCACCGCCTGGCGTTCGTACGCCGCCATGCGGGCCATTGCCGGGGCGGCGCGCACCGCCGCCGCGATGGCGCGGTCGATCGTCGCGGCATCGGCGACCGCGACACGCGTCGCCACCGCGCCGCTGTACTTGTCGGTCACCGCAAGATCGGTGTTGGGCCGCTCGGGGCGGTTGGCGACATAGAGGGGATAGGTCGGTTGCAGGTCGGACATCGGCGGCTCCGGCGGGCGCGACGTGACGAAACGCGCCGCAGCCCCTATATGGGCGCGATGAACGCCGCGATACTCTCCACCGACCGGCTCGCCTTCGACGCCGCCCTATCCCGCGCCGGCGTCGCCGACGATACCGCGATGATCCGTGCGGCGGCGCAGCTGACGCGCGATATCGCCGCGCCGAAGCCATTGGTCTATTGGTCCGACCTACTGGTGTCGGTGGCGTTGGGCTATGCCGCGCTCGCGGTGGCGCTGATCGACGCGGCCGTCGCGCTGCGTGTCGTCGCGGGCGTCGTCGCGGTCCTCGCGCTGTACCGCGCCGGCAGCTTCATCCACGAGCTGACGCACCTCAAGCCCGGCGTCGTGCCGGGCTTCCGCCTCGGCTGGAACCTGCTCGCGGGCATTCCGCTGCTGGTGCCGTCGTTCCTGTACGAGGGCGTCCACAACCTCCATCATGCGCGGACGCGCTACGGCACCGCCGACGACCCCGAGTATCTGCCGCTGGCGCTGATGAAGCCCGCGACGCTCGTCGTGTTCATGGCGGTCGCGGCACTCGCCCCGCTGGTGCTGCTGCTGCGCTGGGCGGTGCTCGCGCCGCTCAGCCTCGTCGTGCCCGGCCTGCGCGCCGCGGTCGACGCGCGCTATTCGGCGCTGTCGATCAATCCGGCCTTCCGCCGCCGTCCCCCCGAAGGCGTGTTTCGCCGCGACTGGCGCGCGATGGAGGTGGCGACAAGCCTGTGGGCGATCGCCCTCGTCGCTATGGTCGCCACCGGCGTCATCGCGCTGCCGTCGTTCCTTATCCTGCTCGGCGTCGCGTCGGGCGTCGCGGTGCTCAACCAGGTCCGCACCCTCGTCGCGCATTTGTGGGAGAACGACGGCGAGCCGATCAGCGTCACCGCGCAGTATCTCGACACCGTCAACGTGCCGCCGCCCGCGCTGCTGCCCGCGCTCTGGGCTCCCGTGGGCTTGCGCTATCACGCCCTCCATCATCTGCTGCCCGGGCTGCCGTACCACGCGCTCGGCGAGGCGCATCGCCGCCTCGCCGCCGCGCTGCCCAAGGGGTCAGCATATCACCGCGCGAACCATCCCGGCCTCGCGGGCCTCGTCTTGCGCCTCGCCGGGGGCACGCGCGCGGCCGCGTGACCGCCGGGAACGCCCTGCCATCTCCCGTGTTTCCCTTTCGGGGAAGCGCGTAGATCGGCAAGGGAGATCGGCATGGCGACCAAGGCATTGAAGGCAGGCGACGCGGTCGCGTGGGACTCGTCGGGCGGCCACTCCAAGGGCAAGGTGGTCAAGAAAATCACCGCGCCGACGCAGATCAAGGGTCACGAGGTTGCGGCGTCGAAAGAAAATCCGGAATATATCGTCAAATCGGATAAGAGCGGCGGTATCGCCGCGCACAAGCCCGGTGCCTTGAAGAAAGCGTGACGAACCATGGCCGCAGCGCCCGACATGAAGCCGCCCGCGATCGTCGCGAAAGCCGCCGCCAAGGGCATCAAGCTGCGCGAGAAATTCGGGCGCGGCGGCACCGAGGTCGGCCTGCGCCGCGCCTATCAGCTGTCGGCGCGCGACACCGTGACGGCGAAGGATGTCGCTGCGATCAGCAGCTATTTCAAGCGTCACCGCGTCGATCAGGATGCCAAGGCGCACGACTGGGCCGACGACAGCGACCCGTCGGCGGGCTATATCGCGTGGTTGCTGTGGGGCGGCGACGCGGGCGAACGCTGGGCCGACCGCCTCAAGGCGCGGCTCGACAAGGATGAAGCGGCGCGCGATTGACGCCGACCGAGGGGAACCGGGCATGGACGCGAAGCAACCGGCGCGCGTCTGGCTCGTCGCCAACGCCGGATCGGGGTCGACGACCGCCGATCTCGTCACCGCGCTCCGGGAAGGCCTCGCTGCGGCGGGCACGACGCTGGCGGGCGAGACCGACTTTCCCGCCGACCCCCTGCCCGATGCCGCGCGCCTGCGGGCGGCGCGGGTCGACACGCTCGTCATCTGCGCCGGCGACGGCACGATCAATGCCGCCTGGGCCGCCGCCGACGCGTGGGACGGGCAGTGCCTCGTCCTCCCCGGCGGCACCATGAACGGGCTGGCGAAGGCGCTGCACGGCGATGCGGGGTGGGAGGCGATCCTCGACCGGCTCGGCAGCGCGACGCTGACGCATCCGCCGCTCGCCACCGCGCAGGGCCATTGTGCGCTGGTCGGCGTCATCCTCGGACCGGCCGCGTCGTGGGTCCATGCGCGCGAGGGTGTCCGCAAGGGGCGCTTCGCCCGCGCCGTTCGCGCCGCACGCCTGGCATGGTCGCGGACCTTCAGCCGCTCGGTGCGCGTCGAGGGCGCGGCGGGCGATCATCGCGCGGTGATCGTCACGCCGACCGCCGACGGGCTGCAGATCGCGACGATCAGCACCACGGGCGTCGCCGACGCAGTGCGCCTCGGCTGGAACTGGCTGCTCGGCGACTGGCGGGCCGACGCGGGCGTCACCTGCACGACCGCTGGCGAGGTGACTTTGAACGGTCGCCGCCATGTCCGCGCGTTGTTCGACGGCGAGCCCGCGACGCTCGCGAGTCCGGCCTGCGTCCGCGCCGGGCAGACCCGCCTGCCCTTCCTCCGCACGCTGGGCGACGCCGCCGCCGGGGCGGGGGCGGCGGAGGCATCGGCGGCGCTGGCATGACCCGCATCTTCCATGTCTCCGACGTCCATTTCGGCACCGAGGATCGGACTGCGCTCGCGTGGTTCGCGCGCACCGTCGCCGCCGAGCGCCCCGATCTCGTGCTGCTCACCGGCGATCTCACGGCGGCGGCGCGGCGCAGCGAATTCGCCGCCGCGTGCGCGTGGCTCGACAGCCTCCCCGCCGCGATTCGGCTCGAGCCCGGCAACCACGACCTGCCCGTCTATCGCCCGCTGCTCCGCCTGATCGACCCCTATGCGCGGATGCGGCGCGTCGTGGCGCGCTACCACCGCCCGCTCGACCTGCCCGGCGTGACGCTCGTGTCGCTCAAGACGACGGCGCGCGCGCAACTGCGCCGCAACTGGTCGCTGGGCCGGGTCGGGCGCTCGAGCCTCGTCGCCGCGATGGCGGCATTGCGGTTGCGCGACCCCGCCACCGTCGCACTCGTCGCCTGCCATCACCCGCTTGTCGAGGCCGGCACGCGCACCCACGGCGGCACGCGCGGCGGCGTCGAGGCGCTGCATTGCCTTGCCGCCGCCGGGGCCGACGCGGTGCTGACCGGCCACGCCCATGACCCCTTCGACCGCCTGTGGAACGACGGTCCGCGCCCCGTCCGCCTGATCGGTGCGGGCACGCTGTCCGAACGCGTCCGCGACACGCCGCCGTCGTTCAACCTCGTGACGGTCGAGGGCGGGCGCATCGCCGTCGCGGTGCGGACGATGGCGTGACCCATCGCATCGGCTCCGGATGCCGCCATTTCATGTCCCGTTGCTAGACTTCGCCCCCGCCGCCGCCTAAGTCCCCGCCCCGGACAGGAGCGAAGTCATGGCCTATAAAGTCGTCGTCGTCGGCGCGACGGGAAGCGTCGGGCGCGAGATGCTCAACATCCTTGCCGAGCGGCAATTCCCGCTGACCGAGATCGCCGCGCTCGCCAGCGGGCGCAGCCAGGGCGACATCATCGATTTCGGCGAGGACGGTCGCGAGCTCAAGGTCCAGAACCTCGAGCATTTCGATTTCACCGGCTGGGATATCGCGCTGTTCGCGGCAGGCTCGGGCCCGGCGAAGCAATACGCCCCCAAGGCGGCGGCGGCGGGCTGCATCGTCATCGACAATTCGTCGCTGTTCCGCATGGAGCACGACGTTCCGCTGATCGTCCCCGAGGTCAACCCGCAGGCGATCGACAAGCTGGGCAAGCGCGGCATCATCGCCAACCCCAACTGCTCGACGGCGCAGATGGTCGTCGCGCTGAAGCCGCTCCACGACGCCGCGACGATCAGGCGCGTCGTCGTCTCGACCTACCAATCGGTCAGCGGCGCGGGCAAGAGGGGCATGGACGAACTGTTCGAACAGACCCGCGCGGTGTTCGTCGGCGACCCGAAGTCGTCGGCCACCTTCACCAAGCAGATCGCCTTCAACGTCATCCCGCACATCGACAGCTTCATGGACGACGGGTCGACGCGCGAGGAATGGAAGATGGTCGTCGAGACGCGCAAGATCCTCGATCCCGACATCGAGGTGACCGCGACATGCGTCCGCGTGCCGGTGTTCGTTGGGCATTCCGAATCGATCAACGTCGAATTCGAGCGCCCGCTGTCGGTCGCCGAGGCGCAGCGGATCCTGCGCGAGGCCCCCGGCATCATGCTGATCGACAAGCGCGAGGACGGCGGTTACGTCACCCCTATCGAGTGCGTCGGCGAGTACGCGACCTATGTCAGCCGCGTCCGCAAGGACCCGACGGTGCCGCACGGCCTCAACCTGTGGTGCGTCAGCGACAACCTCCGCAAGGGCGCGGCGCTGAATGCGGTGCAGATCGCCGAATTGCTCGGGCGGCGGCGGTTGAAGAAGGCGGCGTGAGCGCGGTCGTCCTCGAAGCGCTCGATGCCGATCTCGACATCGTTGCTGCGGCGAATGTGTGGGCTGCAGACTATGGCGACGGCGGCGCGGCAGAATTGCGCGATATCCTCGGCCAATTAACGCGCGTCGCGCGGCCAAGGCCGTGGGGTAATTACGTCGCGCGCCGCGCCGACGTGCCGGTCGGTCTGTGCGCCTTCAAGGCAAGCCCCGCCGACGACGCGGTGGAAATCGCCTATGGCAGCTTCCCGGCGGCGCAGCGGCAAGGCGTCGCGCAGGCCATGGCAGCGGCGTTGGTGGAGATCGCACTCGCGGCGGGGGTGGCGACCGTCGTCGCGCATACCTTGCCCGAGGCGAACGCCTCGACTCGCGTACTTCAACGGCTGGGCTTCGCGTTCGGCGGCACAGCGGTCGACCCCGAGGACGGCGAGGTTTGGCGGTGGATTAAGGCGACCGACAATCGATCAAGCGCGTCTTGACCACCGCTATCGATTCGATATCATGGCGGCATGGGCCAAGTTCTCATCCGCAATCTCGACGACGATGTCATCGACGATTATCGCGAGGCCGCGCGCAGCGGCGGTCGTTCGTTGGAGGCGGAGTTGCGCGAGCTTGTGACGCGGATGCGCCCGCGCTCGGCGGCGCAAATCGCCGACTTGCAGGAGCGCGCGCGCCGCATCCGCGCGATGACCCCCAACGTGCCGCAAACGCCGAGCGAGGTGCTCGTCCGCGAGGACCGCGACCGCTAGCCCGGCGCGGTGTTGGTCATCGATACCAGCGTCGCACTGAAATGGTACGTCACAGAGCACGATAGCCA
>CAXTSL010000087.1:0-4019 GCA_964246975.1 uncultured Sphingomonadaceae bacterium
CAACGCAGGGCCGTATCGACTCAGCGCTCGCCAATGCGACGATCGCCGCGCAGGGCCAGAGGCTGACCGGCGCGCTCGTGCTCGATCTGCGCGCGGCCGGCACAGCCGCAGCCCCGCGCCTGAGCGGCAGCGCGACCTTCGCCACGGCGATGTCTATCTCGGGGAGGATGCGCGGATCGCCGCTCGGGCGGAGCGCCGGGCGGCGCAGCACGACGATCTCGGGCGCGGCGAGGGCGTCGACCGTCAGTCGGTTGCGGAGCAGGTCGAAGGGTCGCCAGTCGAGCGACACGAGCGCAGCACGCGCGAAGACACCGCGCGTGTCGCCGAGTTCGAGGCCGTGGATCGTCGCCTTGCCGAAGATCGACCCCTCGATCCGCCCGGCACGCACCGTCAGCCCCGACTTCGGCGCGTACAGCGGCAGTTGCCGCACCGCAAAGTCGCGCCCCGCCTGCGTGTCGAGATATTTCAAGCCTGAAATACCCGCCAGCGCGACCAGAACCAGCAATGTGACCAGCAGCCAGAAGCCCCGCGCCGCATGCCGCGCGACCGAGGCCCGCCGCGCCGGAGGCACCGCATCGTCCATCAGAACGCCTGCCCGATCGACACGTAGAAGGCGACGCGCGGGTCGTTCGGCCCAGGATTGACAGGCGTCGCGAGGTCGATGCGCACCGGCCCGAAGCTGGTGTAATAGCGCAGGCCCAACCCGACGCCGACCTTGGGGTCGTCGAAATTGGGGATTGTCCCCTTCGACACCTGACCGATGTCGACGAAGGGTACCAGTCCGACATCGTTGCCGAACGCCGTGAAGCGGTAGCGCGCTTCGAGCGAGCCTTCGAAGATCGCGTTGCCGCCGATCGGCGTATTGTTCACGTCGAGCGGCCCGACCTGCTGATAGCCGAAGCCGCGCACCGACCCGCCGCCGCCCGCGTAAAAGCGCCGGGTGGGCGCGATGGTGCCGCGATTGGCCCCGACGATCGTCCCGACATGGGCGCGCGCCGCGAGCACGGTGTGCGCGCCGACGGGCAGGTACTTGCTGCCCTCGATCTGCAGTTTGAGATAGGCGAAGGCGCGCGACTGGTAGGCGACTTCGGGCGAGGCGCGTCCGGTCAGCCGGAAGCCGCGCGCCGGATCGAGCAGGTTGTCCGACCCGTCATAGGTCAGGAAGCCCGGCAGCGCGACGGTCAGGAAGGTGTCGAAGGCATTGCCGGGCTTGGAGAAATCGCGCTCGGACGACGCCGCGACCTCGACGCCGAGCGAATAGGTCCATTTCTTCTGCCAGATCAGATTGGTCTCGCGCTCGATCGCGGCGCGCAGCGTCAGGGTGCGCGCGTCATAGGCATCCTGCTGCTCGGCCTTGAGCTCGGCGATGCCGACCAGCGTTACGTCGCGCTTGCGCCAGTTGCGGCGACGGACCTCGCCGCCGATCAGCTGCTCGCGCTCGGCCCCGACGCCGCGCACCGTCACCGCGCCCTCGGGCGGCAGCAGGTTGCGATGCTGCCAGCTCGCCTCGGCGCGGAAACCCTGGCCGGTCGAATAGCCCAGCTGCGCGGCGACGGTTCGGTACGGCGCGGGCTCGGTGGTGACGACGAGATCGACGATCTGGCTGCCGTCGGGCGCGACCGCGACGGCCTCGGGAACGATCCGCGCCGAACCGACGAGGCCGGTCTGGATCAGGGCGCGGCGCAGGTCCTCGAGGTCGGCGGCGTTGTAGCGGTCGCCGCCACGCAGCCGCGCCAGCAACCCCAGATGCGCGTCGTCGAACGGCTGTTTTCGCGTCTCGGCCCCGAAGCGGACGCGCCCGAATACCGCGCGTCGGCCAGGGTCGATGCTCTGCGTCAGCGTCGCGGTGCGCGTCGCATGATCGACGACGATGTCCTGCGCGCCGATCTTGGGAAAGGGATAGCCCGCGTCGGCAAGGCGCAGCGGCAGCGCGGCCTCGGCGGCTTCGACGGCGGCGGCATCGACCGGCTGGCCGACCTTGAGCCCCAGCGCGTCGGCGGCCAGCGCGGTATCGCCCTCAGTCTTCAGGTCGATCGCCGCGAAGGTGTAGACTGGTCCGGGATCGACCTTGAAGACAACGCCCGTCGGCGGCCCGGCCTTGGGCGGCGGCACCAGCGTCACTTCGACGGTACCGCCGTAATGGCCGTCGGCGCGCAGCAACTGGTCGATCAGGTCGCTGTCCTCGACCGCACGACGGTTGATCTGCGCCAGGTTCGCCGGGGCACCGCGCCCCGCCCATAGTGTCGACAGCTCGCGAAAGCGCAACAGCCGCGCCGGACTGCCCAGCCCGTCGCTGACATCGACGGTGTAGCGCACGTCGCCGGTGTCCGCCGCGCCCGCATCGCCCGCCGTCGTCGCCACCGCCTGCGGCCAGTCGACGCCGCCGCCCGGCAGCGGGGCCATCAGGTCGAGCAGGGCATCGGGCGCGGCGGCGGCGGGCGCGGCGAGCGGCGCAGCGGCGGGAACCGTCTGGACCTGCACGCCGGGCTTGACGACGCGCCGCGTGGGCTGGGCGTGCAGCGGCGCGCCCTGCGACATGGCGATTGCACACACGGTCAGCGCCGACCCGACTTGCCCCCCGATCAGCGCTCTTGTCATTGGCCCAGCCTCCTAGCCGAGCCGACGCCGAGGGGATAGGGCGCGCGCTGCCTTCGCATGTCGGCCCGGCGCGGGGTGCGCTCCGGTCGCCGCTGGCGGCGCGGCAAGGTCGCCGCTGGCGGCGCGGCGACAGTGACGCTGGCATGCGCGCGGTCGGCGTGGCAGAGCGCGGCAATGGCCTCTCCTCCGCGTCCCCCGTCCGCGCGTCCGCCCATGGCGGCGGGCGGCTGCCTCCTCGCGCTGCTGACGCTCGGCGGCGCGGGCGTCGGCGTCGCGGTGCATCAGGCGTCGCTCGGGCTGCTCGGCGGGTTCGCGCTGGGCGTCGTCGCAGCGGTGCTCGTCGCGGTGTGGGATGCGCGCCGCCGCTAGTGCGCGGGCGTCGCCATCAATTCGATCAGAACGCCGCCGCTGTCCTTGGGATGGACGAAGATCACGGGCACGCCATGCGCCCCCAGACGCGGCTCGCCGGTGCCGAGGATCGTCGCGCCCCTGGCGCGCAGCGCGTCGCGCGCCGCGACGATGTCGGCAACCTCGAAGCAGACATGATGCTGCCCGCCCTGCGGGAACTTCTTGAGGAAACCCCAGACTGGCGACGTGTCGCCATAGGGTTCGATCAGTTCGATCTGGCTGTTGGCGACGTCGATGAAGGCGACCCACACACCCTGTTCGGGCAGCGCGAACTTGGCGCGGCTGACGCGCGCGCCGTAGAGGTCGGCGTACATCGCCACCGCCGTATCGATGCTCGGCGTCGCGATGCCGACGTGATTGAGCCGTCCGATCATGCGTCTTCCTCCGCCAGCAGCGCCAGCAATTCGCCCATCGTCGCGACCACCGCACTTGCCCCCGCGTCGTGCAACTCGTGCGCGTCGTGATAACCCCAATCGACGCCGATCGCCCGCACCTCGCCGCTGACCGCCATCGCCATGTCGAACACCGTGTCGCCGATCATCACGGTGTGTGCGGCGTCTGCCCCCGCATCGGCCATCGCGGCGCGCAGCATCGACGGGTGCGGCTTCGACGGGTGCCGGTCGGCGGTTTGCAGCGAGACGAAATGGTGCGCCAGCCCGTGATGCTCGAGCAGCAGACCGAGCCCGCGATCCGACTTGCCCGTCGCCACCGCCAATTGCCACCCGTCCGCCGCCAGCGCCGCGAGGCCCTCGCGCACGCCGGGGTACAGCGGCTCGGGGTCCAGCCGGTCGTCGGCGCGCAACTGTGCAAAGCCGCGCTTGAAGTCCACCGCGAGGGCAACGTGCAGCGCCGCGTCGGCGTCGGGCAGCAGCACCTGCATCGCCTCGACGAGGCTGAGGCCCACGATCCGCCGCACCGCGTGCGCGTCGGGCGGCGTCAGTCCGGCCACCGCGAAACACCCCGCCATCGCGCGCACGATGTTCGCCTGGCTGTCGACGAGGGTGCCGTCGCAA
>CAXTSL010000087.1:4029-11266 GCA_964246975.1 uncultured Sphingomonadaceae bacterium
ATCGAAGACCGCGAGGCGGCAGGCCGTGACCCCGGCCGACGCAACCGACGCCGCGCGCAACGTCACCGCGCGTCCCGCATCGCGGTTGATTCGAGGTCCGGTAACGCCACGCTTTCGAACTGCCCATTGCCGCTGTCGAGCAGGCGCAGGATGCCGTCGGCGATGCCGAACCACGCGCCGCGGATCACCAATGCCCCACGGTCGACGCGCTCGGCGACAAAGGGAAAACTCAGCAGATTTTCGAGGCTGAGGCGGATCGCGGCAAATTCGAGGAGTTGCTGGGCGTCGCCGCAGCTTCGGCGAGCGCTTCGTCGCGCGCCGGGTCGATCATCGCCATCCAGCGGTCGATGAAGCCGCCTTCGCCGGGTTTCGCGGCATCGAACCGTCCGCTGAGCGAGGCCTTGATGCCGCCGCACTGGCCATGGCCGAGCACGACGATTTCGGCAACTTCGAGCTGCGTCACCGCGAATTCGATCGCTGCGCTGGCGCTGTGCTGGCCACCGTCGGGCTCATAGGGCGGCACGAGGTTGGCGACGTTCCTCAGCACGAACACTTCGCCCGGATCGACATCGAAGATGCGCGTCGGATCGACGCGCGAGTCGCAGCACGCGACGATCATCACCGGTGGCGACTGGCCCTCGGTCGCGAGGCGGTCGAAGCGGCGGCGCTGGTCCTGATATTCGCCGGTGCGGAAGCGGCGGTAGCCGTCGAGGAGGGAGGCGAGGGCGGTCATGCGCGACGGCCTAACAGGCCCCGCCGCTCAGGCCAACCGCGTGCCGATGGCGAAGGCGCGCATATCCCGCTAGAACGATGCAATGAGCGCGCAAGGAAGCTGTCACTGCGGTAGCGTGCGGATCGCATTGCCGAGCCAGCCCGACTGGGTGGCCGACTGCAATTGCTCGCTGTGCCGTCGCCTGGCGTGGCGGGTGGCCTATTATCCGCCCGGGCGGGTGACGATTTCGGGCGAGACGACGGCCTATGTTTGGGGCGACCGGATGATCGCTATTCACCACTGCCCGATCTGCGGTTGCGGCACGCACTGGCAGACGCTCGGGCAGGACTTCGGCAGGATGGGCATCAACGCCCGCCTGCTCGACGGCTTCGACGAGCGGACGGTCGAGGTGCGGACGATCGACAATGCGGATTGAGCTGCACCATGACCCATGATCCCAAGGCCCTGCGCGGTATTCTTGAAGCCGCAGCTCCACCGGATCGGCCGCTCGACTACCGCGCGATGTTCGGCGGCATCCTGGCCTATGTCGATGGGCGGCCGCTGGCATCGCTGTCGGATGTCGGGTTGGCGCTCAAGCTGACCGGCAGCGAGCATGCGGCGTTCGTCGAGGCGGGGGCGGTGCCGCTACGCTATGAGCCCGATTCGCCGCCGAGCAAGACGTACCTCGTCGTGCCTGAGGCGATGCTGGGCGACGCCGACGCGCTGCGAGCCTGGGTCGTCCGCGCCATCGACGACGTCCGCGCCGCGCCGGTGAAGAAGAAGCGCCAGCGCTGACGCCCGGCGCTGACCTAACGCCGCACCGACGTTGGCAGGGCGGCGGCGAGCGGCTATCTACGCTGCCATGACCGAAGCCGCCGCCATCGCCACCGTCCCGAGGGCGCGCAAGCCCGACTGGCTGCGCGTCCGCGCGCCGACCTCGCCCGCCTTTGCCGAGACGCGCAAGCTGATGCGCCGCCTCAACCTCAACACCGTCTGCGAAGAGGCGGCGTGCCCCAACATCGGCGAGTGCTGGACGCAGAAGCACGCCACCGTGATGATCCTCGGCGACACCTGCACGCGGGCGTGCGCCTTTTGCAACGTCAAGACGGGGATGCCGCAGCCGGTCGACGTGCTGGAGCCGGTGCGGGTGGCAGAGGCGGCGGGGGAACTGGGCCTCGAACATATCGTCATCACCTCGGTCGACCGCGACGATCTGGCCGACGGCGGCGCGACGCAGTTCGTCCGCGTCATCGAGGAACTGCGCAAACGTGCGCCGGGCACGACGATCGAAATCCTCACCCCCGACTTCCGCAACAAGGCAGCGAGCGCCGTCGAGCGCATCGTCGCGGCGCGGCCCGACGTCTATAATCACAACCTCGAGACGGTGCCGCGCCTGTACCCGACGATCCGCCCCGGGGCGCGCTATTACGCCTCGTTGCGGCTGTTGGAGAGCGTCAAGCGCCTCAACCCGTCGATCTTCACCAAGTCGGGGCTGATGGTCGGGCTGGGCGAGGAACGCCTCGAAATGCACCAGGTGATGGACGACATGCGCTCGGCCGACGTCGATTTCCTGACCTGCGGCCAATATCTCCAGCCGACGCCGCGCCACGCGAGAGTGCACGAGTTCGTGCCGCCGGCGATCTTCGCGGGCTATGCGGCGATCGCGCGTGCCAAGGGCTTCCTCCAGGTCGCCGCGTCGCCGCTGACGCGGTCGAGCTATCACGCGGGGACGGACTTCAAGGCGATGCGCGCGGCGCGGGAGGCGGGACTTACGTCTTCCCGTCATGCTGGCGAACGCCAGCATCCAGCGTCGTCACACGCGGAAGCTGCCGCCGGTGGCACGGTGGATGCTGGCGTTCGCCAGCATGAAGGCGGCGATTGGTTGGCGCCCCGGACACCCGATGCCACGCCATAGCGAGACGCGCGCTCTCCCCTACAGCGCCGAGCAGATGTTCGACCTCGTCGCCGACATCGCGCGCTACGACGAGTTCCTGCCGTGGGTGCAGGCGACGCGCATCGTCGGTCGTGAGGGCAACATCGTGACGGCCGATCTGGTCGTCGGCTTCAAGATGATTCGCGAACGCTTCACCAGCCGCGTCACCCTCGACCGCCCGGCGCGCATCCATGTCGACTATGTCTCGGGGCCGCTGCGCTATCTCAAGAACGACTGGGTTTTCCGTGCGGTGCCAGCGGGTTGCGAGATCGACTTCACCGTCGACTTCGAGTTCCGCTCGCGCCTGTTCGAGGGAATCGCTGGCGTCTTCTTCGGCGAAGCGTTCCGGCGCATGGTCGCGAGCTTCGAAGCGCGCGCGCGGGTGGTGTATGGGGTACCGGGGGCGGGGACGGCGCGTGCCGCGACTTAAGCGAAGCCGCTTGACACCGTACCGGGCTACGGTGGCTACGGACGTGGCGACAGCCCTTCAGGAGTCGCCGATGAAAGCCTTGTTTGCTGCGCTGCTGGCCGCGCCGTTGCTTGCCGCCGCGCCTGTCCCGCCCTTGGAAATTGACGCCAACGCGCTGCTCGCAGCCTATGCGAAGTCGTGGGCGCTTGCCGACGCCGCCGGGCTGGCGGGACTCTACGAACCCGACGCCGATTTGATGAGTGTCGCCGGCCCCGCGCATGGACGCAACGAGATCAGCCAACTCTACGCCGCTGCCTTCGCGAGCATGCCGGGCAGCCGACTGACACCCCGCATCGAGGCTTTGCGGCCAATTGCACCACAGCTCGCCGTCGCGCGCGGGGTCTGGACAATCGCTGCGTCTGCTGTCGGTGGGGGTCAACCGACGCGCGCCTGCGGGCGCTTCACCGGGGTTCTGCGACGCGCGGCAGGAGGCTGGCGCATCGTCGTCTTCGATGAGGTGCCGCTGGCGTGCGACGCCACCGCGCCGTAAACGGAACTCCATGAAGTACGGGCTGACGATCGGGCAGTTGGCGAAAGCGGCCAGTGTGGGCGTCGAGACGATCCGCTATTACGAACGATTGGGTCTGCTCCGTCAGCCCACGTCGACTGGCGGATACAGGCGGTACGACGAGGCTGAACTCGTCAAGCTTCGCTACATCCGCAATGCCAAGGCTCTGCGCCTGAGCCTCAAGGACATCGCCGCGCTGCAACGGCAGTTGTCGGGCGGTCCGGCCTTTTGCGCCGCCGTGCGCGCCATGGTCGAGCAACGGCTGCGGATCGTCGAGACACAGGCGGCCGAGCTTGCGGTGCTGCGCGGTGAACTCGCGGCGTTCCTGGCGCGCTGCGCCAATCGCCCGCCCGATCAACCCTGCCCGGTCGCGCGCGATCTGGCGAGCAGCTTCGCGGCTACTCCGGCATCAACAAATAGAGCGCCTTCAAAGCCGCCTGCCGCCTGATCTCGTGCCGCCCGAGATCGCCGAAGCACACGGTATCCGCCACGACCCGCGTCGGGTCGCCGTCGCGGCGTGCACAGGCGAAGACGACGGTGCCGACGGGTTTCTTCGCCGAGCCGCCGCCGGGGCCGGCGATGCCGGTGATCGCGACCGCCGTGTCGGCGTGGCTGTGCTTCAACGCCCCCTGCGCCATCGCCCACGCCACCGCGACCGACACCGCGCCGAAGGTTTCGAGGATGTCCTGGTTGACGCCAATGCTCTCGAGCTTGGCCTCGTTCGAATAGGTGACGAAGCCGCGCTCGAAGACCTCCGACGACCCCGCGATCTCGGTCAGCGCCGCCGAGACCAGCCCGCCGGTGCACGATTCGGCGACGGCGATCTTGCGACCGGCGGCGCGGTTGGCGTCGATGACGGCGCGCGCACGGTCGAGGAGTTCGGGATCGAACATCAGGCGGGCACCCTCACTGTCGCCATCGCGCTGGCCGCCAGCCCCTCGCGGCGGCCAGTGAAGCCCAAGCCCTCGGTCGTCGTCGCCTTGATGCTGACCGCGCTCTCGGACAGGCCGAGCAGGCCCGCGACGCGCGCGACCATCGCGGCGCGGTGCGGCCCGACCTTGGGGGCTTCGCAGATCACTGTCACATCGACATGGTCGATGATGCCACCGCGCGCCGCGATCAGCTGCGCGGCGTGGACGAGGAAGCGGTCCGACGATGCGCCCTTCCACTGCGGATCGCTCGGCGGGAAATGCGTGCCGATATCGCCCGCGCCGATCGTGCCGAGCAGCGCGTCGGTCAGTGCGTGCAGCCCCGCATCGGCGTCGCTGTGGCCGATCAGGCCGTGGCCGTGGGGGATGCGGACGCCGCACAGCCAGAGGTGGTCGCCGGGGCCGAAACGGTGGACGTCGTAACCCTGCGCGCATCGCGAGATCAGTCGGTTCGCCAGCATCGCCTCGGCGCGCTCGAAGTCGGCCGGCGTCGTCAGCTTGAAACCGCGCTCGTCGCCCTCGACCAGCGCGACCTTGAGCCCGCTCGCCAGCGCCACCGCGACATCGTCGGTCGCCCCCGCCGCAGCGGCGCGATGCGCGGCGAGGATCGCGTCGAAGCGGAACCCTTGCGGCGTCTGGACGCGGTGCAACCCCGTGCGGTCGATCTCGCCCATGACGTGACTCTCGCCCAAGCGCAGCGAGTCCGCCAGCGGCAGGGCAGGGGTCGCACCGTCTTCGCCGCCCAGCGCCGCGAGCACGCGCGCCATTGCCGATGGCGGCATGAAGGCGCGCGCCGCATCGTGGATGAGGACGCGCGACGGTCCTTCGCCGCTGAGCGCCTCGAGCCCGAGCCGCACCGACTCCTGCCGCGTCGCGCCGCCGTGGATGGGGGCGCGCAGGCCGAGGCCCGCGATGCTTGAGGCATAAAGCATTTCGTCGTCGGGATGGATCGCCACCGCGACACTGTCGATGCCGGCGACTTGCCGCACGGCCTCGACGGCATGGCGCAGCACCGGCTTGCCCGCGACCGCACGGTACTGCTTGGGCAATCCCTCGCCCGCGCGATGGCCGCGCCCGGCGGCGACGATGAGGACGTGCGTAGTCACGCCCGTTCCCTACGCCGCGCGCGCCTTGCCGAACAGGGGGGAGCACGCTAGATGTGTTGCCCAATTTTCAGGCATTCTCTTGTGACTCGTCTCGCTCCCATCCTCATCGGCCCGCTGACGTTGCCGTCGCCGGTCATCCTCGCGCCGATGACCGGCGTCACCGATCTGCCGTTTCGCCGTATCGTCAAGCGTTTCGGGGCAGGGCTGACGGTCACCGAGATGATCGCGTCGCAGGCGATGGTCCGCGAGACGCGCCAATCACTCCAGAAATGCGCGTGGCACGCGAGCGAGGAGCCGGTGTCGATGCAGCTTGCGGGCTGCGATCCCGACGTCATGGCCGAGGCGGCGAAGCTCAACGCCGACCGCGGCGCGGCGATCATCGACATCAACATGGGCTGCCCGGTCAAGAAGGTCGTCAACGGCGATGCGGGCTCGGCGCTGATGCGCGACCTGCCGCTCGCCGCGCGCCTCATCGATGCAACGGTCAAGGCGGTCGGCGTGCCGGTGACGCTCAAGATGCGGATGGGCTGGGACCACGCCAGCCTCAACGCCCCCGAACTTGCGCGCATTGCCGAGGATCTGGGCGTCAAGCTGATCACCGTCCACGGGCGGACGCGCTGCCAGCTCTACAAGGGCGTCGCCGACTGGGCGTTTGTCGCCAAGGTCAAGGCGGCAGTGCGCGTGCCGGTCATCGTCAACGGCGACATCTGCACGCTCGCCGACGTCGATGCAGCGCTCGAACAATCGGGGGCCGACGGTGTGATGGTCGGGCGCGGGGCGTACGGCAAGCCGTGGCTGCTCGGTCAGGCGATCGCGTGGCTGCAGCAGCGCCGCCGCGTCGCCGATCCCGACATCGCCACGCAATATGCCTTGATCGTCGAGCATTACCGCGCGATGCTCGACCTCTATGGCAACGAGATCGGCGTCAACATGGCGCGCAAGCATCTCGGCTGGTACACCAAGGGCCTGCCGGGATCGGCCGAGTTCCGCAACGCGGTCAACCAGATCGGCGATGCGGACACCGTGCTGGCGATGCTCGAACGCTTCTACGCGCCACTGATCGAGGGACCTTCGCGCCTCGACCTCGCGGCATGAGCATCCTACCGCTGCGGCGTCCGAAAATTCTGCCGACGCCGAAGTTCGACCTTCTCGCCGCGCTGCCGGTGCCGGTCATCGCGCTCGACCCCGACGACCGCCCGGCGATGGTCAATCAGGCTGCCGAAAGCCTGCTCAACCGGAGCGCCGGGCTGATCGTCCAGCGCGGGCTTGCCGGGCTGACCACCGACGGGCGACCGTTCGGCGAGGTCATCGCGGCGGCGCGCGCGCAGGGCGGCGGCTATGCATCGTACGACGTGGAACTCGGCTGCGGCGGCGGGCGCGCGGTGCGCTCCGACGTGCTGATCGCGCCGTTGCCCGAGGCACCGGGGTGGCTGGTGCTGACCTTCCAGACGCGCAGCGTCGCGTCGCTCGTCGACCGTCAGCTCGGGCATCGCGGCGCAGCACGCGCCGCGACGGGCGTCGCGGCGATGCTGGCGCACGAGATCAAGAACCCGCTGTCGGGCATCCGCGGCGCGGCGCAA
>CAXTSL010000088.1:0-11224 GCA_964246975.1 uncultured Sphingomonadaceae bacterium
CATCGAGATCGGCGTCGATCTCGGCCTCGGCGACGGCCGCGCGACGGTGTGGACCTGCGACCTCACCCACGGCTACATCAGCATCAACGCGGATTACCGCAGCTGAGGGGAGACGTCATGACCATCGTCCTGCATCACTATCCGACCTCGCCGTTCGCCGAGCTGGTGCGCGTCGCGCTCGGGCTGAAGGGGCTCGACTACCGGTCGGTGACGATCCCGCAGATCATGCCCAAGCCCGACCTCGTCGCGCTGACCGGCGGCTATGCGCGCACGCCGGTGCTGCAGATCGACGCCGACATCTATTGCGATTCGAGCGCCGCGCTCGACGCCCTCGAAGCGCTGCCGGGGCCGACACTCTATCCCGCGCCGCTCGGGCAGGCGGCGCGAATGATCGCCAGCTTCGCCGGCGGCGCGCTGTTCCTCGCCAGCGTCGGCGGGTCGATGGGCGGGTTGCCGCCGGGCGCGGTGCCGCAGGCGTTCATCGACGACCGCAAGGCGCGCATGGGCCTCGACATGGCGAGCCTGATGACCCGCGCGCCGCACCTCGTCGCGCAGTTCGGCGCGGCGATGGCGTGGCTCGACCTGACCCTCGCCGACGGGCGCGCCTTCGTCGGCGGCGACGAACCCGGCCACGCCGATTTCGCGCTCTACATGAACCCCTGGTTCGCGCGACTGGTGCAGTCGCCCGCGCCGGGCGCGATCCTCGACGCCCTGCCCAGCGTCGTCGCGTGGATGGCGCGCGTTGCGGCGGGCGGGCACGGCAGCCCGACGACCATCAACGCCGCCACCGCGCTCGACATCGCCCGCGCCGCCACCCCCGATAATGTCGAGGCCGTCGATCCAGCCTCGGGTTTCGCTGCGGGGCAAAACGTCACCGTCCGCAACGAGGGGCCGAGCGATACGCCCGTGGCCGGCACGCTGCTGCGCCTCGACGCGCGCCAGATCGTCGTGCTGCGCGACGGCGGCGACCTTGGGCCGGTCGCCGTGCACTGGCCCCGCTTCGGCTATGCGGTGGTGGCGGCGTAGCCCCGCGCACCCGTCCCGGCCCCGCCCACACATCGTCATCCCCGCGAAGGCGGGGACCCAGTCCTCTTCACAGGCTATACGGTCAGCTGCGCTGGCATTTTTGCAGTGGGCTGGGTCCCCGCCTGCGCGGGGATGACGATGCGTGGGTTATGCGGCAGCCGCAGCACTCGACCCCAACTCGCCCTCCAGCCACGCCTTGATCGCCGACTTCGGCCGCGCGCCGACAGCGGTCGCAGCGGGTTGGCCGCCCTTGAACAGGATCATCGTCGGGATGCCGCGGACGCCGTAGCGCGTCGGCGCGTCGGGGTTCTCGTCGATGTTGACCTTGACGATGTCGACGCCGTCCATCTCGGCGTTGAGTTCCTCGAGTGCAGGGCCGATCTGGCGGCACGGGCCGCACCATTCGGCCCAGAAATCGACGAGCACGGGGCGCTCGCTCGAAATCACGTCGGCGTGGAACGAGGCGTCGGTGACGTGCTTGGCGGCCATGGGAGTCTCCTGTCGGTCGTTCTTCGCTGAGATAGGCGCGGACGCTACGGCGATCAACGCGGCGTGGCCCCAAGCGTTGCTTGGGCACCCCCAAGCCGGGGGCGGTGCGTCGCCAGCAGGTCGGGCGGCAGGTCGATCAGCGTCGCGTCGTGGGTATAGAGCAGCGCCGCCTCGATCGTGCGACCCGGGAAGATCGCAGCCAGCGCCGCGACATACGCCGCCATCTGCTTGAGGTGATAGGGCTCGACCGCCTCGGCATGCGCGGGCACGCGGCTGCCGGTCTTGAAGTCGATCAGCTGGACGCGCGTCGCCTCGACGAGCAGCCGGTCGACCTTGCCCGCCACCACGACGCCATCGACGAGCGCGGCGATGGGCGCTTCGGCGAGTGCGTGCGCGCCGAACACGGCGGCGAAGCGCGGCTCGGCGACGATGCCGAGCGCGGTGCTGGCGAGGCTGGCGCGCGCCGCGTCGTCGAGATCGGGAGCCTGCACACCGAGCCAGCGCGCCGCCGCCTCGGCGCGGTCGTCGGCCGCAACCTCGGGCAGCCGCTCGAACAGCGCGTGGAGCAACTGCCCGCGCCGCGCGGCGGCCTGCATCGCCGGACTGGGCGGCGGCGCGGCGATGTCGTCGGCGGCGATCGCCGAGGGGCTGAGCGGGCGTGGCGGGCGCGCCTCCTCGGGGGCCGGACGGCGTGCCCAGGCCGGCAGCAGCGTCGCGCCGCCACCGCCGTGCCGGGCGCGCGGCGGATCGAGCGCGGCGTCGCCGTCCATGCACGCGCGATGCACCGTCGCGCTGGTCCACTCGGCATCGGGCTCGGCCGTCGCGCCCAACGCTTCGAGTGCCTTGGCGACCACCGCGTACCAGCTCTCCTCGGGCACCTTCGCGGGCGTCTTGGCGGTGCCTTTCGCCAGCGCGCCACCGACGAACAACAGGTCTTCGGCGCGGGTCAGCGCGACGTAGAGCAGCCGCCAATGCTCCTGCATCGCCAGCGCGGCGGCCGCCTCGGCCTCGTCGCCGATGGGGCCGACCTTGCCCGTCTTGCCGCCGTGGAAGACGGGCACGCGGTTTCCGTCGAGGTCGACGACGACATGGTCGGCACGATCCTCGCGCCCGCGCGTCGCGTCGGCGAGGATGACCACCGGTGCCTGCAACCCCTTCGCGCCGTGGACGGTCATGATCCGCACCGCGTCGAGCGGCGCGTCGGGATCGCGCTTGATGTCGGTGTCATGCCCGTCCATCCACGCGAGGAAGCCCTGCAGCGTCGGCGCGTTGGCGGTCTCGAACGCCAGCGCCTGCGCGAGTACCGCCTGCACCGCCTCGCGCGCCTCCTCGCCCAGCCGCCGCAGCAGCAGCGCGCGCCCCCCCAACGGCCCCGACAGGATGGTTTCGAGGAACTCGTAGGGCGCGCTGAAATCGGCGAGGCGCAGCACCTCGCCGAGCCAGTCCGCCACCTGCCCCCCGGCGCGGCGGACACGCTCCCACAGGCTCGCGGGGCGTTCGTGGGCGAGATCGTAGAGCGCCGCGTGGTCGAGGCCGACGAAGGGCGAGGTGAGCAGCGTTGCACACGTCAGGTCGTCGCCCGGCTGGAGCGCGAAGCGGACGAGCGCGAGGCAGTCCTGCACCGCCAGCGGCTCGGTCAGCCGCAGCCGGTCGGCACCTGCCACCGGCACCCCGAAGGCGTGAAGCGCGGCGACGAGCGGCTGGACGAACTCGCCGCGGTTGCGGACGAGGACGAGGATGTCCTCAGGGACCACGTCGCGTCCGCGCGCGGGAAGGTGCAGCGCGGTGTCGGGGTGCAGCCACGCGGCGATCTGGCGCGCCAGCCGGTGCGCCAGCCGCACCTGCCCCGGCGGCAGCCACGGACGATCGGCATCGGCGACGGCATCGTCGTCGAAATCGGTGGCGAGCGGCGGCCACAGCGTCACCTGCCCGGGCCGCGTGTCGCGCGCCGCCCGAGGGGCCGGGATCGGCTCGGGCGCGCCGAACGCCGCGTGGCCCAAATCCTCGACGACCTGCGCGACGACTTCGAGGACGGCGGGCACCGAGCGAAACGACTCGGTCAGCGGCACGTCGCGCCACGGCAATTGCGCGTCGTCGATCTTCTGCCCGAAAGCGGCCTTTTGGTCGTTGAAGACGCGCGGATCGCTACCCTGGAAGCTGAAGATCGCCTGCTTAAAGTCGCCGACGACGAACAAGGTCCGCACGACCTCGCGCGCGCCCTCGCCGTCGAAGAACTCGTCGGTCAGCGCGCGCACGATGTCCCATTGCGCGGCATTGGTGTCCTGCGCCTCGTCGACGAGGAGGTGGTCGATGCGTTGGTCGAGCTTGAAGCGCACCCATTCGCTGAGGCCGGGGCGCGTCAGCAGCGCGGCGGCACGCGCGATCATGTCGTCGTAGTCGATGACCCCGGCGCGCCGCTTGTGGTCGCCGTACGCCGCGCACAGCCGCGCGCCGACGCGCAGGTGGCGTGCGGCATTGGCGGCGGCATCGAGCAGTGCTTGCGTTTCGGCGACTTCGACGACGCTCTCGCACAGTTGCGCGGCGGCGGCGGCGAGGCCCGGGGTGGCGCGCGCGGCGGCAACGGGCACGAGCGTCTTGGGGATGCTGCCGTCCTTGTTGAGCAGGCAGCCGAACAGCTCGGACAGCTTGGCGACCTGTGTCGCGGGGGGGACGGCGAGCCACCACAGCAGCACCTCGGCGCGCGCGCTCGCCTTGACCCCCCCGGCGCGGTCCAGCGCATGGCCGAGGCGTTTGAGGCCCGCGTGATCGAGCCGCGCCACCGCGTCCGTCAGCACCCCCTCGCGCGTCCCATCGACTGGCAGGCCGAAGGTGCGGCGCAGCTTGGCCTCGAAGCCGTCGGGAGAGCCGAGCAGCGCCAGCGCGTCGGCGTGGCGGATCAATATGCCCGAAATCCGGTCGAGGCTCGACTCGCCGCGCGCGATGCTGATCGCGCCGATGTCATCGAGGAAGCGCGTGTCGCCCTCGGTCGCCGCCGCCTCGATCGCTTCGGCGAGGACGCGGCCCCTGAGCGCCTGCGCGTCGCGGTCGGCGAGCGTCGCGAACCCCGGTGCGACGCCGGCCTCGAGCGGGAATGCCGCAAGCAGCGACTGGGCGTAACCGTGCAGCGTCTGGACGTTGAGGCCGCCGCCCGCGTCGAGCGTATGCGCGAACAGCGTCCGCGCGCGGCCGAGCGTTGCGGCGTCGGTGTCGGCGCGGATCGCGGCAAGGTCGGACCGCAGTTCGGCGTCGGTGGCGCGGACCCAGTGCGCGAGCCGCCCGAACACCCGCGCCTGCATCTCCGCCGCCCCCGCCTTGGTGAAGGTCAGGCACAGGATGCGGTCGGGCCGCGCGCCGTCGAGCAGAAGCCGCAGCACGCGCGCGCTGAGCACCTGCGTCTTGCCGGTCCCCGCCGATGCGGACACCCAGGCGTTGTCCGACGGCGCGGCGGCGGCGGCCTGTTCGGGGCGGAGGGGGAGGAGGGGTTTCATGGCGCAGCCCCCTCATGCAGGCCGCTCCCGCTCGCTCTGTCGTCATCCCCGCCTTCGCGGGGATGACGCGGGGCTTGTCGCGAGGAAGGCCGCGCGAGCCACTCCGCCACCCGCGCGAGATGATCGTAGTCGCTGTACCGCGCCGCATAATCGGGATGCAGCTTGGCAGTGAACGGCTCGGCCCCGAGCAGATACGCCGCCGCGAGCGCGTCGAAGCGCGCCGCCGTCGCGGCGATGTGCTCGGCGGGCGGAATGACGTCGTTGCGATGCTTGAGCGGGTTGGTCGCCTTGCCGGGGTCCTTGCCGCCGCCAAGCTTCCAGTAGCGCAAGGCACCGATGGCGGCGGGGTCGCCGAAGCAACCGCGCTCGGCCATCAGCCCGAGCAAGCCCATCTGCAGCGCGAAGCCGCCCGCGACCTGCGCGTGGCTCGGCACCGCGCCGGTCTTGTAGTCGACGATCGCCAGATCGCCGTCGGCGTTGCGGTCGAGGCGGTCGACACGGCCCTCGACGGCGATCCCCGAGGGCAGGTCGAGCTTGCCCGCCGCTTCGGCGCGCCACGGCTGCCAGCCTTCCTCGTTTTCCCAGCGTGCCGACTCGGCCAGGACCCAGTCTAGCGCGCGCATCACGCGCGGCTGCCACAGCGCGCGCATCAGGGGGTGGCCGGACCATTTGCTGCGCAGCATTGTTGCAGCAATCGGCTGGAGGTCGTCGGGCTGCCCGCCGCCTTTGGTCCAGTGTTCGAGGACGGCGTGGAGGTCGATGCCCTTCTCCCCCGCACTCGGATCCTCGTCGAGCGCCGACAGTGTATCGAGCCTGAGGATCGCCTTGGCATAGTAGCTGAACGGGTCGGCCTTGAGGCGCTCGGCGCTCGTCACCGAGATGCGGCGCGGGCGCAGCAGCGGCGTCGGCGCGGGCTGCGTCGCGGGCACGACGCGCGCCGGACGGTCGAGCGCGCGGGCCTGCGCCAGCAAATCCGTATCGCGGACGATCGCGCCACCCGCGAGCGCGTCGAGCCGCAGCCAGAAGCGCGACGCCACCGTCGGCGCGCTGTCGTCGCGCCGCGCGCGGGTGAGCAGGACTTCGCGCGCGCCCATCGCTTCGACGAAATCGTGTGCCGCGAGGCCGACCGCGCGCTGCGTGCCGCCCAAGCCCAGCGCGAGGCGGATGGCGGGCGCGAGCCACGGATCGGGGGCGGGGCGCGGCGGCCAGACACCGTCGTTGAGGCCGCCGAGGATGACGAGACCGGGGCGCTGCAGCCGCGCTTCGAGCGTGCCGTAGATCGCGAGGCGCGGGTGCTTGCCGTACGCCTCGCGCACCGGCGCGTCGCGCAGGAAGGCGGCGATCAGCGCCGGCGCGTCGCCTGCGTCGAGGCCGTCGAGATGGTGGCCGTGTGTCGTCAGCATGGCGACGACCTGCGCCAGCGCGCGCCCGGCGGGGCCGCGCCACAGCTCGTCCCCCGCGTGGCGCTCGGCGGTATCGCGCAGCACCACGACGAGGCGCGCGAGATCGAGCGCGGGGGCGGCGAAGGCCTCGGCGAGCGGGGCGAGCGATACCGCGACCTCGGCCCACCATTCGGGTCGGGTCTTCGGGTATTTGACCTCAGCGAGGCGCGCCGCAACACCCGCCAGCCCCGGCGCGGGGCGGATGCCGCGCAGATCGAGATCGAGCCGCCGCACCTCGTCGAGCCACGCCAGCCGACCGTCACCGAACCGCACCAGCGGATGCTTGAGGACGGCGAGCAGCGGCACGGGCGCGAAACCCTGGCTCGCGGCTTCGGCGAGCGCGACGATCAGCGTTCCCGGCGGCGTCAGCGCCAGCGGCTGCCCCGCCGAATCGTCGATGTCGATGCCCCAGCGCTTGCAATGCGCCGCGACGCGCCGCGCCAGCGCACGGTCGGGCGTCACCAGCGCGGCAGTCAGCGACGGGGTTTCGAGGACGCCGCGCAGGCGGAGCGCGATCGCCTGCGCCTCCTCCTCCGCCGTCGCCGCCTCGATCATCGTCACACCGGCGAAGGCGGGCGCGCCGGGCGGCGTCGCCCACGCGCCGGTGAACGCCGCAAGGCTCATCGCGCGCGCGACTTCGGGGGTGCGTTCGGCGGGTCCGTCGGCGCTCGTCGTCACGCCCCAGTCGCGGACTTCGCTGCGCGCCACCGACATGCGGTCGAGCAGTTGCTTGAGCGCGAACTGCGGGTGCGCATCGTCGCAGACACCGTCGCCGCAGCGGATCGCCTCCCAGGCGTCGTCGGCCATCGCGGTATCGACGCCGGGCAGCACGACGAGCCCGTTCGGCAGCCGCGCGACGATGCCGAGCAGGCGCGCGAGCGGCGGCGAGGCACCGACGGTTCCGGCTGCGACGATCATCCCGGCGGGCGGCTCGGCCTGCCAACGCGCCGCCAGCGCGCCCAGCACCGCGTTCGCCCGCGCCTGCGCGTCGCTGGTCCCCGTCGCGGCGAGAACGGCGGGCCACAGGTCGCGCACGGCGGTGAACTGCGCCAGCGTCGCCGCGAAATGATGCGCGAGATTGCCGAGGTCGAGGGCTTCGAGCGCGCCCGCGTCGATCTCCTCGCTCGTCAACGTATCGAGGGCCTTGGCCAGCGCGTCGCCGAGCCGCAGCGCCTCGACGGCGGTCAGCGCGTCGCCGCGCGCGCGGCTGCCGTGCCGGACGAGGCGCGCCAGCCGCAGCCGCCGCTCGCACGCGTCGAAGGCGGGCGGAGCGACGCTGTCGAGGCCGTCGAGGAGACCGCCGCTCTCGTCGAGATCGCCGATCGGCGTCAGGCGCGGCAGCAGCAGTCCGCCGTCGGACAGCCGCACGAAGGCATCGGTGAGCGCGCGCACCGCGCGGCGGTTGGGCAGCAGCACGCGCGCCCGCGCCAGCGCCAGCGGGTCGCCGCCGGTGCGGCCGAGCAGGCCCTGGGCCAGGGCGTCGACGAACGCGACGTGCGGCGGAATGCTGAAGACCGCCGGACGCCGCGCGGGCAGGTCAGGAGACGGCAAGCAGCGCCTCGGTCTCGGTCACCGCCTGCGGCGTGCCGACATGGAACCACAGGCCCTGGTGGACGACGCCATAGAGGCGCTGGCTGGCGAGCGCGCGGTCCCAGACGCGCCACATCGAGAAGGGCTCGACGGGTTCGCTGTCGAACAGGCGCTTCGACAGCAACTGCACGCCCGAAAAGACGTACGGCGCGACACGGTGCTCGACGCGGCGGCGGATGCGCCCCGCCGCATCCATGTGGAAATCGCCGCGCCCCTCGTAGCCGCTGGCGCGCGCCAGCGGCACGAGGAGCAGCAGCGCGTCCATTTGGTCCGCGTCCCAGCGCTGCGCGAGCTGGTGGAGCGTGTCGGTCGAGCCGTCGATATAGAGATTGTCGCTGTTGACGACGTAGAACGGGTCGCAGTCGAGCAGCGGCAGCGCATGGCGCACCCCACCGCCGGTTTCGAGCAGCGCGCCGCGCTCGTCCGACAGCTGGATGTCGAGATCGTCGCGACCGCTGAGGTGCGCGTCGACCTGATCGGCGAAATAATGCGTGTTGACCACCGCGCGCGCGACGCCCGCCATCACCAGGTGATCGAGCGCGCGGTCGAGCAAAGTGCGGCCCGCGACCTCGATCAACGGCTTGGGGCGCGTCGCGGTCAGCGGGCGCATGCGCTTGCCGAGACCCGCCGCGAGCACCATCGCGCTGGTCGGCACGGCGGCGGCAATCGCGGGCCGGATGGCGAGCGGGGCGGCGAAGCGCGGATTACTCATCAGTCGGGCAACCCGCTGCGCGCCGAGACGGGCACGTTGGCGACGAACCACGCGGCCACGGGCGCGAGCGCCGGATGCGCGAGGTTGCGCGTCAGATGCCCCCAGACGCGCGGCAGGAGGGGGATGTAGCCCGCCTTGCCGTCGCGGTCGCGCAGCCGCGTAAAGACGCCGAGGATCTTGGTGTTGCGTTGCGCGCCGAGCACCTCGTAGGCGGCACGGAACGCGGTCTCGTCGGCGACCGCTGCCGCCGCGATGTAGCGATCGAGCATCGCGGCTTCGAGGATCGGCGGCACGTCGCGCCGCGCATCCTGCAGCAGCGACACGAGATCGTAGGCCGGATGCCCCGCCAGCGCGTCCTGAAAATCGAGCAACCCGAGACGCTGTCCCGGCCGGTCGAGCAGCATCAGATTATCGGCGTGGTAGTCACGCAGCGTCAGCACCGGCGTCGCGGGCACGACGAGCGGCCACACCGCGTCCCACGCAATATCATAGGCGGGGGCCTCGCCAAGACCGGTGGCGGGCAGATACCAGTCGGTGAAGAGCCGGACCTCGCGGCGCAATTCGGCGACGTCGTAGGCGCGCAGCGCGGGCGCAGGGTGGCGGTGCAGGTCGGCGAGCAGGTCGATGGCGTCGGCGTAGATGCCCGCCTCGAGGTGGGGGGCGCGGTCGAGCAGCGGCGTGACGCGGTCGTCGCCGAAATCCTCGAGCAGCACGAGGCCGTGATCGAGATCGACGCCGAGCGGCGCGGGCGCGGCGAACCCCAAGCCGATCAAATGCCTGCCGATGCTCAGGAACGGGCGGCTGTCCTCGTGTTCGGGGGGCGCGTCCATCAGCACCGCGACGCGGTCGTCGTCGTGGACGCGGAAATAGCGCCGGAACGACGCGTCGCCCGCCAGCGGTACGATCTTCGCTCCCGCCCAACCGTGCCGCGCGAGGAAATCGGGCGCGGCGGCGGGCGGCATCATGCTTTGGAGGGGGGAGGCGGCCACCGCCCCTCCCAAGCCGGGGGCGCTTCCCAAGTCAAGGTCCGCGTCGCCTCGCCCGCGCCGCCCAGGTGCAGCCGCAGCGCGTCGGCGGGCAGTCGCGGTCCCAGCCGCTCGGGCCATTCGATGAGCAGCGCGGCGTCGGTATCGAACAACCCGAGCGCATCGGCGTCGCGCGCGTCGTTGAGGCGGTACAGGTCGACATGCCAGACCTCGGGCGTCGTGTCGTAGGGCTGCACCAGCGTGAACGTCGGCGACGGCACTTCCCCCGCCCACCCCAGCGCGCGAAGGATACCGCGCGCGAATGTCGTCTTGCCCGCGCCGAGATCGCCCGATAGCGCGACGACATCGCCGGGGCGGAGGACACCGGCGAGGCGCGCGGCGGTGTCGTGCAATGCGGCTCGGCCGAGCGCGATCACGGGTCGCGACGACTGGCGGGGTGGATGAGGGCGTCGGTCTTTGTGAAGTCTTTGCCGGTGCATAGGATCGGCAGTCGGGTGGCCTTCGCTGCGCCGTACACCATCAGGTCGAGCATGTTGAGCGGCCCAGCCAGGCCTTTGCCCGAGCCGAAGCGCTTTATGGCCTCGACGGCGGCTTGCGCAGCGCCGATCGCGAACGGAACCGTCGTGATCCGGTAGGTCGCGAGCCGGTCCAGCAACTCGCCGGCGGACGGGCTCGGGCGGTTCAACTCTTGCGCCGTCACCCTGCGGAATTCGACGAGTACGGGCGTAATAATCAGCCCGGGCTCCTCGCAAAGCGCATTGAACAGCGCTTCCCAACCTGGTTCGGACTTGAGGACGGCGATGAGCGCTGAGGTATCGACAATCAACGAGGACTGCCATTCTCATCATATTCGCGCGCGTCGAACTCGGCCATCGACGGAATGGTCTCGCGCCGCGCCTGTGCCTGAATCTCTGCGATGCCAGCCCAGCGGTCGTCGTCGTGGGCCAGCAGACTTGGCTCGGGCATCCGCGCCAACGCTTCTTCGACAATTTCCACTTGGCTGCGACCATCGCGGGTCAGAAGTTTCAGGCGATCGACCACCTGCTGCGAACGGATGGTGACGGCAGGCTGGGCGCGGCGGGTCTGCATTCCGCGCTAGTGCATAAGCGTGCTTGCACGGTCAAGCCGCCGTGCAAGCACGGATGCCCTCAATACCGATAATGATCCGGCTTGAACGGCCCCTCGACCGGCACGCCGATGTAGCCCGCTTGGCTGCTCGTCAGCTTGGTCAGCTTCACCCCGAGCTTGTCGAGGTGGAGCGCGGCGACCTTCTCGTCGAGGTGCTTGGGCAGGACATACACGTCGTTGCCGTACTGCTCGGGGCGCGTGAACAGTTCGATCTGCGCCAGCGTCTGGTTGGTGAAGCTGGCGGACATGACGAAGCTCGGGTGGCCGGTGGCGTTGCCGAGGTTGACCAGGCGACCCTTCGACAGGATGATGATCTGCTTGCCGTCGGGGAACTCGACCAGGTCGACCTGCGGCTTGAAATAG
>CAXTSL010000089.1:0-11115 GCA_964246975.1 uncultured Sphingomonadaceae bacterium
GACGAAATACTGGTAGGTCATGTGGCAGGCGACAGCGCCATGCGGTCGAGGTCGGCGACGTTCCAGCCGGTGAAGATGTGCCGCCGCGACGCCGGGTTGGTGCGCAGCCCCTCGACGAGCGCGGCCAGCTGGTCGATGCCCGCCGCGTCGCCGGGAAAGCGCGGCCAGTGCCGCCACTGGTGTCCGTAGACCGGCCCGAGGTCCCCCCAGGCGGTCGCGAAGGCCGGATCGCCGAGCAGCCGCGCCTCGAAGGCATCGCGCGACAGCGCCTCGCCCGTCGCCGCGACGTATTTCTGCAGCGGCCAGTCGGTCCAGATACGCACCCCCTGCGCGACCAGCGGCACGATCGACGTGTCGCCGCTGAGGAACCACAGCAGCTCGCGCACCGCCGTTTTCCAAAAGACGCGCTTGGTGGTCAGCAGCGGCACGCTGCCGTCCGACAGGTCGAAGCGCAGCGTCTCGCCGAACAGCGCGCGCGTCCCCGTCCCCGTCCGGTCGCCGCGCGCGACGCCGCTCTCCCATACGCGGTGCAGCAGATCGAGATAGGCGGCCTCCGACACCCCCCCCGTCGACTTGTCCACAGTCGTCACGCCCACGTCATCTACCCCTGTTCAGGGGTATATCGAAGGTTTGGAAATCGTTGCATAACCTTAACAGCCATTCACCAAGGAAACCCCCGCCATGGTCGCCGTCGTCACCAGTTCGAACCGCAGCTTTCACGCCGCGACCGTCGCCCAGATGCACCGCGACCGCAAGACGGTCTTCGTCGACGGCCTCAAGTGGGATGTGCCCGTCATCGACGGCATCTACGAAATGGACGAATACGATACCGAGGACGCGGTGTACCTGATCGCCGCCGACCCGGCGACCGGCGCTCACCTCGGCTCGGTACGGCTGGTCAGCGCGGCGGGGTCGCACCTGCTCGGCGACAAGTTCGCCTTTTTGTGCGCTGGGCCGGTGCCGACGAGCGACGATGTCTGGGAGATCACGCGGCTGTGCACGACGCCGGGCCTGACGCCGCAGGTCGCGCTGCAGATCCGCATGACCCTGTGCATGGCGCTGATGGAATACGGCCTCGCGCACGGCATCGCGCGCTACACGATGATGACGCGCATGTCGTATCTGGCGACGCTGCTCGCGGTCGGCTGGGATGCCGAGCCGCTGGGCTTTCCCGCCGATATCGCGGGCGAGCCGGTCGGCGCGCTGATGATCGGCGTCGACGACGCGACGCTGGCGCGGCTGCGCACGATGTACGGCTTCCAGCGTCCGGTGATTCGCCCGGACGCGCACGAATCGGCACTGGCGGCGTGACGGCGCTTTGACCCTGCGCTCCGCCCGCCAGTTGTCGAGGGTGTCCCGGCGGCGCATGATCTTCGATGCAAACGGCCCTCCCCGTCTGCCGGATTTCTGTGTCGCCGGGGCGCCCAACCCCGGCTGAGACATGAGTGCGGCGACGTGAGCGCAGGTCTGGCCGCGCTTGCGGTCCTGCACGGCACGACGCGCGAGGCGCTGCGGATTTCAGCCAGCGGCCTGGCGCTGTTCAGCCTCGACGATCTCGTCGTCGATGCCGTGTTCTTCGCGCGGCTCGGCTGGCGGCGCATGACCGTCTATCGCCGCCACGCCCGCGCCCGCGCCGACACGCTGCCCACGGCCACGCCCGGCGCGATGGCGATCGTCGTGCCGGCGTGGGACGAGGCGGCGGTGATCGGTGCGATGCTGCGCGACTGCACGCGGCGGCTCGACTACCCGGACTACCGCGTCTTCGTCGGCGTCTATCCCAACGACGCGGCAACGCAGGCGGCGGTCGCGGCGGTCGGCGACCCGCGCATCGAACTCATCACCTGCACCCGCGACGGCCCGACCACCAAGGCCGACTGCCTCAACCATCTGTGGCGTGCCGTGCTGGCCGACGAGGCGCGGGCGAGCCGCCGCTTCAAGGCGGTGGTGCTGCACGATGCCGAGGATGTCGTCGACGCGCTCGAACTGCGCGTCTTCGATCATCTGATGCCACGCCTCGCGATGGTCCAGCTGCCCGTCGTGCCGTTGGTCGATGGGCGCTCGCGCTGGGTCGGCGGGCATTATCTCGACGAGTTCGCCGAAAGCCACGTCAAGGACATGGTCGTCCGCGAGGCGCTGGGCGCGGCGGTGCCGAGCGCCGGGGTGGCGTGCGCCATCGAGCGCGCCATGCTCGGGCGCATCGCCGCTGCGGCGGGGGGCCTGCCGTTCGACCCCGCCTGCCTGACCGAGGATTATGAACTGGGCATCCGCATCAAGCTGCTCGGCGGGCGCGGCGCGCTGGTCCGCATCGGCGGCAGCGCGCTGGGCCGTCGCGCGGATCGTCGCCGCAATATCGTCGCGACGCGCGAACATTTCCCCGCGACGGTGACGGCAGCGCTGACCCAGAAGACGCGCTGGCTGCTCGGCATCGCATTCGGCGGTTGGGACCGTCTGGGCTGGCGCGGCGGGCTCGCCGACCGCTTCATGCTATTGCGCGACCGCAAGGCGATCGTCGCGGCGCTGCTGACCGTGCTCGGTTACGCCGCAGCGACGCTGGTGCTGCTCGACCGGGGGCTGGCGCGCCTTGTGCCCGAGATGGCGGCGTTCGCGCCGCTGGTCGCGCCGGGCAGCCGTTTCGCGGCGCTGATCGGCTTCACGACGGCCGTGCTGGTCTGGCGGCTGGTGCTGCGCGCCGGGTTTACCGCGTCGGTCCACGGCTGGCGCGAAGGCCTGCGCGCGATCCCGCGCGTCGTCGTCGGCAACGCCATCAACGCCGTCGCGGCGGGTCGCGCGACGCGTCGCTATCTGTCGGTGCGGCGCGGCCGCAGCACGCTGGTCTGGGACAAGACCGCGCACCGCTTTCCGGGCGTCGAGTGACCGCAGCGTTGCGGCTCGGCCCGCTGCGTTTCCTCGCGGTCGTCGCGGTGGCGGGCGGCGGGTGGGCGGTGAGCCGCGTGCCCCTCGTGCTGGCAGGCGCGCATGCCGACCTGCGGCGCGCGGCGGCGTGGCGGTCGGACGCCGCGACACGCGAGCGGGCGCTGACGCGGCTGGCGGCAGCGGTCTTCGCACCGGTCGTCGCGGATGCTCCAACCTACGTCCGTCAGACCGGCCAACGCCCCACCCCACCGGCGTCGCGAGACCGAAGTTCAGCGCTCAGGGGGCAACTGGATTGCGGCGTTCGCCGGAGTGACGAGAGAAATAGCGAAGGTGCACTTTCGATGCCCCCGGTCGCAACGAGCGTCCACGACCCGGTCGGCGCCAGCTTCGCGGCCACCGTCAGCACGCCGCCCATAGCCTTACCGCCGCCACAGGCCGCCGTTCTGCCGCCCCCCGAGGCCCTCGCGCCGACCGCCTTCGCACTCGCCACCGCCGCCTATGCCAGCCTCGCCCGCCACGACCGCCGGTCGGCCGCGCGCGACTTCGCTGCGGCCATCGCCGCCGGGCCGGACGCCGCCAACGCGCCGCACTGGCGCGCCGATGCCCGTGCGCTCGAACGCCGCTGGTCGGGCGAGGCAAGCGTCGTCGTGCGCGGCAACGGCGTTCCCGGGTTCGGCGTCGCGGGTCTGGGTGTCGTGCCGCTGCTCGGCGGCGGCCAGGCGAGCGCGGCATTGGCGTGGACGCCCGATCCGCTGGCACCTCGCCCGCTCGCCCTGACCGCGCGCGCCACCATCGCGCAGCGTCGCGCCGCCTTTGGTCTCGCGGGATATGACCGCGACAGCGCGCAGGCGGCGCTTGGGGTGCGCTGGCAACCGGTGCGCGGTGCGGCGCTGGCCGTCGAGCGGCTGATCGCGGCGGGCGACGGGGCGCGCGCGGCGTGGACGTTGCGCGCCAGTGGCGGCGCGACGCGGCGCTTCGGCCCGCTCGCCGCCGATGCCTATGCCGAGGCCGGGGTCGTCGGCGCGCGTCGCCGCGACCTGTACGCTAGCCTGCAGGCGCGCGCCGTCGTCCCCGTCGCGCGCGGCGCAATCGGCGTCAGCCCCGGTGTCGGCCTGTGGTCGGCAATTCAGGACGCCGGCGCGACCGTCGACCGCGTCGATGTCGGTCCCACCGTCGCCGCGCGCGCCGGGCCGGTCGCCGCGACGCTCGACTACCGCATCCGCGTCGCGGGCAACGCCGCGCCGGGCAGCGGCCCCGTACTGACGCTCGCGGCGTCGTTCTGACGGCGGGCGGCAGTCTTCTGGCGGCGCGATTGACTCCCGCGCGCGCGCTGCGCCTAATCGTATCGGCACGATCTATGCGGGGGGAGCATGGCGACGACGACGGCACCCATCGACTTACAGCGACACCTCCGCCCGCTGATGGCGAACCTGGCGATCGCCGTCGGCATCGCGCTCGCCGCCGCAATGCTGGCGATGTTCCGGGGCGGCGCAGGCGGGCTTGGCATCGCCGTGCTGATTTTCCTCGCGGCGGGAACCTGCGGCGCGGTGCTCGGCTTCCTGTTCGCGGTGCCGCGCCTGCTCGACGGCGCGGTCGAGGGCGCGCCACCGCCCGCCAAGGGACTGCTCGGCGGCAACGACAACGTCAGCCGCGTCTCGGACTGGCTGACGACGATGCTCGTCGGTATCGGGCTGACGCAGCTGGCCAACATCGACGGCGGCCTGACCCGCTTTCGTTTCATGCTCGCCGAGCACGTCAACCTCTACGGCACGCCCGCGCACCCCGACGCCGGGGCGCTGCCGCTGATCGGCCCGCTGCTGCTCATCCTCGGCGCGGTGTCGGGCTTCCTCTACCTCTACCTCCACACGCGCATCGAACTCGTCGCGGGTTTCCGCGAGGCCGAGGAGGTGCTGACCGGCGCGGGGGCGGACGCGGTCAAGGCGGTGGCGAAATCGGTCGCGGGCGGCGGCATCCTCGCGCGCGAACTGGCAGGAAAGTTCGGCGTGACGGTCAGCGACGGCCTCGCGGTGATGCTCAAGGCGCTCTACGACACGCAAAACGACGGCTTCGAAAAGACCATCGAGATCGGCAAGGCGCTGGCGACCACCGACGCGACGGGGCGCGCCGATTACTGGTTCTACCTCGCCGCCGCCTATGGCCAGCTCTATGCCAAGCTCCTCGCCGACACGCCCGAGGCGGCGCGCAAGGATATCGAAATCGAGGCTCTTCACGCCGTCGAGCGCACCATCGCCATCAATCCGGCGTACAAGGCGCGGCTGCTCGCGCTGACCGACAAGGGCAAGTTCGACTCCGACCTCGCGTCGCTGGCGGACAATCCCCGGCTGCAGGCGTTGCTGTCCTGACCCCCCTCGAAAGCCCGCCCATGCCGCCCTACCGCGTCGCCCACCAGTTCCTCCCCGCGACCGGCGCGCTGTTGTCGGCGCATCCGCTGATCGCCGAGGTACGCCCCGTCGACTTGGCGAACCGCTGGGCGCTGCCCGTCGATGTCGAGGTGATCTTCGCGCTCCACGAGCCGGGATCGACGCATGCTCCCGACGTGCCCGCGCCCGCCGGCTGGCCCGGCGCGGTGCAGTTCGTCCAGATCGCGAGCGCCGGGCTCGACGGCTATCCGGCGTGGCTGTTCGACGCGCCGCAGGTCGCCAGCGCAGCGGGAACCAGCGCGGGACCCATCGCCGAGTTCGTGCTGACCGCGATGCTGGCGCACGAGAAGCGCCTCGTTGCCATCGAAGTGCGCGACGGCGATGTCTGGCCCGAGCAGGGCGCAATGGTGGCGAACCCGCTCGGCAGCCTCGACGGCAAGACCCTCGGACTGATCGGCGTCGGCGCGATCGGCACGCGCATCGCGACGCTGGCGCGCGCCTTCGGGATGCGCGTCGTCGCGCACCGGCGGTCGAGCGCGCCCGGCCCCGAGGGCATCGAGATCGTTCCGCTCGATGGCGTGCTGGCGCGCGCCGACCACCTCGTCGTCGCCGCGCCGATGACGCCAGCGACCGCCGGGCTGCTCGACGCCGCAGCGTTCGCGAAGACCCGGCGCGGCGTCCACCTCGTCAACATCGCGCGCGGCGGCATCGTCGATCAGGCGGCGCTGCTGGGCGCGCTGGTGTCGGGGCAGGTCGGCGCGGCGTCGCTCGACGTCACCGAGCCCGAGCCGCTGCCCCCCGGCGACCCGCTGTGGGGTGCCCCGAACCTGCGCGTCACGCCGCACGTCGCGTGGAGTTCGGCGGGCACGCCGGGGCGCATTTTCAAGCTGTTCGCCGACAATATCGCCCGGCTGGCGGCGGGCGAGGTACCGCTCAACCTGCTGCCCAGGGGCTGACCGCATCGCACTTGCCCCGCGCGGGCGTTCGCGCGATGCACGGCCATGGTCCTGCTCAGCCTCGCGCTTGCCCTCAACGCCGCCGCCGCCCCCGCCCCGCCGATTTCGCCCGCGCGCCTGCGCGAGCATGTCCGCATATTGTCGTCGGACGCGTTCGGCGGGCGCGGACCCGGCGAGGACGGCGAGGCGCGCACCATTGCCTATCTCGCTAAGGCGTTCGCGGCGGCGGGGCTGCAACCCGGCGGCACCGACGGCGGCTGGTTCCAGGACGTGCCGCTGGTGCGCCTCGACCGGCTGCCCGGCGCGACGATGGCGTTGCGCTCGGGCGGGACGACGCTGCCGCTGACGCCGGGGCGCGAGGCGACGCTGGCGCTGCGCAATGCCGGCGCGACGGCACTCGACGCCGCGCCGCTGGTCTTCGCAGGCTTCGGCATCGTCGACGCGGCGCGCGGCTGGGACGCCTATGCCGGCATCGACATGCGCGGCAAAATCGCCGTCGTCCTCACCAACGATCCCGACTTCGAGGGCGGGCGCGACCTCGGCTTCGAGGGGCGGCGCATGGCCTATGCCGGGCGCGTCGGGGTCAAGTTCGAGGCGGCGGCGAGGGCCGGGGCGGCGGGCGTGCTGGTCATCCACGAGGACGCGGCAGCAAGCTATCCCTTCGCGCAGGTCGCGAGCGGCGATGCGCTGCCGGGATTTGTCCTCGCGCCCGCCGCGCCGACGACGCTGCGGCTCACCGGCTGGTTGCGCGGCGATGTTGCGGCGCGCCTGCTGAAGGATGCAAGGCTCGACCTCGCGACGCTCAAGCAGCGCGCACGCGATCCGGCCTTCCGTGCCGTCGCGCTCGACGCCGCACTGTCGGCGCACGGCACGCTGCGCGCGACGCCGGTGACCAGCCACAATGTCATCGCCCGCCTGCCCGGCACGACACGGGCGGGCGAGACGATCCTCTACGGCGCGCACTGGGACGCCAACGGGCGCAACGGCCCCGACGCGCGCGGCGACGCCATCCGCAACGGCGCGGTCGACAATGCGACGGGCACCGCCGAGCTGCTCGAGGTTGCGCGCGTCTTCGCCGCCGGGCCGCGACTGCCGCGCAGCCTCGTCTTCGCGGCGTGGACGGCCGAGGAGAAGGGCCTCCTCGGTGCCGAATATTATGCCGCGCATCCGGTCTTCGCGCTGGCGACGACGGCGGCGGTGATCAACCTCGACCCGCATGTCGTGCTGCCCGCCGCACGCGACATCGAACTCGTCGGCGGCGGCCGCACGCCGCTCGAGGCGACGCTCGCCGAGGCGGCGGCGTCGGCGGGGTTGCGCGTCGCCGCCGAGCCGCATCCCGAGGCGGGGTGGTATTTCCGCTCAGACCATTTCGCGTTCGCCAAGCGCGGCGTGCCGGTGCTGTCGTTCCGCGCCGGGCGCGATCTGGTGCGCGGCGGCACGGCGGCGGGCGCGGCGCTGGTCGATGCCTATAACGAACAGCACTACCACCAGCCGAGCGACAGCTTCGATCCCGCGTGGCGCTTCGCGGGGACGGCGCAGGAGGCGCGCGTCGCGTTCGAGACGGGACGACGCATCGCCGGCATGACGACGTGGCCGGGCTGGAACCCAGGTATCGAATACGGCGCGGTGCGCGCGGCGAGCGACGCCGAACGCCGCTGACGCGCCAAGCCGTCGATGTCACCCCTGCCACCCCTCGCTGCGCCCCCCGAACTGGCACGACTGCTCGGCGACACAGGGCTGTCGCCGCCCCTTGCCGCCGCCGTGGCGCACGCGTGGACACTTGCGCCGTACCTGCGCGGGTTGATCCGGCGGCAGCCCGGACTGGTCGCGCGGCTCGCCTCCGAAGGTCCCGAGCCCGGCTTCGCCGCCGCGATGGCGCTGGTCCGCGACGTGGCACAACCGCCGGCCGAGCGCCTGCGCGCCGCCAAGCGCCAGGTCGCGCTGCTCGTCGCGCTCGCCGATCTCGCGGGCGACTGGGACCTCGAGCGCGTCACGCGGGCGCTGTCGGACTTCGCCGACGCGGCGCTCGACGCCAGCATCGCCGCCGCACTGGCGGAACGCGATGCGCCCAACGCCGGCTTCGTCGCGCTGGCGCTCGGCAAGCTCGGCAGCCGCGAACTCAATTATTCGAGCGATGTCGACCTGATCCTGCTCTACGACCCCGCGCGTATTCCCTGCCGCCCCCGCGAGGACGCCGCCGACGCCGCCGTCCGCATCGCCAGGCGCATGGTCGCGCTGATGGCCGAGCAGACGGCGGACGGCTATGTCTTCCGCGTCGACCTGCGCCTGCGCCCGGCATCGGAGGTGACACCGCTGGCGCTGCCCGTCGGCGCCGCCGAGCATTATTACCAGTCGGAGGCGCTGACGTGGGAGCGCACGGCGTTCATCCGGGCGCGGGCGTGTGCGGGCGACGTCGCGCTCGGCAAGGCGTTCCTGCGCGCCATCGCGCCGTTCGTCTGGCGGCGCAGCCTCGACTATACCGCGATCCGCGACATCCAGGCGGTCTCCTTGCGGATCCGCGACCATTTCGACGCGGGCCAGGCGCTCGGCCCCGGTTTCGACCTCAAGCGCGGTCGCGGCGGCATCCGCGAGGCCGAGTTCTTCGCGCAGCTGCATCAGCTTGTCTGGGGCGGGCGCGACGATGGCTTGCGCGCCCCCGCGACGCTCGACGCGCTGGGCGGACTCGCGGCGGCGGGGCGCATCGGCGCCGACGAGGCGGCGACGCTGGCCAGGTCGTACCGCCTGCTGCGCAGCGTCGAGCACCGGCTGCAGATGCTGAACGATGCGCAGACGCACAGCATTCCTGCCCTGGCCGCCGAGCGGACGGCGTTGGCGCGGCTGTGCGGCCAGCCCGACTGGCGCGGGCTCGAACGCCAGCTCAAGGCCGCGACCGCGCCCGTCGCGCGCGCCTTCGACCGCCTGATCGCCGAGGCGCAGCGCACCCCCGGCGACCGCCTGCCTGTCGAGCCCAAGGCACTGGCGAAGGCGCTGGGCAAGGCGGGGGCGACGCTCGCCCCGATGATCGCGCGCTGGCGCGCCGCCCCGACGCGCGCGCTCCGCACGCCCGATGCGCGCGCGTCGTTCGAGGCGCTGCTCCCGACACTGGCGACAAGTCTCGCCGCCGCCGCCGACCCGGGCCACGCGGCAGCGCGCTTCGACGCCTTCCTCGGGGGCCTGCCATCGGGGGTACGGTTCTTCGCGCTGCTTGAGGCCAATCCGGCGCTGGTGCCGCTGCTCGGGCGCTTGCTCGGCGTGACGCCGGTGCTCGCCGACGCGCTGGCGCGGACGCCCGCGCTGTTCGACGTGCTGCTCGGGCGGACGGCATTCGACGCACTGCCCGACGTGGCCGCGCTGACCGACGAACTCGACCTGCTGCTGACCGGCGCGCGCGACCTCGAGGATATTCTCGACCGCGTCCGGCGCTGGACCGGCGAGCGGCGCTTCCAGCTCGGCGCGCAGCTGATCGAGGGGGCCGCCGACCCGTTGCGCGTCGCGCGCGACCTGAGCAACTTGGCCGATGCCGCGCTGGCGCATCTCTGCCGTGTCGTGACATGGGACTTCGAGGTCGCGCACGGGCGGGTGCCGGGCGGCGCGCTGATCGTCGTGGCCTTCGGGCGCTATGGCGGGCGCGCGCTGACGCATGCGTCGGACCTCGATCTCGTCTTCCTGTTCGACGGCCGCCACGAAGCCGTCTCGGACGGGCCCAAGCCGCTCGGCGCGACGGTCTATTTCGGTCGCCTCGCGGCGCGCGTCGCCGCCGCGCTGTCGGTGCCGACGGCGGCGGGGGCGCTCTACGAGGTCGACACGCGCCTGCGGCCCTTCGGTGCCAAGGGCCTGCTCGCGGTCAGTCTCGACAGCTTCGCCGCCTATCAGATGCACGAGGCCGAAGCGTGGGAGCATATGGCGCTGACCCGCGCGCGCGTCGTCGCCGGGCCCGCCGCCGCGACGCAAGCGCTGATCCGCGCCGTTCTCGACCGCCCGCCGCCCGCCGACCTCGCGCACCAGGTCGAGGCGATGCGCGCCGACATGGCGAAGGCCAAGCCCGGTGGCGGTCGCTGGGACGTCAAGCTTGCGCCCGGCGGCCTCGTCGACCTCGAGTTCCTCATCCATTACCTCCAGCTCCGCGACCGCCGCGCGCTGACCCCCGATCTCGGCGCGGCGGTGCGCGAACTGCGCCCCGACCTTGCCGACGCCCACGACCTGCTCAGCCGCACGCTGGTGACGCTGCGCCTCGTCGCGCCCACCGCAGCGCCCGATGCGACGGCGCGCGCGCTGCTCGGCAAAGTGGCGGGCGTCGCCGACATCGAACCGGCGCTGGGACTCGCCAAGGCGGCGGTCGCGGGTTCATGGTTCGCCGAATTCGGCCACCGGCGCATGGAGACCAAGAAATGACCCTCGAAACCGGCGACACCGCCCCCGCGCTCGACCTCGACACCGATGCGGGCAGCCGCACCGCGCTGGCGGGCCAGACCTCGGTGATCTATTTCTACCCCAAGGACGACACGTCGGGGTGCACGCGCGAGGCGCAGGACTTCACCGCGCTGGCCGCCGATTTCGCCGCAGCGGGGGTGCAGGTCATCGGCGTGTCGAAGGACAGCCTCGCGAGCCACGGCAAGTTCCGCGCGAAATACGATCTCGGCGTCGCGCTCGCCGCCGACCCCGACGGGACGGCCTGCGAAGCCTGGGGCGTGTGGGTCGAGAAAAGCATGTACGGGCGCAAGTACATGGGCATCGAGCGCGCGACCTTCCTCGTCGGCGGCGACGGCCGGATCGTCCGCGCCTGGCACAAGGTCAAGGTGCCGGGCCACGCCGCCGAAGTTCTCGCGGCGGCACGGGTGGCTTGACGAATACAACCTTATTGGTTATATCGCGCCCATGAGTGCGACGCCTTTGGATAGCGCTCA
>CAXTSL010000090.1:0-10665 GCA_964246975.1 uncultured Sphingomonadaceae bacterium
GTGTCGGCATGGCCGGTACTGTCGTCGAGACCCGCGATGACGAGTGGTCCGAGGTCGATCCAGCGGTTGACCAGCAGCGCCATGCCTGCCGCGCGGAACGCCGGCGGCGTCCGGCGCGGCCCGTCGTGGTTGCCGCGCACCGCGACCACACCGAGCCGCGCGCGCAGATGTGTGAGCGATCCGAGCGCCTTGCTCAACGCCCCCTCGTAGGCGCCGAAGGCCTTGCCACCCGAATAATCGCCGGTCAGCACGATGACATCGGGATCGAGCGCGTTCACCTGTCCCACGATGCGGTCCAGCCGGCGCGTGTCCATGTCGAGCCAATGATAATGGACGTCGCTGAGCTGGACGATCCGCAAGGGTGGCGAGCCCGGCGGCAGCGCCGCCGTCGCGATGGCATAGCGGACGACGACGGGATCGCGCGTGGCGTTTGAATAGCCGATCCCGACAGCCGTGACGAACGCAGCGAGCACCGCTGCGACAAGCGCAAGCAGAACGCGACGCGTCGAACCTTCGAACATGCGCGTCCTTAGCCGGACCGGGGCTGCGGCGTCACCCCGGCTCCGGCCCGAAATCGGCAGGGCGTGACGGATCGGTCCGGTTTGCCGCCCGATGCCGAAACGCCCTTCGGCCCCTATCTCTGCCTCTTATTTCGGCATCGTCATCTTGTCGTCCTTCATCATCTTGCCGCTTTTCATCATCTTGTTATGCTTGGCGATCTCGGCCTTGGTAGCGGGGCGACCGTTCATCATCATCTTGCCGTTCGACATGGTCATGCCATCGGACATCATCGCGTCGCCCGACTTCATGCTGCTGCCCGACGCCATGCTGTTCCCCGACGTCATCGAACCCGACGACATCGTGCTCGACGGCGTCTGGCCAGTCGTCGAGTTGGCGGTACTCGAACCCGTCTGCGCTGTCGCGGCGGTGGCGAGCAGCGCTGCGGCAACGGCGACGGCGAATTGCATTTTCATCGTGGTTCTCCCTCTGGTCCCCCGTGCTCTGCAACACGGCTTGCGCGCCGACGTTCCGACGCAATTACGGCCGGCGACGAAACAATGGCCGGGGTCCCGCCTCGCCATGGTACCGGTGCCGGTGCGGGGGATGGCGTGGTCGAGCGTCGTATCCAATCGTGCGACGCGCGGCGTGGCGGGGGATCGGGCACATGGCGGCAGGCAAGCGGCGATACGGCGCAGGGGCGGCGCTCGCAGGCGTGCTGCTGGCGCTGTCGGCGTGCGGCAGCAGCGGCGGTTCGCCAAGCGCGCCGACGCCCGTCGTCACGCCGGTCGTGCCGCCCGTCACGACCTACGCGCCCGCCGACGCCGCACGGCTGGCGGATCAAGCGAGCTTCGGGGCCACCAAGACGCTGATCGACGCCATGGTCGCGAGCGGCGGGGCAGGCGCCTGGGTCGACGCGCAGGTCGCGGCAACCCCGAGCAATTACAATGACCTGATTGCCAAGTCGGTACCCAGGAACTACTGCGACGCGCTGACCGGCACGGCACGCAGTGTCTGCGACCGCGACTATCGCTCGTCGTTCGGCGTCGCCACCGCCTTTTACGCGCACGCCGTCACCGCCCCCGATCAGCTCCGCCAGCGGGTGGCGTTCGCGCTGTCGCAATTGCTCGTCGCGTCGGATTTCGAGGTGCATTCGACGTCGGGGCTCGCGTCGCTCAACCAGATCTTCCTCGACAACGCCTTTGGCAACTACCGCGACATCCTTAGGAGCGTGACGCTCAACGGCTACATGGGCGACTACCTCGACCTCGCGAACAGCACACGCACCGCGCCCAACGAAAATTACGCGCGCGAATTGATGCAGTTGTTCGCAATGGGGGTGAACCAGCTCAACGCCGACGGAACCGACCGGCTCGACGCGACCGGCGCGACGATCGCCACCTTCACCGCCGACGACGTGCGCGGCGTGGCGAGGGCGCTGACCGGCTGGACCTACGCCCGACTGAACGGCGCGGCGATCACCGACAACAACAACATCGACTATGCCAAGCCGATGATCCCCTACGCGGCACTCTACGACACCACCGCGAAAACCTTCCTCGGCACCACCGTCGCCGCCGGCGCGACGCAGGCCGCGAGCCTCGACGCGGTCATCGATGCGGTCTTCAACAACGCCGCGACGGCGCCCTATGTGTCGAAATTCCTGATCCAGCAGCTGGTCACGTCGAACCCCAGCGCCGCCTATGTCGGGCGCATTTCGGCGGTGTTCGCCAACAACGGCGGCGGCGTGCGCGGCGACCTCAAGGCGGTCATCCGCGCCATCCTGACCGACGCCGACGCACGCGGCGACGCCAAGACGGGGGCGAGCGACGGCAAGCTCAAGGAGCCCGTGCTGTTCGCCACCGCGATCGCGCGCCTCGCGGGCTTCCGCAGCGACGGCTATGCCTTCTACACGCGCGACCAGGCGATGGGGCAGCAGCCGTTCCGCGCGCCGTCGGTGTTCAACTTCTACCCGCCCGATTATCCGCTGCCGCTCGGCGACGGCCTCGTCAGTCCGCCGACCAAGCTGTTGACCATCTCGACGGTGATTGCGCGCCACAACCTCGCCTATGACTGGTTCGTCAACGGCGACGCCGCCAGCCGCAGCGAATATACGCCGCTCGCCAGCCTGACCGGCGCGACCGGCACGCAGCCCGACTGGTCGGCGTGGGAGGCGTTCGGCACCGATACCGCAGCCCTCCTCGACCGCATCAACCTGCTGATGCTCAACAACACCATGTCGGCGGCGCAGCGTGCGGCGCTGGTCACTGCGGTCTCAGCCGTGACCAATGCCGATGCCACGACCCAAGCGCGCAGGCGTGCGCAGGCGGCGCTGTATATCGTCGCCTCGTCCCCGCAATTCCAGGTCGATCGGTAGCCGCTATGGTCATCTCGAAACGCGATTTCCTTCGACTGACGGCGGGCGGCAGCGCGCTGGCCGCGCTTGGCCAGCTCGGCCGCACCGCCGGTTTGGCCCAGGCCGCGCCGGGCTACCGCGCGATGGTCGGGGTGTTCCTGTTCGGCGGCTCGGACAACTGGAACATGATCGTGCCGACCGACGGTCGCTATGCAGGCTATGCGGCGGGACGCGGCGCGACGCTGGCGTTGCCGCAGGCCTCGCTCGTCGGCCTGCCCGGCGTGCCCTACGGCCTGCACCCGAGCCTTGCGCCGCTCGGCACCGCGTGGAGCGAGGGCGCTTTGAGCGCCGTCCTCAACACCGGGTCGCTGCACGCGCCGCTGACCAAGGCACTGTACCAGTCGCGCGCCGACCTGCGCCCGACCAATTTGATGAGCCACGCCGACGAGCAGTCGCACTGGCAGGGCATGCGGATGCGCGACATCAACCGCGACGGTTTCATGGGGCGGATCAACGACCGCGAGGCGGCGCTGACCACCCCCGACCTGATCTCGCTCGGCGGTTCGACACTGGCGCTGATCGGCAAATCCTCGTCACCGCTGATCCTGCCGTCGAACGGCACGATCGTCAGGAACGGCTATAACGCGGCGTCGACCGATGCGGGCGTCATCGCCCGGCAGGCGGCGCTGACGGTTTTCGCCGACGCCAGCGGCACCGGCACCCCGACGCAGCTGAGCGCGACGACGATCAATGCCGACTACAGCCAGGCGGCGACAGCGAACGGCATCCTGACCGCGGTGTCGACGGTCGACCAATATTTCAAGAACAGCGTGACCGGTGTCGCGCTGACCAGCGACGTGTCGCGGCAACTGCTGCGCGTCGCGCGGATGATCGAGGCGCGCGCAAGCCTGGGACATAGCCGCCAGGTGTTCTTCACCTCGCAAGGCGGCTATGACAATCATTCGAACGAGGTCGATGCGGGATCGACGACGACGGGCACGCATGCCGATTTGCTGAGCGATCTCGCGCAGGCGCTCAGCGGTTTCTACGCCGCGATGAAGGCGCTCGGGTTGCAGGACCAGGTGACGGCGTTCACGATGTCGGACTTCGGAAGGACCTTCAAGGTCAACAGCCAGCGCGGCACCGACCATGCGTGGGGCAACAACCATCTCGTCCTCGGCGGCGCGGTCAAGAACCGCACCATTCACGGCACCTACCCCGACACGACACTTGGCGGGCCCGACGATATCGACAATGCCGCGCTGGGGCGCTGGATCCCGACGACTGCGAGCGAGGAATATCTCGGCGCGATCGCCCAGTGGTACGGCGTGCTGCCCGCCGACATGCCGTATGTCTTCCCGAACTGGACGACGTGGTCGACGGGCGGACGGGGGCCGTTGGGGTTGTTCGGGTAAATTATTCTTCCCCCTCCCCTCCCCTCCCCGCGAAGCGGAGAGAGGGGAGGGTCGTGGGGTGCCGTCGACCCGGAGTTCGCGTTGCGCGGTGAGACACCCCACCCCAACCCTCCCCTCTCTCGGTTCGCAAGCGCTCACCGGGAGGGGAGGGAGCAGAAAATGCTACTCGTTGACCTGCCGTTTGAAGAACGGCGGGATCTCGACTTCGCCGCCGACGTCGGGCTGGCGCTCGGGGGCGAGCGTCGGCGCGCGTGGCGCGGCCTTGGCACTGCGGCTGAGGCCGAGCATCTTCTGGAACAGCGACTGCGGCTCGGGCTCGTCCTCGACGACGGGGCGAATCGGGATCACGGGGGCCGTCTTTGCCGTCGGCGTGAAGGTGGCGATCAGCGTCGGCTCGGGCTCCTCGATGCGCTCGGCGATCGACAGGTCGAGTTCGCTCGCCGGTTCGGGCTCGGGCAGCGGGTCGGCGATGACGCTGGCGGCGACGGGAGGCATCGCGACGACGGGTTCGGGCGCCGGCTCGGGCGCGGCGGCACGACCCGGTACGGCGACGGTCGGCCCGGCGAAGGCGCTGCTGCTGCCGCCGAAAGCCGAACGCTGCGGGGTGGCGGCGCTCGGCGTGCGCGCGACGACGTCGATCCCCGTCGCGACGACCGAGACGCGCATCATGCCGTTCAGGTCGGGGTTGAACGCCGAGCCGACGATGATGTTGGCTTCGGGGTCGACCATCTCGCGGATATGCGTCGCGGCCTCGTCGACCTCCATCAGGCGCAGGTCTTCGCCGCCGGTGATGTTGATGATGACGCCCTTCGCGCCGCGCATCGAGACCTCGTCAAGCAGCGGGTTGGCGATCGCCTTTTCCGCCGCCTCGATGGCGCGACGCTCGCCCGAAGCCTCGCCGGTGCCCATCATCGCCTTGCCCATCTCGGACATGACGGTGCGGATGTCGGCGAAGTCGAGGTTGATCAGACCGGGCATGATCATCAGGTCGGTGATGCCGCGCACACCCTGGTGGAGGACCTGGTCGGCCATGCCGAACGCCTCCTTGAAGGTGGTGTTGGCGTTGGCGATCAGGAACAGGTTCTGGTTGGGAATGATGATCAGCGTGTCGACGTGCTTCTGGAGCTCGAGGATGCCCTCCTCCGCCGCGCGCATCCGGCGCAATCCCTCGAAGGCGAAGGGCTTGGTGACGACGCCGACGGTCAGTATGCCCTTCTCGCGCGCCGCCGCCGCCACCACGGGGGCCGCACCCGTGCCGGTGCCGCCGCCCATGCCCGCCGTGATGAAGCACATGTGGCAGCCCTCGAGCGCCGCCTCGAGCTGGTCGCGCGTTTCCTCCGCCGAGGCGCGCCCGATCTCGGGCCGCGAGCCCGCCCCGAGACCCTGCGTGATCTTGAGGCCGAGCTGGATGCGAGTCTCGGCCTTGGACGCCGCGAGCGCCTGTGCGTCGGTGTTGGCGACGACGAAGTCGACGCCTTGAAGCTGCGCCGCGATCATGTTGGCCACCGCGTTGCCGCCCGCCCCGCCAACGCCGATCACGGTGATCCGGGGCTTGAGCTCGGTCAGCTCGGGCCGCTGCAATTCGAGCATCTCGTGTCTCCCTACCTGCTCAACATACCATTAGTTGAGGCGCGTCAAATGCTGTTCTTGAGTTTGGCGAACATTCCGCCGATCTTTCCTGTGGATAGATTGGGCAACGGGGTCTTGACCCCGCGCACATGGTACAGGTCCGCAACGTCCTGCGCCGCGAACAGCGCGAGTCCCGCCAGCGTCGCGAAGGCGCAGCCTGACTGTGCATCGGGCAGCCCGGTCAACCCGCGCGGCCGCCCGAGACGCACCGAACGCCCCAGTGCGCCTTGTGCGAAATCGGCGATGGCCTTCAGCTCCGCGCCGCCGCCGGTCAGCACCACCTGGCGCGCCTGCGGGCCGGTATAACCCAGCGTCGTCAGCGCCTTGGCGACCTCGCCGAACAGCGCATCGAGCCGCGTCCGGATGACGGCGATCAGCTGCGCGGCGGGAACGCGGCCCGGCTCGGCGTTGTCGTCGTCGCTGATCGGCATGATCTCGAGGATTTCGTGATTGTCCTTGGGGCTGCCGATCGCCGCCCCCTTGAAGTTCTTGAGGCGCTCGGCGTGGACGCGCTTGGTGGCGAAGGCGGCGGCGATGTCGTTGGTGATGTCGTTCGCGCCCATCGCCACCGTCGCGACGCCGACGAGCTGGTTCTGGAAATGCACCGCGATATTGGTGACGCCCGCGCCGATCTCGACGAGCGCGACGCCGAGCTCGCGCTCCTCGCGCGCGAGGCAGGCCAGCGACGACGCGACGGGCGACGCGACCATGACGCGGACGCCGAGGTCCGAACTCCGCACGACGAGGTCGAGGTTGCGCGTCGGCGGAGTCTCGGCGGTGACGACATGGACGTCGAGCCCAAGGCGGTCGGCGTGGAAGCCGACCGGCGTCTCGACACCCTGCAGTCCGTCGAGGGTATACAGCGCGGGCGAGGCGTGCAGCACGGTGCGCGTCCCCGGCTCGATGGCATTACGCCCGGCGCGGGTGAGGGTATCCATGTCCTCTGTGGAGATGCGCTGACCGCCGATCTCGATCTCGACATGCTCGACGTGGCTGGCGAGGCCGCCCGCCGACAGGCTGACGAAGACTTCTTCGGCCTGCACCCCGGCATTGCGCTCGGCCTGTTCCATCGCGCCGCGGATGGCGGCTTCGGTCTGCTCCATGCTCACCACGAGGCCGCGGCGCAGACCGGCGCAGGCGCGCTGACCGACGCCGATAACGCGTGGGAGCCCGTCGCTGCCGACCATGGCGATCAGCGCGACGACCTTCGAGGTGCCGACATCGAGCACGGCAACGGTGCGCTCGCCGCGAATGGGCAGGATCTTGGCTTTGGGCGGCGTCATATCTCGATGGCCTTGGCGGGTTTGGGGGCGGCGGCAAGCCCGTCGCGGACGCCGGGACCGCGCACCGTCATCTTGCCGCCGACGCGCATGTCGAAGCGTGTGAAGCCGTGCGCGAGCAGCCCCGAGGCACGGTCGAGGCTCGCGAATTGCGCCAGCGCGGCCTCGGTCGCGGCATCGCCCTCGGGCAGGGCCAGCGTCTCGCCCGACTTGAAGCGCAGGTCCCAGCGACGCTGGCCGATGAACTGCGCGGCGGCGACCTGCCGGGCGAGCGTCGGGTGATTGGCGAGGCGGTTGAGCAGCGCGTGCGCGTGGACGTTGGCGCGCGGCCCGACGACGAGCGGCAGCGCGCCGAAGCGGTCGAGCCGCTCGAAAGTCAGCGGCCGGCCCGTCCGGTCGACCGCCGCGAGCCGGTGGCGGAACTGCCACAGCGCGATCGGTGTGCGCTCGACGACGCGGACGATCAGCGTGTCGGGCAGGCGCCGCCCGACGCTGGCGTCCGCCACCCACGGCAGCGCCAGCAGGCGCGCGCGCGCGGCGGGGAGATCGACGCGCAGCATGGCGTTCGTCGCGCCGTCGAGCGCGGCGGTATAGACCGGCAGGCGCGGCATGTTGCGGATGCCGCTGATCTCGACATGACGGACCTCGAACCCGGCGTCGGCGGTCGCGACGGTCGCCGCCAGCCACCAGCGTTCGGGGTAGTGAAGGAGCGTCGCGGTGATGCCCGCGCCGATCAGCAGCAGCAGCGCGAAGGTGCCGGCGACGCGGCTGTAGAAGCGGCGCGGCGCGACGGGCAGGTTGACCACGCGCGGCGCGGGCGCGGGCTTCCGAGGCTTACGCGCCGCGGCCTTGGGGGGCTTCGCGCCGCGCCGCTGGACGGTGCGGGTCATGCGTCCGCCCTCCCGCTCAGTTTCTCGTCGTCATGCTGGCGTACGCCAGCATCCATGGCGGTGCGCGCTAACCGGCTGTGCGTCGCGCACGACGATGGATGCTGGCGTTCGCCAGCATGACGGCGGGAGAAATAAGCGCCCACCCCCCTCATGCCAGCGCACTCGCCAGCAGCCGCGCCACCAGCGCGTCGTAGTCGATACCGCGATAGCGCGCCTGTTCGGGGACGAGGCTGAGCGGCGTCATCCCCGGCTGGGTGTTGACCTCGAGGAGGTACAGGCCGCCCTCGCCGTGTGCCGGGTCCCAGCGGAAGTCCGAGCGCGACGCGCCTTTGCACCCCAGCGCCGCATGCGCCCGCGCCGCCATGTCGAGCGCGCTCGCCTCGACCTCGGGCGGCAGCACGGCGGGGCAGGTGTGGACGGTCAGCCCGTCGGTGTATTTGGCGTCATAGTCATAGAAACCCTGCGTCGGGTTGAGTTCGGTCACCGCCAGCGCCCAAGGACCTTCTGGACCGTCGAGCACCGCGACGGTCAACTCGCGTCCCGCGATGAACGGCTCGGCGAGGAGGTGGTCGAAATGCCGCCACGGCCCCTCGGCGTGCGATGCGATGGGGTTGCCGTAGTTCGAGGCGTCGGTGACGATCGCGACGCCGACCGACGAGCCTTCGTTGACGGGCTTGAGGACGTAGGGGCGCGGGAGCGGATCGCCGTGCGCAAGGCTGTCCGACGCGACGATGCGCCCGCCGGGCATGCGGATGCCGAGCGGCACCAGCACCTGCTTGGTCAGTACCTTGTCGATGGCGATGGCCGAGGCGCGCAGGCCACTATGCGTATATTTTAAGCCCATAAGATCGAGCAGGCCCTGCACGCTGCCATCCTCGCCGGGCGTGCCGTGGAGGGCGTTGAAGACGACATCGGGGGCGGCGGCGGCGAGGCGCTGGGCGACGTCGCGGCCCATGTCGATGGCGGTCACGTCGTGGCCGAGGCGAGTCAACGCGGCGGCGATGCCCGCACCCGAGGTCAGCGACACCGCACGCTCGGCGGACCAGCCGCCCATGAGGACGACGACTTTCATCCTCCCCTCCCCCCTTGAGGGGGAGGGACAGGCGCGCCTTCGCGCGCCAGCGAAAGGGAATGGAGTTCGGGATTCGCTTCCCTCTCCCTGCTGCCAAGAGGTGGCTGCCCCTCCCCCTCGAAGGGGGAGGGGAAAAACTCCCCTACCCGCTCGATCTCCCACTCCAGCGCGACGCCCGCATGCGCCAGCACGCGCGCGCGGACTTCGTCGCCCAGCGCCTCGATGTCGGCGCTGGTCGCGTCGCCGGTGTTGATCAGGAAATTGGTGTGCTTCTCCGAAACCTGCGCGCCGCCGATCCGCAGCCCCCGGCACCCGGCGGCGTCGACAAGCTGCCACGCCTTCAAACCGGGCGGATTCTTGAACGTCGACCCTCCGGTGCGCGACCTGAGCGGCTGCGACGCCTCGCGTTCGGCGGCGATGCGGTCCATCTCGGCGGCGATGGTGGCGCGGTCGCCGGGGACGCCCCGGAACACTGCTTCGACGACGATATCGCCCGCAGGCAGCGCCGAGTGGCGGTAGCTGAAGCCGAACGCGGCGGCGGGCAGCGTCTCGACCGCCCCCGAGCGCCGGACGACGGTCGCCTCGACGAGTATGTCCGCCACGTCGCGCCCGTACGCCCCCGCATTCATCCGCACCGCGCCGCCCGCCGTGCCCGGGATGCCGCGCAGGAATTCGAGGCCCGCGAGGCTGGCGTCACGCGCGGCGGAGGCGACCGATATGCCCGGCGCACCGGCTCCGGCGCGGACGGTGTCGCCTTCGACGGCGATCTGCGCCATCGCCTTGCCGAGCCGCACCGTTACCCCCGCGACGCCGCCGTCGCGGACAATCAGGTTCGAGCCGAGTCCGAGCGGGAGCAGCGGCACGTCGAGCGGCAGACCTGCGACGAAGTCGGCGAGGTCGGCGGCATCGCTGGGCTCGATCAGCGTCTCGGCGGCGCCACCGGTCTTGAACCAGATCAACGGCGCCAGCGGGGCGCTGGCGGTCAAGCGGCCGCGCGGGTGCGTGGTGACGGCGACCGTCATGCAGCGCGCACCTTCGCGATGCCGTCGGCCAACCCCGCCGCCCATTTGGTGATATCGCCTGCGCCGAGGCACACAACCATGTCGCCCGGACGCGCTTCGGCGGCGAGCTGTTCCGCCAGCATCGCCGCGCCGTCGGTCACCGCGACCAGCCGATGCCCGGCGCGCCTCAGCCCCGTCGCCAGCGCCTCGGCATCGACGCCCGCAATGGGTTGCTCGCCTGCGGCATAGACCGGCGCGACCCAGACGCCGTCGGCATCGTTGAACGCCGTCTGGAAGTCGCCCATCAGGTCGCGCAGCCGCGTGAAACGATGCGGCTGGACGACCGCCAGCACGCGCCCCGTCGCGCCCTCGCGCGCGGCGGCGAGCACCGCCCGGATCTCGACGGGGTGGTGGCCGTAGTCGTCGATGATCGTGATACCCGCGACCTCTCCGACCTTGGTGAAGCGCCGCTTGACCCCGCCGAAGCGCGCGAAGCCGGTACGGATCGCCTCGTCGCCCAACAC
>CAXTSL010000091.1:0-10587 GCA_964246975.1 uncultured Sphingomonadaceae bacterium
GGGGATACCCCAGCCGCCACCGCCGGGGGTTTCGAGGACGAGGGTGTCGCCGGGGGCCTGATGCAAGGCTTCGTCGAGCAGTGCCAGTGCCGTATCGAAATCGCCCGCTTCGAGCCGCGCCCACGCCGCGAGGCGAAGCACCAGCCCGTCGCGGACTTCGCTCGCCAGCGCCGCTTCGGCACGCGCGGCCGCGCGCACGGTGTCACCGCGCACGAGAAGGGCTTCAAGCTCGGCAATGGTCGCTGCGGGATTGGCAGGCACGATGGCTTTCCGGTGACGCCCTGCGGGGCAACCGCGCCGTCCTAGCTGCTCGGCACGGCGCTGCGAAGCGCCTCAGGCCGTGACCGTCGCGCGCCGCCGCATCGTTGCCCCGACGAATCCGAAGCCGCCGATCATCAACGCCCATGTCGCGGGTTCGGGGACGGTTTCGGGGGTCGCCCCGGCATAGACGTTGTCGACCGAGAAGCTGGCGGCACCGCCGGACGAGTACAGCACGATCTCGTTGGCGAAGGCATAAGCGACGCTGAGTCGCTGCCACTGGTTGAGCACGGTCGTCACGGCGGAAGCGAAGGTTGCGCCATAGTCGTTGGTGACGACCAGCTTAGCGACGCCCGAGGTGACGTAGAAATCGGCGGACGCGTAGCTGAACGAGCCTGGGAACTGGAAAACGCCGTTGTCCGAGCCGCCGGTGGTGATGTCGAGCATCGCGGTGCTGCCGGGCAGGACGGTGTCCGTCGACGGCAAGAGCGCGGTCGTCGTCGTCCCTGCGGAGTTTTGATAGACGAACCAGCTAGCCGCCGCCGACCCGCCGACACTGCCGACCGAGGTCAGCACCGTCGGACCCGATCCCGATGGTGTTTCGAAGCCAGGGTTGGCGATGACATTCTGCGCAGTCGCAGCGCTCGCGATGCCGAGCGCCAGCGCAGCAAGGACAGTCAAATTGCGCATTGCCGATGTCTCCGAGGGCGGCGGTGCCCGACACGAGCGCTCGTCCCACACGACGCGTGCGCAGAATATCCCCATTTGGGGGGGCAGCACACAAAAAGCCCCGGATTCATCTGCGCACGAGGACCAGCGTCGGCCACTCGCCGCCGCTCGTCGCGGCACGCCGCAACCCGCGTGCCGCATAGGCGGCGGTCACGGCGCGCGCCTGCGTGTCGAGCAGCCCAGCAAGGACCACGACCCCACGCGGTGCAAGGGCGCGCGTCACCGCGTCCGCCAGGTCGATCAGCGGTGCCGCAAGGATGTTGGCGACGATCAGGTCGAAGGGGGCGCGGACGCCGAGCCGCCGGTCGTGCATCCCCGCTGCGGCGAACAGGTCGAGCGCGCCGCGCGCCGTGCCCAGCCGCACGCCGTTGGCGCGGGCGTTGGCGCGCGCCACGAGGATCGACACGGGGTCGATATCGCTCGCCGTGACGCGCGCGCGCCGCCAGCGCTTCGCCGCCGCCATCGCCAGCACGCCGGTACCCGTGCCGAGATCGAGGATGTTGCCGAAGCGGCGACGCCGCCCGAGGTCGTCGAGCGCCGCCAGACAGCCCGAAGTCGTCGCGTGCTGCCCGGTGCCGAACGCCAGCCCCGCCTCGATCATCAGCCCGATCTGCCCCGGCCGCCGTTCGTGCGCGTGCGCCCGCGTCGCGACGTGGAAACGCCCGGCGCTGACCGGCGCGAGCCCCGCCTGGCTCAGCGTCGTCCAGTCGTCATCGGGCAGTGCCACGACGACGGGCGTTCCACGGCGCGCCGGAACCAGCGCCGCGAGGCGCGCAAGCAGCGCGGCGTCGGGTGCCTCCGCGACATAGGCGTGCAGCCGCCAGTCGTCGGGTCGACCCGGATCGGGCTCGTCGATGAGCAATGTCGGCGGCGCTTCCAGATCGGCGAACAGTTCGTCGACGAAGGGGATCGCCGCCGCCTCGCTGCGCGTGCACGGCAGCGTGACCTTCCAGCTCGTCACGGCGTTTCAGCGGACATAGCTCGCCCCGTTGACGTCGAGCGTCGCGCCGGTCAGCGACGGCGGCGCGTCGAGCGCCAGCCAGCGGATCGTCTCGGCGACCTCTTGCGGGCTCGCGACCCGCCCGAGCGGGATGTCGGCAAGGAGCTTGTCGCCGCCCCGGCTGCTCAGATAATCCTCGGCCATGCCCGTCATCACGAAGCCCGGCGCGACCGCGAAGGCGAGGATGTTTTCGGCGGCATAGGCGCGCGCGATGCTCTTGGTTATCGCGATCAGCCCGGCCTTGGCAGCGGCATAGTGCCAGTGCGCGGGCGAATCGCCGCGGTGACCGGCGCGGCTCGCGAGGTTGACGATGCGCCCGCCGCCGTGGCCCCGGAAATGCAGTACGGCGCGGCGGCACAGGTCGGCGGGGGCCTGCAGATTGATCGCGTGACCGCGCGCCCACGCCGCTGCCCAGTCGGACGCGGGGGCATCGACGGCTATGCTCTCGAACACCCCGGCGTTATTGACCAGCACGTCGATGCGGCCCCCGAGCCGGTCGAGCGCGGCGTCCCACAGCGCGTCGCCCGCCCCCGGCTGCGACAGGTCGGCGGCGAGCAGTGTCGCGGTGGCCTGTGTCGCCTGCCCGACGACGGTCGCTCCGGCCCCGGTCAGGACCGCCAGCGTCGCCGCGCCGATCCCGCGCGACGCGCCGGTCAAGAGAATATTGGTCATGGCACGCGTCATGGCGAACGTCGCGCGCGCGTTCAAGCGAATGCGGGGCCCCCGCCCCGCCCGCACCATTGACAGGCGGGAGGGCGTCGGCGAGCAGGCAAGCGTAGAATCCGGGGAGCGCGGCGTGGCGGCAAGACTGGCAATCCTCGCGTCGGCGGCGCTGCTGTGCGTTGCACCCGCCGCTGCCGAACCCTGGGCAAGTGTCGGCGACGCGGGCCTGCGGTCGGACATCACTTTGCTCGCGCAGGCGGGGTTGCTCGACAGTCTGACGACGCAGTGGCCGATGCCGTGGACGGGCGTCGCGGCGCAACTGTCGGACGACGCTGCGCTGGCGCGCCTGCCGCGTTACATCCAGAACGCCGCGCGACGCGTCCGCGCGCGCGCCGAGGCCGACACCGCGCCGGGCCTGCGCGCCGGGCTGCTCGCGCAGGGAACCAACCAGCCCGCGCTGATCCGCGGCTTTGATGCGCTCGGCAACGGCAAGGGCCAGCTCCAGGGGCTGACCGACTGGAACCACGGCGATACCAGCGTGCATCTCGCGCTCGGCGCGATCAGCGGTACGCCGCGCGACCGGGGGCGCTTCGCCGCCGACGGCAGTGTGATTGCCCAGCGCATCGGCGCGGTGACGCTGTACGGCGGCGCAGTCAGCCATTGGTGGGGGCCAGGCTGGGTGTCGGCATTGAGCTATTCGAACAACGCGCGACCGATCCCACAAATCGGCATTGCGTCGTCGCTGCCGCATGTCTTCAAGACGCCGCTGCTGAGCTGGATCGGCCCGTGGCGCGCCGAGTTCGTCTACGGCATTCTCGACGGCCCGCGCCTCGCGCGGAACACGCTTTTCAACGGCCTGCGCGTCACCTTCAACCCCGCGCCGGGGCTCGAGATCGGGCTGGCGCGGACACAATTCCTGTGCGGCACGGGCCATAGCTGCAATCCGCTCAGCGACTATTTCAACCTGCAGAACGACGGCAAGCGCGCCAGCCCGGCCAACGATCAGGGTGTCTTCGACATTAAATATTCGAACCGCATCGGCGGGCGGCCATTCGAAATCTATACGCAGATACTCAACGAGGACAGCAACCCGATCGTCGTCTCGTCGAGCAGCTATCTCGTCGGGGCCAGCATCTGGCTGCCCGTCGGCGACGCCGCGCTTCGCCTGACGGGCGAATATGTCAGCAGTATCGCGACCGCCGATCTCTTCAGCTTCAATCGGGTCAGCTACGGCAATACCTATAACAACGGCCAGTATCCCGACGGCGCGCGCTATCGCGGGCGCACCGTGGGCTTCAGCCTCGACAGCGACTCGCGGCTGGCGTCGGTCCAGGGCAGCCTGACCGACACCCGGGGGCGGACGTGGACGCTCGGCCTGCACCACGCGATCGTCTCGACGCCGTTTACCGGGACCGCCAATCCGATCACGACGACACCGGTGACGATCAACTATGCCGAAGCCCAGGCGAGCGTGCCGACGCGCTGGGCCGATTTCCGCGTCGCGGCGCGGCTCCAGGACGATCAGCCGCGGCCCAGGCGCGGCGTCGCGGCGGCAATCGAGGCGACGCTGATCTTCCGGCTCCGCTGAGCGTGGCGACGGCGGGCGACGACTGGCGGTTGCAGACGGCGCGCACCCTGGTGCGGCCCGCCGAACTGCCCGATGCCGGGGCACTGCACTGGATTCGCGGCACGATGCCCTATGATCCGCAGACGCGCGACCTGCCCGCTGCGCGCGCGTTGCTCGCCGAAATGGCCGACGCCCCGCCCGGCGGGCCGGGCTGGCGCCAGTTCGCGGTCATCGCCGAGCGTGACGGGCCCGCGCCGCCGGGCATGATCCTCGGCGACATCGGCGTCCGCTTCGGCCAGCCGAGCGCGGGACAGGCCGAACTCGGCTTTGCCTTTCATCCCGACTGGCGCGGCCACGGCTATGCGGGCGAAGCCGTCGGCGCGCTCGTCGCGCGGCTGTTCGCGCACGGCCTCCACCGCATCGCGGCGATCACCGACGCGCGCAACCTCGCGACCCAGCGCCTGCTGACCCGCCTGCGCTTTCGGCAAGAGGCGCATTATGTCGCGAGCTGGCCTGTCGGCGACGGCTGGTCGGACGAATATAGTTATGCACGGCTGGCCACCGATTGAGCCCGCTGGCGCGATTGGCGCGCTTAAACAAGCTTCGCCCGCTTGGGTTCCACACGCTCTGACGCGCCAAGAGACTCGGTGCAGGGCATTCCGCAAGGAAAGTGTCGGAAAACTTTACATTTCAAAATAGTCGTTTCGGTTCCGCTATTTATCTATTCAAGGTAAAGAGTCGGTCAGCGGTGTTGGCACAACAATTGCATTGGTTCGGGCAGTGCAGTTGCACGTGTGGAGGAAATATTTTTATGAACCGTTTCGCGCTCATCGTTCCCGTCGTCGGCGCCATGCTCGGCCTGTCGACGGCTGCCAACGCTGTCATCCTTACCGACCTGTACAACACGGGCCTTGGTGTCGGCGGCGCGACGCTGGCCGCCGGCAATGGCCAGACCGATGCCAACTACACCGTTACCCCGGGCACCATCGGCACCGCCGGCCAGGCCGTGACGTACTTCAACCCCGCCTATTCGTCGGAAACCCCGGAATCGCGCTGGATTTCGTACCAGGCTGACGGTGGCAGCGCCGCCGGCACGTTCACCCTGTCGACGACGTTTAACCTGACCGGCTATCAGGTCGCCACCGCCTCGGTGTCGGGCCTCTGGGGTGTCGACAACGTCGGCGAGATCTTCCTCAACGGCGTGACCACGGGCATCACCAACAGCCAGTTCTCGCAGCTGACGGCGTTCAGCATCAACACCGGCTTCATCGCCGGCATCAATACGCTGAGCTTCCGCATCATCGATCAGGGTCCGCCCGCCGCGCTGCGCGTCGACGGCCTGACCGGTTCGGCCGAACTCGCCGCTCCCGGTGTTCCCGAGCCCGCCACCTGGGGCCTGATGATTGCCGGCTTCGTGATGACCGGTGCCGCGATGCGTCGCCGCAGCGGGTCGCGCACCGTCAGCGCCTGACCTTCGCTTGAATCTGGAAAGGGCGTCGCGGCAACGCGGCGCCCTTTTTCGTTCGGGTGCGGTGGGCTAGGGTGGCGCGGGGAGAGCGGCGAATGGCGACTGAGGTGCAGGTCCGGCGCGACGCGCTGGGAACGACGCGGATCGCGGCAGCCGATGCCGTGCTCGCCGATGGCGAGGCACGCTTCGCGGTCGAACGGTTCGCGTTGACCGCAAACAACGTCACCTATGCCGCCCACGGCGTCGACATGCGCTATTGGGATTTCTTCCCCGCCCCCGACGGATGGGGGACGGTGCCCGTCTGGGGCTTCGCGCGCTGCACCGAGAGCCGGGCCGAAGGCATCGCGGTCGGCGATCGCTGCTACGGCTATTGGCCCTTCGCCGACGAAGCGGTCCTGACCCCGGTCAAGGTCGGCGCGCGCGGTTTCGTCGACGGCGTGGCGCATCGCCGGGACCTGCCGGGCGTCTATAACGGCTATCTGCGGGTCAATGCCGCGATGAGCGACGAAGCGGCCTACGTCTTGTTCAGACCGCTACACCTGACCTCCTTCCTGCTCGACGCCAGCCTCGCCGGGGCGGCCGACACCCTAATCCTGTCGAGCGCGTCGTCAAAGACCGCGCTCGGTCTGGCGCACGCGGCGCGCATGCGCGGCGGGGTCACGGTCGTCGGGCTGACCTCCGCACGCAATCGGGCATTCGTCGAGCGCACCGGCTATTACGACCGGGTCGTGGCGTACGACGAGGTTGTTGCCCTGCCGGTCACGGGCGCGGTCGCCTATGCCGATTTCGCGGGCGACGGCGCGTTGCGGGCGCAGCTTCACGCCATGTTCGACACGCGGCTGACGCGCAGTCTGGTGATCGGCGACACGCATTGGGACAGCAGCGGCAAGACCGCGCAACTGCCCGGCCCACGCCCCGAATTCTTCTTCGCGCCGACGGTCCTCGGCGAGCGGATCGCGGCGCTCGGACAGGCCGGGTTCGAGGCGAGCGTCGAGGCGGGGTGGGCATCGTTCGTCGCGTCGACCGCGTCATGGCTGCGCCTCGAAGCCGTCGATGGCCTCGATGCGGCGGCGGCGGCGTGGACGCGGCTGGCGAGCGGCGATGTCGACCCGGCGGCGGGCCTGATCGTCCGGCCCGGGGTGGCGGCATGACCGAAGCAACCGAGGCCCCGCTGCGGCGCGATCTCGCCGATTTCCGGCGCGAGGACCGGCGTTTCGACGGGGTTTCGAAGCCTGTGCTGAGGATCGGCGACCGCGGTCCCGGCGTTCTCGTCATCCATGAAATCTTCGGCTTCACGCCCGCCGTGGCACGGCTGTGCCGCTGGATCTCGGCGGCGGGCTTCCGGGTCCATGCGCCGATCCTGCTCGGCACGCCCGACACCGACAACCGCGAGAAAGTCACGTTGGGCCGCGTCCTCGGACTCTGCATCAGTCGCGAGTTCACGCTGTTCGCCGGCAACAGGTCCAGTCCCGTCGTCGACTGGCTCAAGCCGCTGGCGCGCGCCGTGCACGCCGAGTGCGGCGGGGCGGGGGTTGGCGTCGTCGGCATGTGCCTGACCGGCGGCTTCGCGCTGTCGATGGCGGTCGACCCGTCGGTGATGGCCCCGGTGCTCAGCCAGCCGTCGCTGCCGCTCCTCGACCATGCCGCGCTCCCTCTCACCAAGGCCGAGCTCGCCGTCGTCAAGGCGCGCGTCGCCGAGGGGTTGACGGTTCGAGGCTACCGCTTCGCGGGCGACACGCTGGCGCGGCAAGGCCGCTTCGACCGCCTCGACGCCGAACTCGGGCACGGCTTTGCCGGGACCGTCCTGCCCGACAGCGCGGGCAATCCCAAGGGCTTCCGCGCCCAGGGTAAACCACCGCATTCGGTCCTGACCGGCGACCTGATCGACGCCGGCGGCGAGCCCACCCGGCACGCCGTCGACGAGATCATCGCCTTTTTCGCCGAGCGGTTGTCGGTGCCGCAGGCGCAGCGCCCCGGCCCTTAGTCCCGGCCTATTCCGCCGCGACCCCCAGCAGTCCGCCCTGGCGACCGTCGTCGCCCTCATTGGCGGGCACCGCGCTCGCCGCCTTGGCACCCTTGCGGCGGTCGAAGGCGTCCCACACCTCGTTCCAGTTGCCCTTGGTCGCGGCCTTCGAATATTCCGTCGCGCGCGCCTCGAAGAAATTGGCGTGCTCGACGCCGTTGAGCAACGGGCTGAGCCACGGCAGCGGATGCTCCTCGATCATGTAGATCGGCTTCATGCCAAGCTGCTTCAGCCGCCAATCGGCGGTGAAGCGGACATATTTCTTGATCTCGCCCGGTGTCATGCCGGTCACCGGCCCCATCTCGAAGGCGAGGTCGATGAAGGCGTCCTCGAGACGCACCGTCCGCATGCAGACGTCGGCAATGTCGTCGCGGATCTTACTCGTCAGCACGCCGGTCTCCGCGCAAAAGGCGTGAAACAGCTTGATGATGCCCTCGCAGTGGAGCGACTCGTCGCGGACGCTCCACGTGACGATCTGGCCCATGCCCTTCATCTTGTTGAAGCGTGGGAAGTTCATCAGCATCGCGAAGCTCGCGAACAACTGCAGCCCCTCGGTGAAGCCGCCGAACATCGCCAGCGTGCGCGCGATATCGGCATCGGTCTCGACGCCGAACTGGCTCATATACTCGTGCTTGTCGCGCATTTCCTTGTAGTTGAGGAAAGCGCTGTAATCGCTCTCGGGCATGCCGATGGTATCGAGCAAATGGCTGTAGGCAGCGATATGCACCGTCTCCATGTTGCTGAACGCGGTCAGCATCATCTTGACTTCGGTGGGCTTGAAGACGCGCCCGTATTTGTCGTGGTAGCAGTCCTGCACCTCGATATCGGCCTGGGTGAAGAAGCGGAAGATCTGCGTCAGCAGGTTCTTCTCGTGCTCGGTCAGCCGCTGCGCCCAGTCGCGGCAATCCTCGCCGAGCGGCACTTCCTCGGGCATCCAGTGGATCTGCTGCTGGCGCTTCCAGAAGTCGAACGCCCAGGGGTATTCGAAGGGCTTGTAGCTACCTGAGGCTTTGAGGAGGGACATGGGCGATTCCTAATTGAGCTTGGCAAACGCGTAAAATGCCATCACGGCGGCGACAGCGATCAGCAGCGCGCCGATGACGCGGTAGCCGCCGGTGGTTTCGAGGCGCGGCAGCAGGCGGTGCGACAATGTTTCGAGCGGCAGCGCCCGCCCGGCATCGACGCGCGCGCGGCTCTGCGCGACATGGGTGGCAGCCCGGCGAACGAGATCGACCCCGACCGCCGCGACCCCGGCGATCGCGGCACCGACGATCAAGATACGCAGTTCCATCGTCGGCCCCCTTCGCTTCTCTCGCCCGTCAACGCATTAGGCGGGGGGCCGGGCATCCGCGTCGTGGAATGCGGCTGCACGGCCCCCGGCCCGCCCGTCCGTGCAGCCGCACGGACAGGTCCCGGAGCTTGCGCTCCGGGGATGCCCTACTGACAGGCAAGGCACTCGTCATAATCGTTCATCTCGACCGCGATGTGGCGCGGCTCGGGCGTATTGTCGGCCTCGACCCCGCCCGCGAAACCGGCGCGCTGGATCGACTTCGACCGTAGATAATACAGCGACTTGATACCCAGTTCCCACGCCCGGAAGTGCAGCATCAGCAGGTCCCACTTCTCGATATCGGCGGGTAGGAACAGGTTCAGCGACTGCGCCTGGTCGATGTACGGCGTGCGGTCGCCCGCGAGTTCGAGCAGCCAGCGCTGATCGATTTCGAACGCCGTGCGGTACACCGCCTTCTCGTCGGCCGAGAGGAAGTCGAGGTGCTGGACCGAGCCGCCCTGTTCGAGGATCGAGTTCCACACGGCGTCGGAGTTCTTCGACTTGGCGCTGAGCAGCTTTTCGAGGAACGGGTTGCGGATCGAGAAGCTGCCCGACAGCGTCTTGTGCGTGTAGATGTTCGCCGGGATCGGCTCGATGCACGCGCTCGTGCCGCCGGTGATGATGCTGATGCTCGCCGTAGGCGCGATCGCCATCTTGCAGCTGAAGCGCTCCATGACGCCCATGTCGGCGGCGTCGGGGCACGGCCCGCGCTCGACCGCCAGCTGCATCGACGCCTCGTCGACACGCTCGCGAACATGGCGGAAGATCTTGAGGTTCCATGATTTCGCCATCGCACCCTCGAAGGCGATGCCGCGCGCCTGGAAGAAACTGTGGAGGCCCATGACGCCCAGGCCGACCGAGCGCTCGCGCATCGCGGCATAGCTGGCGCGTGCCATTTCAGGCTCGGCGCGCGCGATATAATCGCTGAGCACGTTGTCGAGGAAGCGCATGACGTCCTCGATGAAGACCTTGTCGCCCTGCCAGTCGTCCCACATCTCGAGGTTGAGGCTCGACAGGCAGCACACCGCCGTGCGCTCCTTGCCGTACTGGTCGATGCCCGTCGGCAGGGTGATCTCCGAGCACAGGTTCGAGGTCGAGACCTTGAGGCCGACATCGCGCTGATGCTTGGGCATTGCATCGTTCACGTGATCGACGAAGACGATGTAGGGCTCGCCGGTCGCCAGCCGCGTCTCGACGAGCTTGGTGAATAGCCCGCGCGCGTCGACGGTGGCACGGCGCTCGCCGGTCTTGGGGCTGACGAGGTGCCACTCGTCGCCGGCGCGCACCGCTTCCATGAACTTGTCGGTGACGAGGACGCCGTGGTGGAGGTTGAGCGCCTTCCGGTTGAAATCCCCAGAGGGCTTTCGAATCTCGAGGAATTCCTCGATCTCGGGGTGGTTGATGTCGAGGTACACCGCCGCCGAGCCGCGCCGCAGCGAACCCTGCGAAATCGCCAGCGTCAGCGAGTCCATGACGCGCACGAACGGGATAATGCCGCTGGTCTTGCCATTCAGGCCGACCGGCTCGCCGATGCCGCGGACATGGCCCC
>CAXTSL010000092.1:0-10426 GCA_964246975.1 uncultured Sphingomonadaceae bacterium
TCGAGGGCGGCCAGATGCCGCTCCACATGCGGCTGCCGAAGCGCGGCTTCAACAACGCCTTCCGCAAGGAATACGCGACGATCAACCTCGGTGCGCTGCAGATTGCGGTCGATGCCGGGAAGATCAGCGGCGACGCCGTCCTCGACGGCGCGGCGCTGGTTGCGGCAGGCGTCATCGGCCATGCCCGCGAGGGCGTTCGCCTGCTCGGCAAGGGTGTGCTGACGACGCCGCTCAAGCTCAAGCTCGACGGGGCGAGCGCCGGTGCCAAGGCGGCGCTCGAAGCGATCGGCGGCAGCCTCGAACTCCCCGCCGCGAAGCCCGAACCGCTCGACCGGGATGCCCAGAAGGTCGCGCGCGCGGCGGCCCGCGATGCCAAGGGCAAGATGGAGCGCAAGCCGCTCGCCGGGCCCAAGGCGATCGCCGCCGAACGCGCCGCGCGCGGCCGCACCGGCCGTCCCAAGGCGTAAGTCTCCCGGCCCGCGCACCCGCGCGGGCCGTTTTGCGTCGCGGCCATGGCGCGAAGCGACGCCTGCCCCTATTTAGGCCGCAAGGGCCGCCCCTCGGCGGCCGACCGGGTGGAAAGCGATTATGGCGTCTAACGCGCAACAAATGGCCGCCGCGCAGCTCAGCTTCGCGAACTTCTCGAAGGCGACCGAGCTCAAGAAGCGCTTGTGGTTCACGCTTGGCGCGCTGATCGTCTTCCGCCTCGTCTCGTTCGTGCCATTGCCCGGCGTCGACCCGACCGCGTTGAAGTCGCTGTTCGACACCACCAAGGGCGGCGCGCTCGACTATTTCAACATGTTCTCAGGTGGCGCGCTGTCGCGCATGTCGCTGATCGCCCTCGGCGTGACGCCGTACATCACCGCGTCGATCATCATCCAGCTGATGACCAGCCTCGTCCCCAGCCTCGCGACCTTGAAGAAGGAAGGCGAGGCGGGGCGCAAACGCCTCAACCAATATACGCGCTACGGCACCGTGCTGCTCACCGCGATCCAGGGCTATGGCATCGCCGTCGGGCTCGAGACGTGGGGCGGGTCGGGGGCGAGCGCGGTCCTCGATCCGGGCTGGTTCTTCCGCATCACGACGGTGATCACGCTGATCGGCGGCACGATGTTCCTGATGTGGCTCGGCGAGCAGATCACCAGCCGGGGAATCGGCAACGGCATCAGCCTGATCATCATGGCGGGCATCGTCTCGCGCCTGCCGGTCAGCATCGGGCAGCTGTTCGAACAGGCGCGCACCGGCGCGATCAACGGCGGCCTGCTGGTGGTGGTCGCGGCCGTCGCGCTGCTGACCATCGCGGGCATCTGTCTGATGGAGCGCGCCCAGCGGCGCATCCTCATCCAGTATCCCAAGCGCCAGGTCGGGTCGAAGATGTTCCAGGGCGACAGCTCGCATCTGCCGCTCAAGATCAATACCAGTGGCGTCATTCCGCCGATCTTCGCGTCGTCGCTGCTGCTGATGCCGCTGACCGTCGCGCAGTTCGCCGGGCGCGGCGGCAATGGCCCCGACTGGTTGCTGACCGTCACGGCGGCGCTCCAGCACGGCCAGCCGCTCTACATGCTGCTCTATGCGGCGGGCATCATCTTCTTCAGCTTCTTTTACACTGCCGTCGTCTTCAATCCCGAGGAAACCGCCGACAATCTCAAGAAATACGGCGGCTTCGTGCCGGGTATCCGGCCCGGCGTGCGGACGGCCGAGTATCTGGACTATGTGCTGACGCGGATCACGGTGATCGGCGCGGCGTATCTGACGGTGATCTGCCTGCTGCCCGAGTTCCTGACCGCGCAGATGGGCCTCGGCACACTGGCGATCGGCGGCACGAGCTTGCTAATCGTCGTCAATGTGACGATGGATACGGTGGCGCAGATCCAGTCGCATCTGCTCGCGCATCAATACGAGGGGCTCATCAAGAAGTCCAAGCTCAGGGGAAATCGCCGTTGATCATCCTTGTCCTGCTCGGGCCTCCGGGCGCGGGCAAAGGCACGCAGGCGGTCCGCCTGACCGCCGCGCGCAGTCTTGTCCAACTGTCGACCGGCGACATGCTGCGCGCCGCGATCGGCAGTGGTTCGGAGCTGGGCCGCCAGGCGAAGGCGGTGATGGATGCCGGCGAACTGGTCAGCGACGATATCGTCAACGGGCTGATCGCCGAACGACTCGACGTTCCGGCAACGCACCCCGGCTTCATCCTCGACGGCTATCCGCGCACGCATGCCCAGGCCGAAGCACTCGATGCGATGCTCGCGGCGAAGGGCTTGCATCTCGACCATGTCATCGAGCTCGAAGTCGACGAGGACGCGCTCGTCGACCGCATCACCGGGCGCTTCACCTGCGCCAAGTGCGGCACGCTGTACCACGACCGCACGCACCTGCCCGCGGTCGCCGACACCTGCGACGTCTGCGGCTCGCATGAGTTCAAGCGCCGCCCCGACGATACCGCCGAGACTGTCCGCACGCGCATGGCCGAATACCGCGCCAAGACCGCGCCGATCCTGCCCTATTACGAAGCCAAGGGCCTCGTCGCCCGCGTCGACGGCATGGCGAGCATGGGCGACGTCGGTATGGCGATCGACGGGGTGCTGGCGGGGTGAAGCCGGCACGCAGATGTGCTAACCTGACACGATGAATGCCCCGCTTCGCCACCCAGTCACCGCTGATGCACCGTCCGAGGGACCGTGGCTGGTCGATGCCGAGCGCTATGAGCGGATGGCTGCGATCGGTATTTTCGACGACGCGGGGCGGCTCGAACTGCGCGGGGGGACGATTGTCACGATGACACCGCAAGCCGACCCGCATATGTGGGCGAAGACCGAGATCGGCTATGCGCTACGCGCCGCGATTGCGGTACTGCGTCTGAAGCTGCGCGTCGGTATCGAAGGGTCGCTGCGCCTCGATGACCGCGAGGTGCCCGAGCCTGACATCATCGTTATCGACGGCCCGCCGGGTGCCGGGTTCGTGCCGGGCAGCGCGGCTCGGCTCGTCGTCGAGGTCGCCGACACGTCGCTGGCGCGCGACCTTGGCGCGAAGGCCGACCTTTACGCGCGTCATGCCATTCCAGAATATTGGGTCGCCGACCTGCAGGCGCGTGTCGTGTACCGTCACAGCGCTCCGGGGCCCGCCGGATATGCGACCCGGGACGCCCTGCCATTCGCGGGAACGATCGGCAGCGCCACCATTCCAAATTTGGCGGTCGATCTCACCGAGCTTTAAAGTGGGTCGACGCCAACACGGAATCGCCCTGTCATCCCGGGTCGAGGCGGCATGGCACGATGGCTGATATCGGCCTCAGGCGCTTGAGCGCACAACTCAGTCGAACAGCGACCCTTGCGCGGCGGGCGCGGGCGTGGGTTCGCCACCCTGCCGCCGCAGCGTCTCGACGCCCGCCGAATAGCGTATGTCCTCGTCGCGGTCGGCGGCGAAGCGGGCCAGCGTTTCGGCATTCAGCACACCCCACGCCCGCCCCCGCTCGGGGCCGGCGGGGACGCGCGGCAACAGACCGGGCAGGTCGCTCCACTCGAGGAGTTGCGCGAGGCTGGCGGCACCCAGCATGTCGCGCAGATGATGCGCGGTGACATAGGCGTCGGGCAGCGCGCGATGCACCGGCAGACCGAGGTCGCGGTCGAGGCCTGCAGGCTTGCGCCATTAGCGCAGGACCTGGTTCGAAAACGACGGCGACCCCGGCCACAGCCGTAGCGCGCATTTCCACGTGCAGACCCAGTGCGCGCCGCCGCTGAGCGCCGGGGTGCAGAAGCGCTGCTCGAAGCTGGCGCGATGCGCGGCGAGCGCGAGGACGGGCGCGCGCAGCACCGGCGGCGCGGCGTCGGCCCAGACTGGCGCGCCGACGACGTCGCGGTCGTCGATGTGATGGATCGCCTGCGTGACCGGCGGGATCGCGCGCTGCGGATCGACGAGCCGACTGCCGCGCGACGGACCGACGTGCCAGCGGCCATCGAGGCCGAGGTCGACATCCTGCCAGCCGATTTCGCAGACGCCGTGCGCGGGCGGGCGCGAACCCGTGGTCTCGAGATCGATGACGCGGACGGTGGCGGAACTCACGCCCGCGCAGATGGGCATCGGACGCGGGCGCGGCAAGGCTGGTGGGGCAAGTCCGAGCCGGCCGGGTGAGGGCTTTCCAAAGCCGCGCGAACCCGCCACGCTGGCGCGCATGAACCCCCGCCTCCTCCCCGCCTTTGCGTGCTTCAACGCGCTGATCGCGCTGACCTTCGGTACCTTTGCGGCGCACGGCATTCGCGACCCGCAGGCGCGCGAGTGGATCATGACGGGCGTGATCTTCCAGCTGCCGCACGTCGCGGCGGTGTTCGCGCTGCTCGGCTGGCGCGATACGCCGATGGTGCGCGGCGGCGCGTGGCTGGTCAGCGTCGGCAGCCTGATCTTCGCCTTCGATCTCGACCTGCTGGCGCTCGGTCTCCCGCGCTGGATCGCGGCATTCGCGCCGATCGGCGGCACGTGCATGATGGCAGGCTGGGCGTGGCTGGTGCTGGCGAGCTTCGCCAGTCCGGCGATGGACCGGCGCTTGGGGGGCGACGACGCGTAAAACTGTCGGATTTTCTTACAGTCCAGCCCGGCGGCCCGATTGTTCGGAAGCCAACCCATTGAAAATGCTGGCGTTGCATAGTCGGCCCGAATCTTGCATCGTAGTCTTGGTGATGCCCGGCGCTGTTCCGGTCGATCTGTGGAGAGTGTCGATGAAATTTGCTTTGCTTGCTGCCGCCGCATTGTTCGTCGGTGTCGCGCCTGCCGCCGCCGTCAACCTCGTCATCAATGGCGGCTTCGAATCCGACCCAGCACCGAACGGGGGCTATATCCAGTATCCCGGCGGCAGCATATTCACCGGCTGGACGGTGACCGGCAACGACGTGATCGTCATCGACGCGAATTACAGCGAAAGCGGGCTGGTTTTCAACGCCAACAGCGGCAGCAACTCGATCGACCTGACGGGAGCGGGCAACACCGGTCCGGCGGACGGGATCACGCAGACCGTCGCGACGGTTGCGGGCACCAGCTACAATGTTTCGTTCTTTGTCGGCAACGCCTCGCCGACGGGCGGCAATGCGTCGTCGTACACGCAGCCGAGCAGCGTCGCGCTGACGCTCAACGGCGGGCCGGTGTCGACCTTCACCAATCCGACCGACACGCCGTTTGGCATCAACTGGTTGAAGTATAATTTCCAGTATATCGCCACCGGCCCGACGACGCTGGCATTCACCAATGCGACGGTCGGCGACAACATGGCCGGGCTCGACGATATTTCGGTCGAGGCGACGGTTCCCGAACCCGCAACATGGGCATTGCTCATCGCGGGCTTCGCAATGACCGGCGTCGCGATGCGCCGCCGCGCGGTCGCGGCCTGAACTTTCGTCACGGCAAGCGCCGCCGGTCCGACGACCGGCGGCGTTTGCGTGTCAGTTCCGGAACGACGCGTCGAGCCGGTCGAGCTTCCTGAGCAGCGCGGGCCACGCCAGCCGGTCGGCGACGATGCCCAGTCCCATGCTGCCCTGACCCGCCGCCTTTTCGGGCGTGCCCTGCGGCGGGTTGTAGAGGCCGCCCGGACCCGCCGACAGCGCCTTGATCTGCGCGTCGCAGGCGCGTTCGAGGAAATACATCTTGATGAAGCACTGCGCGACGCTTTGGCCGACGGTCAGCGTGCCGTGGTTGCGGAGGATCATCGCGTCCTTGGTGCCCAGATCCTCGACCAGCCGCGCGCGCTCCTCGAGGTCGGTCGCGACGCCCTCGTACTCGTGATAGGCGACCTGTTCGCGGATCAGCATCGCGGTCTGCGTCAGCGGCATCAGCCCCTCGGCCTGCGCCGCGACCGCCTGGCCGCTCGACGTGTGGAGGTGCATCACCGCCTGTGCATCGTCGCGCGCCATATGGATCGCCGAATGGATGGTAAAGCCGGGCGCATTGGTGATGTACGGCGTCGGCAACACGGGCGCCCCCTCGACATTGATCTTGACGAGGCTCGACGCGGTGATCTCCTCGAACATCAGATTATACGGGTTGATCAGAAAGTGATGTTCGGGCCCCGGAATGCGCGCCGACAGATGCGTGAAGATCAGGTCGTCCCAGCCATATAGCGCGACGAGCCGGTACGCGGCGGCGAGATCGACGCGGATCGCCCATTCCTCCGCGCTGACATTGTCCTGCACGCTGTCGACCGATTTGAGGACGGTGGCCATTGTCGTTGCTCCGGAGGCTGCGCGGCTCAGTCTGCCGGATCGGGTGCGATTTGGGAAGCGCCGTGCCCCCTGCACCTGTCCGAGCAATAGCGCACCGCGTCCCAGTCGCGCGCCCATTTCTTGCGCCACGCGAACGGTCGCGCACACGCGGCACAGACCTTGGTCGGCAGGTCGGCCTTGGCGCGCATCTTCGGCATGCGCCGCGCTATCGCCGAACTGTCATGCGCACGCCATAGAGGTCGGCGACGCACCCTTGCCGGAGACCGACGATGTTCAGCGACTTCGACCGCCGCGCGCTGCTCCGGCTGGGGGCGTTGGGCGGCGGGCTGGCGGCGCTGCCAGCGACCCTGCGCGCGCAGTTGCTGCCCGCGCGGGGCTTCACCCACAGCGTCGCGAGCGGCGACCCCGCGCCCGACTCGGTGCGGCTGTGGACGCGCTATGTCGGCACCGGCGACGCGCCCGCGATGCTGCGCGGCGAGGTCGCCGAGGACCCGGGTTTCGGGCGCATCGTCGCGCGCGTCGAGGCGAGCGCGTCTCCCGAACACGACTGGTGCGCGCGACCGCGAGCGGATGGCCTGACGCCGGGCAAATGGTATTTCTACCGCTTCACCGGTCCCGATGGCGCGGTGTCGCCGGTCGGGCGGACGCGGACGCTGCCGCGCGGCAGGCTCGAGCGCTTCAACATCGCGGTGTTCAGCTGCGCCAACAAGGCGTTCGGCTATTTCAACGCCTATGCCCATGCCGCCGCGCGCAGCGACCTCGACCTGATCGTCCATGTCGGCGATTATTTCTACGAGTATAAGCCCGGCGTCTATCCGGCAGCGGGACAGGAAGTCGGCCGGCGCGTGCCCCGGCCCGACCATGAGCTGATCGCTCTCGACGACTACCGCGCGCGCTATGCCGATTACCGCCTCGATCCCGACCTGCAGGCCTTGCACCGCAACTTCCCGATGATCTCGATCTGGGACGATCACGAATTCGCCAACGATTCGTACAAGGACGGGGCGGAGAACCACCAACCCGACGAGGGGCCGTGGGAGGACCGCAAGGCGCACGCCCGGCAGGCCTATCACGAGTGGCTCCCCGTCGCCGACCGCGCCTACAACCGCTACGACTTCGGCGATCTCGTCTCGATGCTCGTCGTCGACACGCGCATCGAAGGGCGCGACCGGCAGCTCGATCTGGGTGCGGCGATCAAGGGCGGCAAGGACGGGCTGATCGCGTTCCGCGACGGGCCGTGGAGCGACAAGACACGGACGCTGCTCGGCCTGCCGCAGGAGAAATGGGTCGCCGGTGAACTCAAGGCCTCGGTGCGCGGGGGGACGAAGTGGCAGTTGCTCGCGCAGCAGATCGTCATGGGCAACCTCCAGACGCCCAGGACCGCCGCCGCGTGGCTCGGCCCTGACGCACCCAAGCGCTCGCAGGCCTATGTGCAAGGGGGCATCGCGGCGGCGAGCGTCGGGCTGCCGATGAACCTCGACAGCTGGGGCGGCTATGCCCCGGCGCGCGCGCGGTTGCTGCGCGGCGCGCAGGAGGCGAACGCCAGCCTCGTCGTCGTGTCGGGCGACAGCCACAACGCCTGGGCGTGCGACCTGGCCGAGGGAGGGCGTCCGGCGGGCGTCGAGTTCGCAGGCCAGTCGGTGACCTCGCCGGGCTTCGAGTCGGCGCTCAAGGTCGACCCCGCGACCGTCGCGGCGGGCCTCGTCGCGGGCAATCCCGAGCTGAAATGGGCCGACACGTCGCGCCGCGGCTATGTGACAGTCAGCTTCACGCCCGAAGCGGCGCGCGCCGACTGGGTCTTCATGGCCGATGTCCGGACACCGGGGACCGCGACAAGCAAGGGTCGGGCGGCGGTCGCACGGCGCGGACGCAACCGGATGGAGCTGGTGTAGGCCCTCACTCGCTAGCCGCCGCGAAGCTCGACTACCGGCTCGCCCAGACGACCTGAGCCGGGGCGACGCGGCGGATAACGATCGCGTTGTCGAGGCCGGTCGGATCGGTGCCGTCGAACAGCGCGGCGTCGAGGCGGATCGTCAGGTGGCTGGCGATCACGGCGTCGGTCAGTGCCGCGCCCGCGTCGGCGTCAGCGCGCGAGGTAAACAGCAGGTTTTCGACCAGCGCGCGTACATTCAGCGGCTCGGGCGCGTAGATCTTGGCGGGCCAGGCAGTGCCGGGCGCGACGTAGTTCGACTCGTAGTAGAAACCGAAGGGTGTGCGCGCGACATAGACCTCGATCGCTTGCGTGTCGGCGCGCGTCGAGGCGAGGACAAGTCGCGCGGTCCGGGCCTGTACCTCGAAGCCCGTAATGCCGGGTGAACGACAGACCGTGCCCGCCAGCCCCGGCGCGGCAGCGACCGCCAGCACGCCCGCCAATCCCGCCATCCGCAATCCCGCCATCCAACGCCGCATCGTCGTTCTCCACGCCACCGTACCGCAAGGGGATACGGCGGCGGCGGGGGCGAACTTGAGCGCTATTCGCGTAGTTGCGGCGGCGGCGGCGAGCCCCTAGCGTCCGCACCCATGCTCACCGCCGTCCTGCTGCCCGGCAATATGTGCGACGCGCGGCTGTGGTTGGGCGACAATGACGCGTTGCACGACGTGCTGGCGGCGCGGGGGCTGGCGGCGGTCGATGCCGACACGACCCGCGATGCGACCATCGCGGGCATGGCGTCGCGCGCGCTGGCGGCGACGCCGGGGCCACTGCTGGCAATCGGGTTCTCGATGGGGGGCATCGTCGCGGTCGAGATGGCGCGGCAGGCTCCCGACCGTATTGCGGGTCTCGTCCTGGCCGACACCAACATCGGCGCCGACCTGCCCGACCGTGCGGCGGCGCGGCCCGGCCAGCAGGCTCGCGTGCGCGGCGGCGCGCTTGCGGCGATCGTCGCCGACGAGTTGAAACCCGCCTATCTCGGGGCCGCGTGCCGCGACGACGCGGCGTTGAAGGCCTTGCTGTTCGACATGGCGATGGGGCTCGGCGACGACGTGTTCTGCGCGCAGAGCGAGGCGCTGCGGACGCGCCGCGATGGGCTGACGGTGCTCGACGCCTATACGGGACCGGTGCTCGTGCTGTGCGGCGCGGAGGATGCGCTGTGCCCGCCCGCGTGGCACGAGAGCTTTGCGGCGCGCTGCCGCCGCGCGACGTTCGCAGCGGTGCCCGGGGCGGGGCACATGCTGCCGCTCGAGCAACCGGGGGCCTTCGCCGGGCTGATCGCGCACTGGCTCGACGATCATCGCGAAGTCGGGCAATTCGAGGTCGGGCATTTAGATAGCGTTCGGGAAACGGGGGAACTGCTTTGAGCTTAAAACAACGCATCGCCAGCGGCGCGCCGCTGCTCGGCATCTTCGTCAAGACCGCGCATCATCAGGTCTTCGAGGTGCTCGCGCAGACCAGCCTCGACCTGCTCGTCATCGACGCCGAGCATGCGCCGTTCGATCGCGGCGACATCGACATCGCGGTGATGACCGCACGCGCCGGGGGGATGCCCGTCGTCGTCCGCCCCGCCGACGCGTCGCCCGCCGCGCTGCTCAACGCGCTCGACTGCGGGGCCGACGGCGTGCTCGTGCCGCATGTCCGCTCGGCCGCCGAGGCGCGCGCGGTGGCGCGCGCGGCGCACTATGGACCGGGTGGACGCGGCTATGCGGGGACGCCGCGCGCCGCCGGCTACGGCACGGTCGCGATGGCCGAACACCGTGCGCGATCGGCGGAGCGCACCGTCGTCATCGCCCAGATCGAGGATCTCGAGGCGCTCGACGACCTCGACGCGATCTGCGCCGTCGAGGGCATCGACGCGCTGTTCATCGGGCGCGCCGACCTGACCGTCGCGCTCGGCTGCGCGTCGCCCGACGACGCGCCCGTCGTTGCGGCGGTCGACGCGGTGTGCGCGGCGGCGCGCGCGGCGGGTCGCCCGGTCGGCATGTTCCTGCCGCGCGCCGCCGATGTCGCGCAGTGGCAGGCCAAGGGCGCGAGCCTGTTCTTTCTGTCGAGCGACCACGGCTTCCTGCGCGCCGGGGCCGAAGCGTTGCGCGCCGAGACGGGGCTGGCGGCGATGCCGCGCAACTGATCCCCGGTCGCGGGGCCTTGTTCGCGCGACGTGTCTCGGCTAGTTTGCATTCGAATGCGGGAGGCTATCTTGGCGATCTATCTCAAGCGCGGCGCGACGACCGAGGCCAAGGCCGACAGCGACCGCAAGGTCCGCGACACCGTCGAGGCCATCCTCGCCGACATC
>CAXTSL010000093.1:0-5006 GCA_964246975.1 uncultured Sphingomonadaceae bacterium
AATTCGCCGTAGAGCTGCGCCGCGAGGATCTTGTTCGGCGCGAGGACGAGGGCCGGGCGCTGCACCGCCTCGATCACTTTCGCGGCGGTGAAGGTCTTGCCCGACCCCGTGACGCCGAGCAGCACCTGGTCGCGCTCGCCCGCTTCGGCCTGCGCGACGAGTTCGGCGATCGCGACGGGCTGGTCGCCGGCGGCGGTATAGTCGGTGACGAGGCGGAAGGCGCGCCCGCCTTCGGATTTCTCGGGCCGCGCCGGACGGTGCGGGACGAACGCCCCCGTGCTCTCGGGTTCGGCGAGCGAGGTGCGGATCTGGATGGCGGCCATACCGGCAATATGGCGCAGGGTCGCGTTTCGTTCCAGTGGCGGCGTTGCCGCGCACCACGCCTGCGTCGCCGCTCAGGCGTTAACGGGCCGTGTTCGAAAGCCCGTGCCCGAATGCCGCGCCAACAGGCATCTTGCAATTTATTAACGTTTCGGATAGACAATCTTCATCTCAGCGCGCCTGAAGCTTAAGGACACGCGAGAAAGGACCACGCATGGATGCCGGCCTTCGCATCGATACAGGCGCCTGCCGGTGCGAAACCGTGGCAGCGGGCGGCTTCGCAGCGCCATCAGGGGCCGCTATCCTGTCGTTGCGACTCGATGATCGCCATGGGGGAAACATGATCGGCTACGCGAACATCGGCACCAACGATCCGGCGCGGGCGACGGCGTTCTACGACGCGCTGTTCGGCGAGATCGGCGTCGGGCGGCTGATGGAGTTTCCGACCGGCGCGGTCGCCTATGGCGGCGCGTGGGACAAGCCGATGCTCGCGGTCGGTCCGCCCTACGACGGCAAGCCCGCGACGGCCGGCAACGGCACGATGATCGCGCTGGTGCTGGACGAGCGCGCCAAGGTCGATGCGCTCCACGCCAGGGCGCTGGCGCTCGGCGGCAGCGACGAGGGGGCACCGGGCGTGCGCGGCGAGGAAGGCGACCAGGCCTTTTACGGGGCCTATTTCCGCGACCTCGACGGCAACAAGTTCTGCGCCTTCCGGGTGGGGCCGGGGTGAGGCGAGCGCTTTCAGCGCTTGACTTGTAGGATATTTCTGTTCATATGTTTTAGCCGCATCGGTAAAGGCGGCTTGTATGAACATCGTCGAAGATCGACAGCTATCCAAATTTTCAGTCTGGATGAGGACGGGGCGTTTGCCGCGCGCCTACGTCGCCGATCCTGCGGCGTACAAGTTCAATCCGTGGCATGATCGCGAGACCGGCCACTTCACGTTTGCTGGCGGTGGCGGCGGCGCGGGCTTCGTAGGTGGCGGGGCAGGAGACAGCTGGGCCAAGCCCGCGCCACCGGCGAGGAAACCGCCGGACCGCGATCGCGTCGCACCGACGGTCGTCGTCACGACGGTGGGCGCGAAGCCGCGACCGGCGGTACCGCAACCAGTCGCAGTCCCGCTCCGGCACATCATCGCCAACGGCTACGACTTCCAGATCGATAGCCAAGGCCGGACGCGGCAGGTCTCGGGGCCGATTACGGTCGGAGACGGGTCGCGCTCGCGCGCCGCGCAACGACGGGCCGGTGGCAGTGACCGTCGACCGACCGACGAAGGCGGTCACTATATCGCGAAGCGCTTCAAAGGACCTGCGGAGGCCTTCAACCACTTTGCGCAGGACGCCAACTTCAATCGCGGCACGTACCGCGTCCTCGAAGATCAGTGGGCGAGCGCGAAGAAGGACGGTAAAGCGGTCATCGTCGAGATTACTCCGAAATACGACGGTCTCTCGCAACGGCCTTCAAGGATCGAAGTTTCGTTCTCGATCGACGGTCGCCACCGAGTGCGCGACATTCCAAATAAACGAAAGGGAGCCGGACATGGCAAATAATAAGACCACCGATCTCCTCACCGAGATCGGTCAAATTTTAGCCGAAGACGATCAGTACCCGCTCGACGGTACACTACTCTATGCGGAAATCGAAGATAACAGCGTCGGACAAGTCATCTTCAAGAACCGCTCCAATCATATTTTGTACCGCAAGTTCAATCCAGACCGTCTGATCGACGCTCTACTTGAACTTTGGGAACTAAGTGAGCCAGGAAAACGTTGGTCTGAGATTGAGTACGTTGTCGAAGATGGTCAATTTCGGGCAACCTATATCTATCCCGACATGATTCCTCCGGACACTTATTCGATCGACCGCCAAGATGGAATTGCTCGAAAATATTTCGGGGAAAAACCGATCCTGTATCCGCCGCTGCTGGGTGATGCGAGCAATGCGGTCTTTGAGTTCTAGTCGCGACCGTCTGATTGGGCGCGGCTTCGCAACGCGCGTGGCGGCGGCGATACTCGCATCGTCGCCCGCAACCGCCGCGCCATCGCCACTCGCCGACCTCGCCGCCGGTCGCACCGCCGCCGCCCCCGAACTCGCTGGTCTCGCCCTCGTCGTCGCAGGGCCGCGCGGTGTCGTCCGCCGCGAAGCCCATGGTCGTGCCGTCATCGACCCCGCCGATCCCACCCGCGAGCGTCCGATGACCGTCGATACGCCGGTGCGGGTCGCGTCGGTGGCGAAGATCGTCACCGCGATCGGCGTCATGCGGCTGGTCGAGGCAGGGACGCTCGACCTCGACCGCGACGTGTCGGCCTATCTAGGCTGGCGGCTGCGGCACCCCGCGTATCCCGATGCGCCGGTGACGTTGCGGCAACTGCTCAGCCACACCTCGGGGCTCGACGATGCCAGCGGCTACAGTTTCCCGCTCGGCACGACGCTGCGGGACGGCCTGACCCCCGACCATTGGAGCGCGGCACCCGGCGCGCGGTTCAGCTATGCCAACATCAACTACGGCATCGTCACCAGCGTCATGGAGGCCGCGACCGCGACGCGCTTCGACCGGTTGATGTCACGCCTCGTCTTCGCGCCGCTCGGGCTCGACGCCTGCTTCAACTGGTCGGGCTGCTCGTCCGCCGCCGTGGCGCGCGCCGCCGCGCTGTACCGCAAGGGCCGCGACGAGACCGCGTGGGACGCAGGCGGACCGTGGGTGGCGCAGATCGACGACCTGCGCGGCGTCGCCCCCGCCTGCCCGGTGCGGACCGCGCCGGGGGCGGCGTGCGACCTCGCCGCCTATCGCCCCGGCGACAACGGCACCCTGTTCTCGCCGCAGGGCGGGCTGCGCATCGGGGTCCGCGACCTGTCGAAGCTCGGTCGCCTGCTGCTCGGGCGCGGCGCGGTCGATGGGGTCCGCCTGCTGCGCCCCGCCAGCGTCCGCGCGATGCTCGCGCCGCAATGGCGGGACGGTCCGTCGGGCGAGACCTACCACGGCCAGATGCGCTGCTGGGGCCTCGGCGTGCAGTGTCTTGTCGGTGGGGCAGGGCAGGGCGACCAGCCCGTCGCGGGCCGCACCCTGCGCTGGCACGGCCATCTCGGCGAGGCCTATGGCCTTTACAGCGGCCTGTGGATCGACCCCGCACGGCGGCGGGTCTACGCCTATGCGATCACCGGCACCGCCGCCGATCCGGCGCGCTATCCGGGTCGCACTTCCGCTTTCCCGGCGTTCGAGGAAGCCGTGCTGCGCGACCTCGCCGCATCGCGCTGACGCCCCGCCTCAGCCCTTCAAGGCGCGCGCCACCGCCTTCGCGGTCTTCGCCCCATAAGGCGGCTTGAACCCGGCGATACCCGCGATGTCGAGCCTGGGCTGCGCATACACCGCCTTGGCGTGGCTGAAGGCGCGGAAGCCGTCGACGCCGTGATAGCTGCCCATTCCCGACGGGCCGATGCCGCCAAACGGCAGGTCTTCGGCCGAGACGTGGAAGACGACGTCGTTGACCGTGACGCCGCCCGAGATCGTCCGGTCGAGGACAAGGCGCTGCTCGGCGGCGTCGTCGCCGAACCAGTAGAGGCCCAGGGGACGGTCGCGGCCGTTGACGTAGGCGATCGCGCCGTCGACGGTGTCGTAGGGCACGACGGGCAGCAGCGGTCCGAAGATTTCCTCCTGCATCACCGTCATCTCGTCGGTTACGTCCTGCAGGATGTGGAGCGGCATCTTGTTGGTGTTCTGCTGCGCGAAATCCTCGTTCGCCGGGTTGACCACGGTGACCTTGGCACCCTTTGCCGCCGCGTCGGCGACATGCGCCTCGAGCCGCTCGCGATGCCGCGCGCCCAGCACCGAGGTATAATCGTCGTTGGCAAGCAGCGTCGGATACATCGCCGCGACCGCTCTCGTCAGCCCGTCGACGACCGCACCCTCGGTCTCGCGCGGCACCAGCAGATAGTCGGGCGCCAGGCAGATCTGCCCGGCATTCATCATCTTGCCCAAGGCAATGCGCTCGGTGGCGCGCGGCAGATCGGCGGAGCGCGAGACGATCGTCGGCGACTTGCCGCCGAGCTCGAGGGTCAGCGGCACGAGGTGCTTTGCCGCCGCCGCCATGACGTGCCGCCCGATGCTCGTGCCGCCGGTGAAGACGAGATGGTCGAAGGGCAGTTCGCTGAATGCCTTGCCGAGTTCGGGGCCGCCGGTGACCACTGCGACCTCGGCCTCGTCGAAGGCGGCGGCGATCAGCGCACGCATGAGTTCGGAGGTGACGGGAGTGAATTCCGACGGCTTGATCATTGCGCGATTGCCCGCCGCCAGCACCCCCGCCAGTGGTGCGAAGGTCAGGTTGACGGGGAAATTCCACGGGGAAATGATGCCGATGACGCCCTTGGGCTGGAACTCGACGCGCGCCTTCGCGCCGAGCAGCGCGAGCGGGAACTGCAGGGCACGCTTTTCGGGCTTCATCCACCCTTCGAGGTGCTTGGCGGCGTGGTTGAGCGGGCCGACCGACGCCATGATGTCGGTCATCAGGCTCATCGCCGTCGAGCGGTGGCCGAAATCCTCCGACAGCGCTGCGGTCAGCCTTTCCTTGTTGGCGACGACGAGCGCGACGGCGCGCCGCAGCCGGTCCTTGCGGACGGCGGCAGTAACGGGCAGTTCGGCGTGGAAGGCGGCCCGCTGGCGCTGGAGCAGCGCCAGCATCGCGGCGGCG
>CAXTSL010000093.1:5016-7367 GCA_964246975.1 uncultured Sphingomonadaceae bacterium
GTCGCGCGCGTCCCAGGTCTCGGTGGTCGTGGCGGTGGTCATGGTCGCGCTCCCCAATCGCGTCGACGCTAGCACGGGCGTTGCGATCTTTCTGCCCCCTGTCTCGGCCTGCGCTGCGGAGCAGGAGCAGGGGGGTTCAGCGCGGCACCTCGTCCGCCCCCGGTTCCAGCCCGTATGGCCGGACCAGCGCCCAGACGTGCGGCGGCACCATCGACCGCAGCCGCCGGGGGCGCTCGCGGCGCAGGTGGATGATCGTCTCGGCCGCCTTCATCTCGACGCGGGTGCGCGCGAACTCCAACCCGCGCGGGCCGACGCGCGGCATCAGCCAGCCGACGATGGGTCGCACCCACTTCGGCATGCGGCGCAGCGGCAGGCCGCCCGCCGCACGCTCGACGTTGGCGATGAAGCCCTTGACCGCGCCCGCGCGCCGGCCCGCGTTGCCGACGGCTTGCATGTGCAGCTCGTCGCCGAGCAGGTCGACCAGCGCCGCCCCGCGCGCGTTGCGGACGATCAGCCACTGGTCGCCCTCGCCCGCCATATACCCAACCGTGATGTCGGCGAGCGCGTTGGTATAGTCGACGCAGGTCCGGCAGGTCAGCGGGAAGAAGTCCGGCGCGAGGTCGCCGAGCGGCAGCATCAGGAAGGGGATCGCCTTGCGGTGCCCGTCGGCGAAGCGCAGCTCGACATGATAATCGGCGCGAAATTCCAGATAGGTGATGCTGTCGGGGTCGTCGGTGAGCAGCGCCAGAAACTCATGAAAGCGCGCCGTCGTCGTGTTGTCCGAACACGGCGTGCCGATGACGGTGATGCTTTCGAATCCCAATTTCGCTTCGAGCGCGCGCAGCGCGTGGACCTGGCACGGAATGCCGATCACCGCGATGCGCTTGTAGCCTGCAAGTCGCGCAGGTTCGAGCAGCGCGAGCAGCGGCGCATAGCCCATCCGCATGCCGCGCACCTGTTGCATGCCCTCGGCGCGCGTGACGATAACCGGCACCGGCTTCCAGCGGTCGTCCGGATCGGGAGCCATCGTCAGCACCGCGTCGACCGCGCCGGTTTCGAGAAGCTTCGCACCGATGCGCGAGGTGATGCCAGTCCATTGCGCGCCGGGCAACAGGGCCTTGAGGCGCGCGCGGTGCATCGCACGGAACGGCCCGAAGAACAGCTCGTCGAGTCTTGCGGGATCGCGTGCGCGCCCGTGGACGCGGGCTTCGAGCGCGGCGTAGTCGGGCTTGATGAACTGGCAGGCGGTGCCGCAATCCTTTGGCGTCGCGGTGCGCGAGATACCGCAGTCGGTGCACAGGTCGCGCGGCACAGGCGCCCCTAGCGGCGGGCTCCACAGCGGAGCGGCGGGACCGTCGGGCACGCCGTTCAACGCGCGCTCTTCTTCAAAGCCACGCGCAACATCTCCCCGACTTCGGCCTGATCGCCCAGTTCCGCGACCGCCTCGGCGACCGCGCGGCTCGCGTCCATCGGTCGAAAGCCGAGGTTCGCCAGCGCCGACAGCGTGTCGGCGACCGCAGCGCGCGCGCGTTCGCCCGACACCGGCGCGAGCGACACCCCGGCGGGAAGCGACCCCGCCTTGTCCTTCAATTCGAGCACGATCCGCGCCGCAAGCTTCGGCCCGACGCCGTTGGCGCGCGCGACGCTCGCGGTATCCTTCGCCGCGACGGCGTGCTGCAGCTCCGACGGCGTCAGCACCGACAGGATCGCCAGCGCGACGCGCCCGCCGACGCCCTGCACCGACAGCAGCAGGCGGAACCAGTCGCGCTCCTCGCCCGTGCCGAAGCCGAACAGCTGGATCGCGTCCTCGCGCACCTGCGTCTCGATGTGGAGGGTGACGGCGCTACCCGACACGCCCAGCGCGCCGAGCGTCCGCGCGCTGGCGGCGACGAGATAGCCGACGCCGCCCACATCGACGACGCACGCGTCGGCGGCGACCGAATCGAGGAGGCCGCGCAGCTTGGCGATCATGCGACCATCCTGTGCGACCCCGCCATGTGCGCGTGGCAGATCGCCACCGCGAGCGCGTCCGCCGCATCCTCGCCCGCAATGCCGCACCCCGGCAGCAGCCGCTCGACCATTGCGCGCACTTGGCGCTTGTCGGCCCCGCCGGTGCCGACGATCGCCTTCTTGACGAAGCGTGTCGCATATTCGGCGACCTCCAGCCCGGCGCGCGCCGCGACCAGCAGCACGACGCCGCGCGCCTGGCCGAGCTTCAGGGTCGACTGCGGGTTGGTGTTGACGAAAGTCTCCTCGACCGCCGCGCCGCCGGGGCCGTGCGCGCGGATCACCGCGTCGAGACCGTCGTGAAGCTGCACCAGCCGCACCGCCAGCGCATCCGCGGCGCGGCT
>CAXTSL010000093.1:7377-10301 GCA_964246975.1 uncultured Sphingomonadaceae bacterium
CCCTGCGCCTCGATGACGCCCCAGCCGGTCGACTGCAGGCCGGGATCGAGGCCGATGAGGATCACAGTCCCCCCTCCCCTTCAGGGGAGGGGGTTAGGGGGTGGGGGAGTCCGGGCCAGCGGTCGGGCAGGTTTTCGAGAGTATGAAAAATGGATGTCACCACGCCGTCGAGGTTACGCCCGATCTCTTGATTGGAAAACCGCAACGTCGTGTAGCCGCGCGACCGTAATGCAGAGTCGCGACGCAGGTCGCCGAATTCCTCGTGCGTCCGTCCGTCGATTTCGACGATCAAACCTTTAGCGGGACAGTAGAAGTCGGCGATGTACGGTTCCAACACCGCCTGCCGCCGAAACTTGTGTCCGCCGAGTTGCGAAGATCGCAACCGCTTCCACAGCGCCGCTTCGGGCGGCGTCTGCTCGCTTCGCATGCCGCGTGCGAATGCACCGAGGCGGGGGTCGATGCGCGGCGGCATTTCCGGACTCCCCCACCCCCCAGCCCCCTCCCCTGAAGGGGAGGGGGAGTTTCTCACCCCAATTTCGCCAGCACGTCGTCGGCCACGTCGTAGTTCCCCCACACGACCTGGACGTCGTCGTCGTCCTCGAGCGCGTCGATCAGGCGGAACAGCGTGCCGGCATCGGCCTCGCCGACGACCACGTCGGTCTGCGCGCGCCACGCCAGCTTGCCGCCGTCGCCTTCGCCGAGCACTTTCTCGAGCGCCTTGACCACGCCGTGGAGGTCGTCGAGCGCGGTCCAGATCTCGTGGCCGTCGTCGCCCGACACGACATCCTCGGCCCCCGCCTCGAGCGCCGCCTCGAACACCGCGTCGGGGCTGCCGACCTTGGCGGGATAGACGATCCGTCCGAGCCGCGAAAAGGCATGGCTGACCGAGCCGCTCGCCCCCAGATTGCCGCCGTTCTTGCTGACGATCGTCCGCACGTTGGTCGCGGTGCGGTTGCGGTTGTCGGTCAGCGTCTCGATGATCAGGCTGACGCCGCCCGGCCCAAAGCCTTCGTAGCGCACCTCCTCGTAATTCTCGCCGCCCGCCGCCTTGCTGACCGAGCGTTCGATATTGTCCTTGGGCATGCCGCCGGCGCGCGCCGCGAGGATCGCCGAGCGCAGCCGCGCATTCATCGCCGGGTCGGGGATGCCGGCCTTCGCCGCGACGGTGATCTCGCGGCTGAGCTTGGAGAAGGCGGCGGCGCGCTTTCGGTCCTGCGCGCCCTTGCGGTACATGATGTTCTTGAATTTGCTGTGGCCGGCCATGGTCGCCTTGTCGCGGATGTTGCGGGGGTAGTGTGCATCTAGCGCGGCGGCGCGGGCCGGGGCAACCTTATCGCGGGGTCCGCGCCAGCAGCAGGTCGCGCGCGGCGGTAAGGCGCTGGACCGCTTGCGTGCTGCCCCCGGCGTCGGGGTGCGCCTGCGCCAGCGCCCGCCGCCACGCCGCGTGAACCGCCCCGGCATCGGCGTCGGCGGCGACCCCGAGCAGTGCGCGGGCGTCGCGTTCTGTGGTCGCCTCGACCGCGCGGCCCTTCGCGGCGTACCACCAGAACAACGCCGCCGCCGCGACCAGCGCCGCAACCAGCGGCTTGCCCGTTTCGAGCATCCGCACGGCAAGCAGCGCCAACGCCGCCACCGCCCCCCAGCGGCGGAGTGCGGGCAATAGTTCGCCGCGCGTGTGCATCCACCAGGCGAGCGCGAGGACCGCGATGAGGGCGATCAGCATGACTTGCTTCCCCCTCCCTTCCCGGTGAGCGCTTGCGAACCGAGAGAGGGGAGGGTCGGGGTGGGGTGTGTCGCCAAAAGGGCGAGCCCCCGTGTGGCAAGCGCACCCCACCCCGACCCTCCCCTCTCTCCGGCTTCGCCGGGGAGGGGAGGGGGAAGCAAGGTCACACCCACCCCGGCAACCCCAGCCCGCCGATCAGCGCGCGCAGCTCGGCGCGCGCCGCGACATGGCTCAGGCTCAGATCGTCGAGATGCGCCACATCGAGCAGCGTCAGCCCGCGCGGGAACAGCTCGCGAAACACGACGCGCTCGCTCAAACCCGGCGCGACGCGAAATCCGACGCGCTTCGACAATTCGCCGAGCGCCGCCGCCATCCGCCGCATGTTGCGCGCGTCGAGATTGGCGAGGCGGTTCCGCAGCACCACCCAGTCGACCGTGCCGCCGTCGACGCGCGCACGCGCCTTGCGGGCATCCCAGATCAGCTCGCTGTAGAAACTCGGACGTTTGACCTTGAAGGTCTCGGGGTCGACCTGGCCGATCAGGTCGAAATCGACGAAGCTGTCGTTCATCGGCGTGACCAGCGTATCGGCCTTGGCGAGCGCGGCGCGGGCGAGCGGCGAATCGCGCCCCGGCGTGTCGACGACGATGAAATCCTTGGCACTCCATTCGAGCAGCTGATCGACGAGCAGGTCGGTATCGCCGTCGCCGTCGGCGATCACCGCGACTTCGGGGCCGGGCAGCGCGATCTCGCGCTTCACGGCAAAGGCCGCGCGGTTTTCGAGATAGCGCGCCACCGTCTTCTGGCGCGCGTCGAGGTCGACGGCCCCGACCGCGAAGCCGGCGTGCGCCAGCGCGACGGCGATATGCACGGCGGTCGTCGATTTGCCCGAGCCGCCCTTCTCGTTGCCGAGCACGATGATGTGCGCGCGCCGCGCCTGCGTCGTCATGCCGTTTCCCAAATTCGCCCTTGCCCTCGTCCCCGCCGTTTCGGACACGGGGCCAACCAAGTCAACGAAAGCCCGTGGATGGCCGACATTCCTATCGTCAGAAACGTCGCCGCCCTAAGCGCCGCGGTCGCCGCGTGGCGGCAAGCGGGCGAGACCGTCGCACTCGTCCCGACGATGGGCGCGCTGCACGCGGGGCATCTGTCGCTCGTCGCGGCAGGCCGCGCGCGCGCGTCGCGCGTTGTGGCGAGCGTCTTC
>CAXTSL010000094.1:0-10277 GCA_964246975.1 uncultured Sphingomonadaceae bacterium
ACGAGGTCGGGCTTGGGCAGGATGTTGGGGACGATCACCGACGACCACGCCACGCCCTTCCGCCCGAGCGCGAGGCGCACCAGCTCGGCGAACGGCGACATCGGGTAGTGGTGCAGGACGATGGTCATGGCGCGGGCTCCTCGTGTCCTCCGGGGCCCGTCATCCCGGCGAAAGCCGGGATCCATTTCCCGAGTTCCGGCGATGGGTCCCGGCTTTCGCCGGGATGACGGGGGTTGTTCGATGCTTGCCGAGACTAGCTGCGATAATCGGCGTTGATGCTGATGTAGCCGTGCGTCAAATCGCACGTCCACACCGTCGCGCGGCCGTCGCCGAGGCCCAGATCGACGCCGACCTCGATCTCGCTCCCCGCGAGGTGCGCCGCCACCGGCCCTTCGTCATAGCCCGGCACGACCGCGCCGCGCGCCGCGACCTGCGTCGGGCCGAAGCGGATGCCGAGCGAATCGCGGTCCGCCGCCTCGCCCGCCTTGCCGACGGCCATGACGACGCGGCCCCAGTTGGCGTCGCCGCCGGCGATCGCGGTCTTGACCAGCGGCGAGTTGGCGATGCTCAGCGCGACGACGCACGCGGCGCGGTCGTCGGCGGCCCCCTCGACCGTCACCGCGATGAACTTCGACGCGCCCTCGCCGTCGCGGACGACGAGCTGCGCGAGGTCGCGGCATACCTGTGCCAGCGCGGCGGCGAAGGCATCGGCACCGGGCGAGGACTCATCGGTGAGCGGCGCGTGGCCTGCCGCGCCGGTCGCGAACGCCAGTACGGTGTCCGAGGTCGAGGTGTCGCTGTCGACGGTGATGCAGTTGAAACTGGCGTCGCTCGCCTGTCGCAGCAGCATCTGGAGAAGCGGCGCGGCGACGGCGGCGTCGGTGAAGACGAACCCCAGCATCGTCGCCAGGTCGGGGGCGATCATCCCCGAACCCTTGACGACGCCCGCGACCGTCACGCGCTTGCCGCCGACCACGGCCTGCGCCACCGCGCCCTTGGCGAAGGTGTCGGTGGTGCCGATCGCGTCGGCGAAGTCGCGCAGGCTCGCTTGGCCCAGCGCCGCGTGCGCCGCCGCGACCCCGGCGACCGCCTTGTCGGGGGGCAGCGGCACGCCGATGACGCCGGTCGAGGCAGCGAATACCTCGCTCGCAGCGCCGCCGAGCAGCGCCGCCGCCGCGTCGACCTGGGCGCGGCTGGCCGCGACGCCTGCCGCGCCGGTGAAGGCGTTCGAATTGCCCGCGTTGACGACCAGCCCGCGCGCCACGCCGCCGGGCAGCGTGGCGCGGCACCAGTCGACCTCGGGCGAGGGGCAGCGCGAGCGCGTCAGCACCCCCGCCACGCTCGTGCCGGGCGCGAATTCCACGAGCGTGCAGTCGGCGCGCGTCCAGGCCTTGTAGCCCGCGCAGGCGGTGCCGATGCGGACGCCCGCGACGGCGGCGATGTCGGGAAACGGGCGGGCGAGGGGCGACACGGTCATCGCCCCGTCTTGCCGCGCGGTGTCGCAGGTGTCGAGGTGCGTCGCCCGCGACCGGGTCCGAATCCCGCCGGTCGCGTTGAAGCGGTCAGGGCAGCGACAGGGTTAGACCATGGCGGGCAGCGACACCGGGCACGGCCGCGACGCGACGACGCCGGGGCAGATCCCGGCGCGCGGCTGGTGGCAAATCCTCAGGCGCACCTATGCGGAGGCCGGCAAGGACAATCTCGGCCTCGTCGCGGCGGGTGTCGCCTTCTATGGCTTCCTCGCGCTGGTGCCGCTGCTCGGTGCGCTGGTGCTGACCTACGGCCTCGTCGTCGATCCGCACGATGTCGCGAAGCACATGCAGGCGATGACCGCGCTGGTGCCGACCGATGCGGCGAAGCTCATCGACGATCAGCTCAAGGCGGTCGTCGATACCGCAGCGGGCAAGAAGGGCCTCGGCCTGCTGCTGGCGCTCGCGTTGGCGCTGTACGGCGCGATGAAGGGCGCCGGCGCGATCCTGACGGCGCTCAATATCGTCTATGAGGAGCGCGAGACGCGCGGCTTCGTCCGCCTCAACCTCGTCACCGCCGCCGTGACGCTCGCGGCGGTCGGCGTTGCCATCCTGCTGCTCCTCGCGGCGTCGGCAACGGGCTTCCTCGAGGACATCGCGGGGTGCATCTCGCCGCTCGCCGCGACCGCGATCAAGCTGGCATCGTGGGTCGTCGCGGGCGGCGTCGCGAGTGCCGGGGTCGCCGCGCTGTACCGCTACGGCCCGGCGCGCGACCGGGCGCGATGGTCGTGGCTGACGCCGGGATCGGTGTTCGCGACGCTGGGGTTCGCGCTGACGACGCTCGGCTTCGGGGTCTATGCAGCGAAGTTCGGCAACTACAACGCCACTTACGGCGCGCTCGGCGCGGTCGTCGTGCTGCTGATGTGGCTGTACCTGTCGGCGTACGTGCTGCTGCTCGGTGCCGAACTCAACGCCGAGATCGAGCATCAGACGGCGCGCGATACCACCACCGGGCCCGAGCGACCGCTGGGCGACCGCAACGCCGCGATGGCCGACACCGTCGCCGCGACCGACTGAGCGGAGGCGATTGACGCGACCGCCGCGCGCACCGCACACCATCGCGCATGGCCAAGCTGTATTTCTACTACGCCTCGATGAACGCCGGAAAGTCGACGCTGCTGCTCCAGGCGGACTTCAACTACCGCGCGCGCGGCATGCGGACGCGGCTGTTCACCGCCGCGCTCGACGACCGCCACGGGATCGGGGTCATCGCCTCGCGCATCGGGCTCAGCCTGTCCGCGCCGGTGTTCGACGCCGCGACCGACCTCTACGCCGAAGTTGCCGCCGACCATGCCGCGACGCCGCTCGCCTGCGTCCTCGTCGACGAGGCGCAGTTCCTGTCGCGCGCGCAGGTCGTCCAGCTGGCGCGCATCGCCGATTCGCTGCGGATCCCCGTCCTCGCCTATGGGCTGCGCAGCGATTTTCGAGGCGAGCCGTTCGAGGGCAGCCTGTGGCTGCTGACGCTCGCCGACGTGCTCAGCGAGATCAAGTCGGTGTGCCACTGCGGTGCCAAGGCGACGATGAACCTGCGCGTCGATGCGCAGGGGCGCGCGGTCGGCGACGGCGCGCAGACCGAGATCGGCGGCGACGAACGCTATCTGGCGCTCTGCCGCCGCCACTTCGTCGCGGCGCTCGGCGCGCCGGGCGTCGGATTATAGGCGGCGATCTTCGGACTGGCCCGCTGCGGCGGCAGCTTGGCGATGCGCAGATTGCCGCGCCACGCCTCGACGCTGGCCCCGTCGCTGAAAGTGCGCGCGAAGGCGAGCGCGTCCTCGTCGTCGGCAAAGCGCGCGCGCTCGGCGGCGTCGATCAGGCCCGCAGGGTTCATCCGGAAAAACCTGTATTCGACGAACACCAGCCGATCCCTCCCAAGAAATTCCGCCTCCGCAATTAACTAGTCTTTAACGAAGCGTCTGTCGAGTCCGCTTGTGCCGCATCGCCGGTCGTTCGTCCGAATTGACTTGATACCCCCTCGAACCTACATCGCGCCGGTTACAGGACGGCGGCGCGTGCGTGCCGCCGCCATCGCTGCGTCAGGAATTCCATGCTCGGCTTCGGCGGTATCGCCAAACGTCTGTTCGGCTCGTCGAACGACCGCTACGTCAAATCGCTGTCGCCGCTGGTGGCGCGCGTCAACGCCCTCGAAGCGCAGATCGAAGCGCTGAGCGACGCCGATCTCGCGGCGCAGACGGTCAAGCTCAAGGCACTGCACGCCGAGGGCACCAGCCTCGACGATCTCCTCCCCGAAGCCTTCGCCACCGTCCGCGAGGCCGCCAAGCGCGCCCTCGGCCAGCGCCACTACGACGTGCAGCTGGTCGGCGGCATCGTCCTCCACCGGGGCGAGATTGCCGAAATGCGCACTGGCGAGGGCAAGACGCTCGTCGCGACGCTCGCGGTGTATCTCAACGCGCTGAGCGGCAAGGGCGTCCACGTCGTCACGGTCAACGACTATCTCGCCAGCCGCGATGCCGAGTGGATGGGCCGCGTCTACAAGTTCCTCGGCATGACCGTCGGGGTGATCGTCCCCAATATCGACGACGACACGCGCCGCGCCGCGTACAACGCCGACATCACCTACGGCACCAACAACGAATACGGCTTCGACTATCTGCGCGACAACATGAAATATTCGCGTGAGCAGATGGTCCAGCGCCCGTTCAACTATGCCGTCGTCGACGAGGTCGACTCGGTACTCGTCGACGAGGCGCGCACGCCGCTGATCATCTCAGGCCCCACCGACGACAAGTCCGAGCTCTACATGTCGGTCGACGCGGTGGTAAAGACGCTCGTTCCCGCCGACTACGAGATCGACGAGAAGCAGAAATCGGTGATCCTGACCGAGGACGGCACCGAGAAGTGCGAGCGCGCCTTCGAGGCGGCGGGCATGCTCGAGGGCGAGAATCTCTACGACTTCGAGAATACCCAGGTCGTCCACCACCTCAACCAGGCGCTGCGCGCCAACGCCATCTTCCGCCGCGATACCGACTATATCGTGCGCGGCGGCAAGGTCATCATCATCGACGAGTTCACCGGCCGGATGATGGACGGGCGGCGCTGGTCGGACGGGCTGCACCAGGCGGTCGAAGCCAAGGAGGGCGTCGACATCGCGCCCGAGAACCAGACGCTCGCGTCGATCACCTTCCAGAATTATTTCCGCATGTACCCCAAGCTCGGCGGCATGACCGGCACGGCAGCGACCGAGGCGGCCGAATTCTTCGACATCTACAAACTGAACGTCGTCGAGATCCCGACCAACCTGCCCGTCAGGCGCGAGGACGTCGACGACGAATTCTACAAGAACGCCGAGGAAAAATACAAAGCCATCGTCAAGACGATTCGCGAAGCGACGGCCAAGGGCCAGCCGATCCTCGTCGGCACCGTGTCGATCGAGAAGTCCGAACTGCTCAGCGACTTCCTCAAGGCCGAAAAGGTCGAGCACGTCGTCCTCAACGCGCGCTATCACGAGCAGGAAGCGCATATCGTCGAGCAGGCGGGGCGCTTGGGCGGCGTCACCATCGCGACCAACATGGCGGGGCGCGGCACCGACATCCAGTTGGGCGGCAATTTCGAGGCGCGCGTCGTCCGCGAACTCGACGGCGTCGAGGGCAGCGAGCGCGAAGCAGCCATCGCGCGCATCAAGGCCGAGGTCCAGGCCGAGCGCGAGGCGGTGCGGCAGGCGGGCGGGCTGTTCGTCCTCGGCACCGAGCGCCACGAGAGCCGCCGCATCGACAATCAGCTGCGCGGGCGTTCGGGACGGCAGGGCGATCCGGGGTTCAGCCGCTTCTACCTCAGCCTCGACGACGATCTGCTGCGCATCTTCGGCCAGCAGTCGATGCTGTCGCGGATGATGAACAACGGCCTCGACGAGGGCGAGGCGATCGTCCACCCGTGGATTTCGAAGGCCATCGAGACCGCGCAGAAGAAGGTCGAGGCGCGCAACTACGACGTCCGCAAGCAGCTGCTGCAATACGACGACGTGATGAACGACCAGCGGAAAGTGGTCTATGACCAGCGCCAGGACATCATGGATTCGGCAACCGTCGGCGATGTCGTCGTCGACATGCGCCACGAGACGGTCAACGCCGTCGTCGCCGCCGCGTGCCCGCCGGGGAGCTATCCCGAGCAGTGGGACGCCGGGAGCCTTGCGACGCAGGCTGCCGAAACGCTCGGCGTCGACGCCCCCGTCGCCGACTGGATCGGCGAGGAGAAGATCGACCCCGAGATCCTCGTCGAGCGGCTGATCGCGGCGGCCGACGCGGCGATGGAGGCCAAGGCCGCGCCGCTGCCGCCCGAGACTTGGGTGCAGATCGAGAAGAACTTCCTCCTCCAGGCGCTCGACCATCACTGGAAGGAGCATCTCGCGACGCTCGATGCGCTGCGCCAGGTCATTCATCTGCGCGCCTACGCCCAGAAGACGCCGCTCAACGAGTATAAGTCGGAGGCCTTCGCGCTGTTCGAGCGGATGCTCGGCACGGTGCGCGAAGACGTGACGCGGATGCTCGCCAACGCGCGCTTCGACGCCGCGCCGCCCGAGCCGCAGATGCCGAGCTTCGTGACGACGCACATCGACCCGCTGACGGGCATGAGCGACGCTTTCGGGCCGCGCATGGGGGCCTTGCCGCCCGGCGCGCTAGCGTTTGCGGGCGCGGCGACCGCGTCGCTGACCGAGGTATCAGACGAGGAGCTTGCCGACTGGAACCGCACCGTGTCGCGCAACGCCACCTGCCCGTGCGGGTCGGGCAACAAGTTCAAGCACTGCCACGGCAATCTCGTCGCCGCGTATTAGGGTGCGGTTGGCCCTCCTGCCCCCTCCTCTCCCGGTGAGCGTCTCCGCGAACCGAGAGAGGGGAGGGTTGGGGTGGGGTGTCCCGCCGCGCGACGCGGACTCCGGGGCCAGCCCCCCCACCCCAACCCTCCCCACTCTCCGGCTGCGCCGGGGGTGGGAGGGGGCCATATGAACCTGCTCCGCGCCACCGGCACGATCGGCGGGCTGACGCTGGTCAGCCGCATCCTCGGCTTCGTCCGCGACATGCTGTTCGCGCGCTTCGCCGGCGCGGGGCTCGCCTCGGATTGCTTCCTCATCGCCTTCCGCCTGCCGAACCTGTTCCGCGCGCTCTTCGCCGAAGGGGCGTTCGCCGCCGCCTTCGTGCCGATGTTCGCGCGCACCATCGGCGAGAGCGGCGGCGACCTGTCGGCCGGCAAGCGTTTCGCCGAGGAGGCGCTGGCCGTCCTGCTCCCCGTCCTCGTGGTCTTCACCGGCGTGATGGTCGTCGCCGCCGGTCCCGTGGTGTGGGCGATGACCGGCGGCTTTCCCGACGCGTCGCCCGCCAAGTTCGGCCTCGCGGTCGAGTTCACGCGCATCACCTTTCCCTACCTGCTGCTGATCTCGTTGGTCTCGCTGCTCGGCGGCATCCTCAATTCGATGCAGCGCTTCTGGGTCAATGCCGCCGCGCCGATCCTGCTCAACCTGTCGCTGATCGCCGGCCTGCTGTTCTTCCATTCAAGCGACGAGATCGTCACCGCGCGCGTCCAGTCGGCGGCGGTGACGGTGGCGGGCCTCGCGCAGTTCCTCTGGCTGCTGTGGGCCTGCCTGCGTGCCGATGTCCGCCTCAAGCTGCGCAGCCCGCGCCTGACGCCCGCCGTGCGCCGCCTGCTGCGCGTCATCGGGCCTGCGGCGCTGGGCGCGGGCGCGGTGCAGTTCAACCTGCTGATCTCGACGAGCCTCGCGGCGCGCTTCCTGCCCGAAGGCGCGGTGAGCTATCTCTACTACGCCGACCGCCTCAACCAGCTGCCGCTCGGGCTGATCGGCATCGGGGTGGGCACGGTGCTGCTGCCGACGTTGTCGCGGCAACTGGGAGCGAAGCAGGATGCGGTGGCGATGCACACGCAGAACCGTGCCATCGAGCTGGTGCTGCTTCTCACCCTGCCCGCCGCCGCCGCGCTCGTCGTCAGTTCGCTGCCGATGATGCGGACGCTGCTCGAATACGGCAAATTCACCGCCGCCGACTCGGTACAATGCGCGCAGGCGCTCAGCGCCTTTTCGCTCGGGCTGCCGGCCTATGTGCTGATCAAGGTGCTGACGCCGGGCTTCTACGCACGCTCGGACACGCACACGCCGGTCAGGATCGCGGTCGCGTCGATGCTGGTCAATCTGGTGGGCAATCTCGTGCTGATCTGGCCGCTCGGGACGAGCGGTATCGCGGTGTCGACGGCGGTCGCGGCGTGGGTCAACGCGGCGGCGCTGTGGTGGACGCTGCGGCAGCGCGGCCACTTCGTCGTCGACGCGCGGCTGCGGCGCAGCGTGCCCCGCCTGCTCGCCGCGAGCGCGGCGATGGTCGGCGTGCTGCTGCTGATGAACCGCGAAGTCGCACCGTGGCTGGGCGGCGTGGTGTTCGAACGCGCCGCCGCGCTGGCGCTGCTGATCGGCGCGGGCGGAATCGCCTATTTCGCGGGGATCGCGCTGTTCCGCGCAGTGTCGCTCGCCGATGTCCGCGCGCAGTTGTCGCGGCGGGGCTAAGGCACCGGGTTGCAGCCTGGGCGTTGCGGCGTTAGCTGCACTGCAACAACCACCGGAAATCTCCATGCACGCTCCCGCGCGCCCGCATCCGACGCGCGGGACCATCCTGCTGCTCGGCGCGCTGACGGCGTTCGGCGCGCTCACCATCGACCTGTACCTGCCCGCACTGCCCGCTATCGGCATCGGCTTCGGCGCGTCCCCGGCGGCGGCGCAGCGCACCCTCGTCGCGTTCTTCATAGGCATGGCGATCGGGCAGCTCGTCTATGGCCCAGTGTCGGACCGCATCGGCCGCCGCCCGCCGATCCTGTTCGGCATCGCGCTGTACATCGCCGCATCGCTGGCCTGCGCGCTGGCACCGACCCTCAACACGCTGATCGCGGGGCGGTTCGTCCAGGCGCTCGGCTGCTGTGCGGGGATGGTGATCGCGCGTGCGGTGGTCCGCGACCGCTTCGACCATCAGGATTCGGCGCGGATCTTCTCGCTGCTGACGCTGGTGCTCGGCGTCGCGCCGCTGGTCGCGCCGACGATCGGCGGCTGGCTGGTGACGTGGCTCGGCTGGCGCGCGGTGTTCGGCGGCATGGCGGTGTTCGGCGGCGCGGTCGGCCTTGCGGTGTGGCTGCGCCTCGACGAATCGCGCAGCCTCGAGACCGAGGCCAAGGCGCGCGGCGAGTCGCCGTTCGCCGCTTATGCCGCGCTGCTCGGCCAGCGCCGCCTCATCGGCTACCTGCTCGGTGGCGCATTCGGCGGCGCGACGCTGTTCACCTATATCGCCAGCGCGCCCGACCTGATCATCATGGTCTGGGGTTTCTCGCCCGCCACCTTCGGAGTCATTTTTGCGGTCATCGCCGTCGGCGTCATCGGGTCGAGCCAGATCAACCGGCAACTGCTCGGCCGCTATTCGTCCGACGCAGTGCTGCGCGTCGCCGCCGCCGCCGGGGTCGTCTGCGGCGGTGCGCTGCTCGCCGCCGCGCTGTTCGCGCCCGACAAGTGGCTGGTCCTCGCGCTGCTGTTCCTGACGCTGAGCAGCTATGGCTTCGTCGCCGCCAACACGCTGGCCGGGGGCCTGTCGGTCGATCCGTTGCGCTCGGGGTCGGCGTCGGGGCTGTTCGGCGCGTCGAGCTTCGGCGTCGGCGCGGGCGCGGCGGCACTGGCGGGGGCCTTCCACGACGGCACCGCGCGCCCGATGGCGGCGGTGATGGCGCTGAGCCTGACGCTGGCGGCGGCGGCGCTCTATGGCCTGGCGCTGCCCCGGCGCGTGCCCGCGTGACGACGGCGACCGCGCCGTTCGGCTGGCGCGCCGCGCTGCTGGCGCTGGCGGTCGTCGCGGTGTGGGGGACCAATTTCGTCGTCATCAAGCTCGCGCTCGGCCACCTGCCGCCGCTGCTGTTTGCCGCGCTGCGCTTTACCGCCGTCGTCGTGCCGCTGGTGTTCGTCCTCAAGCGTCCGCCGGTCGCGTGGTCGCAGCTCGCGGCCTACGGCCTGCTCATCGGCGTCGGCCAGTTCGGCCTGTTGTTCATCGCCGTCGACGGGCTGATCGCGCCCGGCCTCGCGTCGTTGCTGATGCAGGTCCAGGTGTTCTTCACCATCGCCCTGGCGATGCGCGGGACAAGCGAGCGGCTGCTGCCGGTGCAATGGGTCGCCGCCGCGCTGGCGGTCGCGGGCATCGGCGTCATCGTCGCGCACACCGGCGGTGCGACGACCGTGGCGGGCGTCGGCCTGTGCCTCGTCGCGGCGTTCTGCTGGTCGGCAGGCAATATCGTCCAGCGCCGCGCCGGGCGCATCGACATGCTGGCCTTCGTCGTCTGGTCGAGCCTGTTCGCGGTGCCGCCGCTGTTCGCGCTGGCGTTCGCGTTCGAGGGGCTTACCCCGATCGTCGCGGCAGTGCGCGGCGCGAGCCTCGCGACATGGGGCGCGGTGCTGTGGCAGGCGGTTGGTAACACCATGTTCGGCTACGGCGTCTGGGGCTGGTTGCTGGCGCGCCATCCGGCATCGAGCGTCGCGCCGACCGCGCTGCTTGTGCCGGTGTTCGGCATGGCGGCGGCGGCGTGGTGGCTGGGGGAGCCGCTACAGGCGTGGAAGCTCGGCGCCGCCGCGCTGGTCATCGGCGGGCTGGCGGTCAACCTGCTCGGGCCGCGGGTGTTCCGGCGGACGGTGTTGGGGGAGCCTGCGTAGATTTTCTTCCCCCTCCCCTCCCCGCGCAGCGGAGAGAGGGGAGGGTCGGGGTGGGGTGT
>CAXTSL010000095.1:0-9977 GCA_964246975.1 uncultured Sphingomonadaceae bacterium
GGCGGGCACGAAGCGCTCCCGCGGCAGGGCGCGCATGGCGTCGTGCAGGCGGACGTCGGTCACGTCCTGGGTGCGCACCTGGCTTTCCACCATATTGAGGCGGGCGGCGACGAGATCGACCATCGGGAATCCTTGCGGGCGCGTGCGTTACTTGGGCGGGTTATAGGCCCGCGGGCTTGGAAGGCAATTGCGGCTGGTTGGCCGTTCTGATAGCACCGCGCCTCGCTTCGGATGGCCCGATGGCGGAGTGGTGACGCAGCGGACTGCAAATCCGTGCACCCGGGTTCGATTCCCGGTCGGGCCTCCACCGCAGCGGATTGCGCCGCGCGGCTTCCGTTTCCGTCACCCGCTCTGCTACAGTCCCTCCCATAAGCCTTGGGAGCCGTGGCGATGCGCGAGTATCTGAAATTCTATATCGACGGCGCGTGGGTCGATCCCGCCGCCGGTGCCCGTCAGCTCGACGTGATCAATCCCGCGACCGAAGGCGTCGCCGGGCGGATCAGCCTCGGCGGGCAGGCAGATGTCGACGCGGCGGTGGCGGCGGCGAAGCGCGCGTTCGCGTCCTACAGCCTGTACACGCGCGAGCAGCTGCTCGAATTGCTGCAGAACATCGTCGCCGAATACCAGAAACGCTACGCCGATGTCGCGGCGGCGGTGACCGAGGAGATGGGTGCGCCGGTGTGGCTCGCGACGCAGGCGCACGCGGCGGTCGGCGTCGGCCACCTGATGACGGGTATCGAGGTGCTCAAGACCTATAGTTTCGAGGAGCAGCGCGGCACGACGCTGATCGCCAAGGAGCCCGTCGGCGTCTGCGCCTTCATCACGCCGTGGAACTGGCCGATCAACCAGATCGCCTGCAAGGTCGTGCCGGCGCTCGCCACCGGCTGCACGATGGTGCTCAAGCCGAGCGAGATCGCGCCCTTCTCGGCGCAGGTGTGGACCGAGATTCTGCATGCGGCCGGGGTGCCCGCCGGGGTCTTCAACCTCGTCAACGGCGATGGCCCGACGGTCGGCGCGGCGCTGTCGTCGCATCCCGATGTCGACATGGTCAGCTTCACCGGCTCGACGCGCGCGGGCATCGAAGTCGCCAAGAACGCCGCGCCGACGGTCAAGCGCGTCGCGCAGGAATTGGGCGGCAAGTCACCCAACATCGTCCTCGGCGACGCCGACCTCGATACCGCCGTGACGGCGGGCGTCCTCCAGATGATGAATAATTCGGGCCAGAGCTGCAATGCGCCGAGCCGGATGCTCGTTCCCGCCGCCGCGATGGCGCGCGCCAAGGACATCGCGCGCGCCGCCGCGGACACGGTGACCGTCGGCGCACCCGACGGCAACGCCAAGATCGGTCCCGTCGTCAGCGAGGCGCAATGGACCAAGATCCAGGGCCTGATCCAGAAGGGCATCGACGAAGGCGCGACGCTCGTCGCCGGCGGCACCGGCAAGCCCGAGGGGCTCGAGACGGGCTATTACGTCAAGCCGACGGTGTTCGCCGACGTGACCAGCGACATGACGATCGCGCGCGAGGAAATCTTCGGCCCGGTGCTGGCGATGCTCGGCTACGACGGCGAGGACGACGCGGTGCGAATCGGCAACGACACGGTCTACGGCCTCGCGGGCTATGTCCAGGGCGAACCGGGCCATGCCCGCGCGGTGGCGCGCCGGCTGCGCGTCGGGCAGGTCTTCATCAACGGCGCGAGCGGCGACCTCGGCGCGCCGTTCGGCGGCTACAAGCAATCGGGCAACGGCCGCGAATGGGGCGCGCACGCCTTCGCCGAATTCCTCGAAGCCAAGTCGATGCTCGGCTACGAGGCGAAGGCGGCGTAGTGCGAATATGCGTGACTCGGGATTGAGCGAAGGGCGGTTGATGCGGCCGTCCTGCATCTTGACGAACGCGGACTGGTCTGACGGAATGAAACGCATGCGTTATGGGCGTGCCCGGAGGCGAGGCTGTGGCTCTGATCATATCGTACCACGCTCGTGTAAGGCTGGAAGCGCGCGGTCTGACGGTCGCCGATGTCAACTGGTGTGTTGCCGGAGGGCAGTCTTACGTTCAGCCGAATGGCCGGCGTCATTATTCTCGGGTATATGATTTAGGCAGAAGCTGGGTGCACGTTATAACGGCGGGCGATGTCCTGGCGACCTGCTGGATGCGAGGACGACTCGATCCAGGGGTTTAGGATTGTTGGGAGATAAGCCATGTCGATTGAGCTGGACCCAAGCTATTTCAAGGTCGGTTCGAGCGAAGTCAGCCAGTCGCATCAGATCGACCTGAACGTCATTGCCGACTACGATGCGTCGGGGGCAGTCGTCGGTCTGGAATTTCTCGACGCCGAGTCGGCGACGCGACGCGTCGAGTTTTTAGCCCTCGCCAACCAGAAGTCGCCGGGTGCCCGCTCGGTTCCAAAACCCAACGTCAGTCCCTTCGGCGTACGGACGGCGGCTTAGGGCTGCTCGCGGCGCTGCGGGGCCGCTGGACGCTGGCCCGTGTAGCACCTAGTGACTTTCGGATGACGCTCCGCACCCCGATCTGCGACCTGCTCAAGGTCGATCATCCGATCCTGCTCGCCGGCATGGGCGGCGTGTCCTACGCCGAGGTTTGCGCGGCGGTGTCGGAGGCGGGGGGCTTCGGCTCGCTCGGCATGGCGGGGCTGGGGCCCGAGCGCATTCGCCAGCAGATGCGCCGCGTCCGCGAACTCACGGACAAGCCCTTCGGCGTCGACCTGCTCACCGCACAGCCCGAGTCGCTGACCGCAGCGGTCGATGTCATCATCGAGGAAGGTGCCACGGCGTTCATCGCCGGACTCGGCGTGCCCGTCGCGATCGTCGACCAGCTCAAGCAGGCAGGCATCGTCGTGATGTGCATGGCGGGCAACGTCCGCCACGCCGTCAAGGCCGTCGAGGCCGGCTGCGATGTCGTCATCGCGCAGGGCACCGAGGCGGGCGGGCATACCGGCTCGGTGGCGAGCGTCGCGCTGTGGCCGCAGGTCGTCGATGCCGTCGACGTGCCGGTGATCGCGGCGGGCGGGCTGTTCGACGGGCGCGGGCTCGCTGCAGCGCTGGCGTTCGGCTGCCAGGGCGTCTGGATGGGCACGCGCTTCATCGCTTCGACCGAGGCGCACGCGGGGCAGGCCTACAAGGACGCCATCGTCGCGATGAGCGAGAGCGACACGGTGATCAGCCGGGCGTTCACCGGCAAGACGTTGCGCGCGCTGGCGAATGCCACGACCAAGGAATGGGAGGGCAAGGAGACGATGCCCTTCGCGATGCAGGTGATGAATTCGGTTCGGAACAACCTGCTCGGGCCGATCTCGGGGATCGTCGACGAGGTCGATGTCGCGACGCAGTGCCTTGCGGCGGGGCAGGGCGGCGGCGGCATCCGCGAGGTGCTGCCATGCGCCGAGATCGTGCGGCGGACGCTTGCCGAAGCGGAGGCGACGCTGGCGCGCCTGACCCGGCTTGACTGAGCGCCGCCGCGAGCGGGTTCGCGATGTCCTGCGCTTCGTGCTCGCCGTCGCCTTTGCGTTCGCTGGCATCGCGCATCTGCGGTCGCCCGCCACCTTCCTCGCGATCACGCCCGACTGGGTGCCGATGCCCGCGACGGTGATCATGGCGACCGGGGTTTGTGAGCTATTGGGCGCGGCGGGCCTGTTCGTGCCCCGCCTGCGCTGGCTCGCGGGGGTTATGCTCGCGCTCTACACCATGTGCGTCTATCCGGCGAACATCCACCACGCGCTCGACGGCGTCGCGGTCGGCGGGGCGCAGCTCGGCTGGTGGTACCACGCCCCGCGCCTGGCGTTTCAACCGGTGATCGTCTGGTGGTGCCTGTTCGCCGGGAAGGTGATCGACTGGCCTTGGCGGCGGGGCAACGCGCCACCGCCCTGACGGCTCAGGACGCGACGGGCTTCGCTACCATCGACGGTGCAACCGCGACGTCTCGGCTGGCGTCGTCTCCGGCCCCGGCACGCCGCTCTCGACATTGCCTGCAGCAGCGCGATGGATCGCCTTGCGGATGCGCGGGTACGTCCCGCAGCGGCACAGGTTGGTGATCCCCGCGTCGATTTCGGCGTCCGAAGGATGCTTGTTGGTCTTGAGCAGCGCCGCGACCGCCATGATCATGCCCGACTGGCAATAGCCGCACTGCGGCACCTGCTCGGCGATCCACGCCTGCTGCACGACGTGGGAGCGGTCGTCGCTCAGCCCTTCGATGGTGGTGACGAAGGTCCCCTCGATGCTGCCGATGCCGACCTGGCACGAGCGCTGCGCGACGCCGTCGATGTGCACCGTGCACGCCCCGCACAGCCCCGCACCGCAGCCGAACTTGGTCCCCGTCAGGTTCGACGCATCGCGCAGCGCCCACAGCAGCGGTGTCTCGGGCGGCAGGAGATAGTGAACGGGGTTGCCGTTGACGGTGAACTTGGTCATGCCGGCGAGCATAGACCGGGGAGAGGCGCGATGGAACTGACGACGATGCGGCTCGATGTCGCCGACCATGTCGCGACGGTGACACTGACGCGCGGCGACGCGCTCAACACGATGAACGCGGCGTTCTGGACCGAGCTGCCGCAGGTCTTCGCGGCAATCGACGCCGACGCCAGCGTCCGCGCGGTGGTCGTCGCGTCGACGGGCAAACACTTCACAGCGGGCCTCGATCTCGGCATGGCGACGAGCAGCCTCGGCGACGCCCCCGGCGATCCGGGCCGCGCGCGCGAGAAATTTCGCCGCCATGTTCATGCGATGCAACACACCTTCACCGTCGTCGACAAATGCCGCGTGCCCGTCATCGCGGTGGTGCAGGGCGGCTGCATCGGCGGCGGTGTCGATTTCGTCACCGCGTGCGACCTGCGGATCGGTGTCGAAGGCTGCTTCTTCACCATCCAGGAGGTCAACATCGCCATCGTCGCCGATGTCGGGACGCTGCAGCGCATCCCGCACCTGCTCCCGCAAGGGCTGATCCGCGAACTGGCCTATACCGGGCGGCGCTTCGGGGCCGAGGAAGCGCGCGCGCACGGTTTCCTCAACCGCGTCGAGGCGACGCCCGACGCGGCCCTGGCGAGCGCGCAGGCGCTGGCGCGCGAGATCGCCGCCAAGTCGCCGCTGGCGATTACCGGCATCAAGGCGGTGCTCAACCACGGCCGCGACCACAGCATCGACGACGGGCTCGACTATGTCGCGGTGTGGAACGCCGCGATGCTGCAGGGGGCGGACGTGCCCGAGGCGGTCGGCGCGCAGATGCGCAAGGAAACCGCGCGGTTCGCCGACCTCAACGGGTAGAGTGGCGCTCAGCTTCGTCATCCCCGCGAAGGCGGGGACCCAGTCCTATCGTCAAAAGCTTCAGCGCAGCTGACAACAGCTTCTTTGTGAAGAGGGCTGGGTCCCCGCCTTCGCGGGGATGACGGCACCATGCAATCGCTCAAGCGCGACCCGCCGACGCCGACAGCCGCCCGACATCGAGGCCCGCGATGGCGAAGGCGCGCGGCCACATGCGTTCGGGCGGCGTGCCGAACAGCAGCTCGGCGTCGAAGCGGCAGACGTGCCAGCCGTGGCGCGTCATCTCCGCGTCGAGCTGTCCGGCTGCCCAGCCGGTATAGCCGAGCGCCGACAGCCAGCGCGACGGGCCCCTGCCGGCGGCGATCGCGGTCAGCACGTCGAGCGTCGAGGTCAGCGCAAAGCGTCCCGCGACGTCGATGCTGCTCTGCCCCGACCAGTCGGTGGTGTGCAGCACGAAGCCGCGCCCGGGCTCGACGGGGCCGCCCTGGCGCACCGCGACATCGGGAGTCGCGGCGGGCGTCACGTCGAGCTGCGTCATCAGCTCGGCGACGCGCAGTCCGTCGAGCGGCTTGTTGACGACAATGCCGAGCGCGCCGTCGGCGTCGTGAACGCACATCGCGATGACCGCGCGTTCGAAGCGCGGGTCGCCGATGCCTGGCATCGACAGCAGCAGTTGCCCGACGAGGAAAGGCGGTTCGCTCACCGCACCGACTATAGCGCGCGGAAACGCGCCCGCCAGCCGCGCTTTACAGCCCGCGAGCGGAGCCGCGCTTTACCACCAGCGGAGGGAGGGCTAGACGCGGCGCGAACTTCTGGAGAGCCGCGATGACGATCAAGATTGGCGACACCGTTCCCGATGCCGTGCTGATGAAGATGACCGCCAACGGCCCCGCCCCCGTGACCAGCGCCGAGCTGTTCGACGGGCGTACCGTCGCGCTGTTCTCGGTGCCGGGCGCGTTCACCCCGACATGTTCGGCCAAGCATCTGCCGGGCTATATCGACAATGCCGAGGCGATGCGCGCCAGGGGCGTCGACGAGATCGTCGGCATCTCGGTCAACGACGCCTTCGTGATGGGGGCATGGGGCGAAGCGGCGGGCGTCGGCGACAAGGTGACGCTGCTGGCCGACGGCAACGGCGATTTCGTCGAGGCGCTCGGGCTGACGATGGACGGCAGTCGCTTTGGCATGGGCAAGCGCGGCCAGCGCTTCTCGATGCTGGTTCGCGACCGGGTGGTGGCCGAACTCAACGTCGAGGATCCGGGCGCGTTCAAGGTGTCGTCGGCGGAGCATCTGATGGCGCAGCTTGGCTGAGCTTCGCGTCTCCCGCCTCGCGCCGCCGTCGCGGGCGGGTCAGACGCCATGCGCCTGAAGATGCCCCAGCAGCGTATGCTCGAGCGTCCGTTCGTGGCACGCCTCGAGCACCACCAGCGGCGCAAAGCCCGCAACGCGCGCCTGTTCCCAGTGCGCCGCGCACAGGCACCAGCGGTCGCCGGGGTTGAGGCCCGGAAAGCCGTATTCGGGGCGCGGCGTCGACAGGTCGTTGCCGACGGCCTTGCTGAAGTCGAGAAATTCCTCGGTGACTTCGGCGCAGACGGTATGGACGCCGCGGTCCCCCGCGTCGGTATTGCAGCAGCCGTCGCGCTGCCACCCGGTCAGCGGGTCGGTCGAGCACAGGACGAGCTTACCGCCCAGGACATTCTTCGCATCGGTCATGCCGCAGTCCTGCCCGGCCAATGCGCCAGCCGCAAGATACCCAGCAGCAGCAGCGCCGCGCCCGCCTGATGGGCCGCCGCGACGGCGATCGGCACGCCGCCGACGACGGTCAGCACGCCGAGCGCGAACTGCAGCAGGACGAGGCCCGCGACCAACGCGGCGCGCGGTCCGGCCGCGCGCGCGCTCCACGCCACCGCGAGGCAGGCCGCCGCGACCGCCCAAGCGAGGCTGCGATGCACCCATTGCACGCTCAACGGATCGTCGATCAGGCTGGCCAGCGGCGGCACCAGCGAGCCCAGCATCAATGGCCAGGTATCGGCGGCGTGGCCAGCGCGCAGCCCCGCCGTGAACGCCCCCCAGACGATCTGCACCCCCAGCAGCGCGAGCAGCGGCAGGGTCCAGCGCGGCAGCGGGCGCGGGCGCGCCTCGGTCAGGTCGAGCGCGGTCCAGACGCATGCCGCCATGATCGCCAGCGCGGTGACAAGATGGACCGCCAGCCGCTCGTGCGCCACGCTCGGCCGGTCGACGAGCCCCGATGCGACCATCCACCAGCCGATGCCGCCCTGCAGCGCCCCGAGCAGCAGAATGCCCGTCAGCCGCCAGCCGTAACCCTTGGGGATCGCGCGCGTCGCGGCGAACCACAGCAGCGGGGCCGCGAACGCGACGCCGATGACGCGCCCGAGCAGGCGGTGGAGATACTCCCACCAGAAGATGCCCTTGAACGCCGCTAGCGTCATGCCCGCATTGACCAGCGCGCCCTGCGGACTGGCGCGATAGGCGGCGAACTGCGCGTCCCAATCCGCAGCGGACAGCGGCGGCAGCGTGCCCGCCAGCGGCTCCCAGCGCACGATCGACAGCCCCGATTCAGTCAGTCGCGTAATGCCGCCGACGACGACCATCACAAAGACGAGGCCGGCGACGGCGAGCAGCCAGAGGGCGACGGCGCGCGGGCGGGCGCGGGGGGCGGTAGCGGTGCGGGGCAGGGCGGCAGTGGCGGCGGTCATCGCCGCGCTATGCCGGTTGGGGCGGAGATTTGGAAGCGGCGCGGCGTCGCGGCCTACTTCCCTCACGTTGGCGGTCGGAGCGACCCCTACAGACGCCGCAGCAATCGCTCGACCGAGCGCGGCGCGGTCTTGGGCTCGTCCACGTCGCCTGCCGCTTCGCAGTCCTTCTCGAGCGCCTCGCGGATCTGCTGGAGCTGGCTCTCGCTCAGATGCTCGATGCCGATGAAGGCGTTGCGCGCATCGCTTGTCGAGCGGATCAGCTCGTCGAGCTTGGCGTGGATCGCCGCCGCGTCACGGTTTTGCGAATTCTGGATGAGGAAGACCATCAGGAAGGTGACGATCGTCGTCGAGGTGTTGATCACCAGTTGCCACGTGTCCGAATAGCCGAACAGCGGACCCGACAGCCCCCACGCGACTACTGTTGCGAGCGCCAGCACGAAGGCGAGCGGCTGGCCAACGAACGCCGAAATTCGCGCCGCGACTGTCGTGAAGATTCGATCGAGCATATCGTTTCCCCTGCCACGTGCCGCCGACTGTGCGACGCGTGCAACGTCGCCGCAAGGTTTGTGCGCGTCGGGACTTGCAATCCCCGATGTAACAACATATCATCCGCCCATGACGACACGCCCCTCCAGCTGGATCGACCGCTCGGCGATGGGGCTGTCGGGGCTGTGCCTGATCCATTGCCTCGCGGGCAGCGTGCTGCTCGCCGGCCTCTCGGCGACGGGCGGGTTATGGAGCCACTGGGTGCATGTCGTGGGACTGGGCATCGCGCTGCCGCTTGCCGCGGTCGGGCTGGTGCGCGGCGTGCGGCGGCACCGGCGCGGGCGGGTGCTGGCGCTCGGCGGGGTCGGGCTCGCGCTGATGGCGGCATCGCTGCTGTCGCCGCATGGGCGCACCGAGATTGTCGCGTCGATCCTCGGGGTCGCGCTGCTGGCGTCGGCGCATCTGCTTAATCTGCGCTGGTCTCACCGCGCGCGCTGACCTTGTCGCGGACCGGCGGCGGGCGCATATCGACCGCATGACCAGCGCCGCCACGGCCCACCAGCATCATCAGCCCGCCGGGGCCGCGCTCGCCGAGGCCGCACGATCGGCAATCGAGCGCGCGGGCGAGCAATGGACCGAGCTGCGTGGCCACGTCTTCGCGGCGCTCGCCACCTTCGACAAGCCGGCCAGCGCCTATGATGTCACGGAGGCCGTATCGACCAGCCTCGGGCGGCGCATCGCGGCGAACAGCGTCTATCGCATCCTCGACCTGTTTGTCGGCAGCAACGTCGCGATGCGCGTCGAAAGCCGCAATGCCTATATGGCCAACGCGCACCCGGATTGCCTCCACGACTGTATCTTCCTCGTCTGCGACGCCTGCGGGAAGACGACGCACCTCGACGACGACGTGCTCAGCCGCCAGCTTCGCGCCCGCGCCAGCGCGACTGGCTTCGTTCCCGTCCGCCCGGTGATGGAAGTGCGCGGCCATTGCCACGACTGCGGCTAGGACGAGATAAGCTCTGATCGAACCGTCATCCCGGCGAACGCCGGGACCCAAAACCTGCATTCGGGAGGTGGGTCCCGGCGTTCGCCGGGATGACGGCGATGGTTCGGTTCGCTGTCATCACGCGCGTCGCACCACGTCGATTTTGCGTGACTGCGGCACACCTGCAATCGACAAGCTCAGCCGTCGCCGCTAAATCCAGTCGCTTGACCGCAGCTACGGCGAGTTCCCCGTGACCGAACGCCCCGCGACGCCGCTTCTCGACACGGTGTCCTTTCCCGCCGACCTGCGCCGCTTCGACGGCGCGCAGTTGCGGCAGGTCGCCGACGAACTCCGCGCCGAGCTGATCGACGCGGTCAGCGTTACGGGCGGGCATCTCGGCGCGGGCCTCGGCGTCGTCGAGCTGACGGTGGCGCTCCACCACGTCTTCGACACCCCCGACGACCGGCTGATCTGGGACGTCGGGCATCAGGCCTATCCGCACAAGATCCTCACCGGCCGCC
>CAXTSL010000096.1:0-9885 GCA_964246975.1 uncultured Sphingomonadaceae bacterium
GCCGGGCCACAGCCGTGGCAGCGCCGGGGCGAGGACATCGGCAACCACCGACTCGACCGCCGAGACGCGCACGCGCATCGCCCCGTCGCCGCCGCGCAACGCGTCCGCCGCGCGCGCGATCGCCGCGAGCTGTTCGCCAAGCGGCCCCGCCAGCGCCGCGATGCGCGCACCATCGGCGGTCAGCCGCGCGCCACTCGCCCGCCGTTCGACGAGGCGCAGCCGCAGCGCCGTCTCGAGGCTCGCCAACCGCCGCGCCGCCGTCGACACCGCGATCCCGTGACGCTTCGCCGCCACGCTGAGCGAACCGCCGTGCGCGACGGCGAGCAGGACTTCGAGATCGCCCAGCTCCACCGCGCACCCCCGCTGCTTCAGGCCCGAACCATTGCGCGAACGCTACACCGGTTTGCGAAATCTTGAATAGTGCGGAAGCGGCGCGGCGCTATCCTGTGCCGACGCAACCAAGGAGACCGCCGATGCGCCCGACCCTCATCGCCGCCGCGCTGCTGACGCTCGCGACCGCCGCCGCCGCCAACCCCGTCGCGGTGACGGTCAACATCCCAGTCCCCGCGCAACTGCCCCGCGCGCAGCTCCTCGCGGCGTTCGACGCCTCGCAGCCCGAATTCCGCGCGATGCCAGGGCTGATCCGCAAATATTACAGCATCGGCGACGACAACCGCGCCGGCGGCCTGTATCTGTGGTCGAGCCGCGCCGCCGCCGAAGCGCATTTCAGCGCGGCGTGGCAGGCCGCCGTGGTCAAGCGCTGGGGCAGCCCGGCGGCGCTTGCCTACTACGACGTGCCGATCGTCCTCGATGGCCCCGACGCAGCGCGCACCAAGTAACGCCGTGCGCGCGCTGACCTTCCTCGCGCCCGGCGCGTTCGAGTGGCGCGAGGTGCCCGCGCCCGCGCTGACCAGCGACACCGACGCCGTCGTTCGCCCGCTCGCGGTCGCACGCTGCGACCTCGACCTCTACATCGCCACCGGCGTCGTGCGCTTCAAAGGCCCTTTCGCCTTCGGCCACGAAACCGTCGCCGAGGTCGTCGCGGCGGGCGATGCGGCGGGCGTCGTGCCGGGGCAGCGCGTCGTCGTGCCCTTCCAGCTGTCGTGCGGGCGCTGCGCGAGCTGCCGGCGCGGCTTCACCGGGAGCTGCGACAGCTACCCGTGGCTCGCCAACTATGGGCTCGGGCAGGCGGGGCGCGTCGACTATGGCGGCGCGCTCAGCGACCTGATGCATGTCGCCTATGCCGACCACATGCTGCTGCCGCTCCCCACCGGGCTCGATCCCGTCGCGGCGGCGAGCGCCTCGGACAATATCGCCGACGGCTGGCGTGGGGTCGCGCCGCAGCTCGCGCGGATGCCGGGCGGCACGGTGCTGATCGTCGGCGGACAGGCACAAAGCGTCGGCATCTACGCCGCCGGCGCGGCAGTGGCACTCGGCGCGGGGCGCGTCCTCTACCTCGACGACGACGCCGATCGCCGCGCGCGGGCCGCGATGATGGGAGCCGAAGCCGCACCGCTGGCGGATCGCGAACCTGCCGGGCAGTTCGACATCGTCGTCGAGGCGGCGGGCACGGCGGCGGCGCTGACCTTCGCGCTACGCTCGACCGCGAAGAACGGCTGGTTGACCGGCGTCGGCATCTACTTCGCTCCCGTGCCGCTGCCGCTGAGCGAGGCGTACTACAAGGGCCTGACTTTCCAGACCGGCCGCGTCGATTCGCGGGCGCATCTGCCCGCCGTCCTCGCCTGCCTGGCATGCGGCGACCTGCACCCCGAACACGTCACCCACCGCATCGCGCGCTTCAGCGAAGCGGGCGACGCGATGACCGATCCGGGACCGAAGCTGATCTTCGTGCCGTGACCGGATAAATTCCGGGTTCGCTGCCCGGGGCCTGCGGAGCTGGCGCAGCCTGATCGCCGCGCCGCACGTGGATTGACCGCGACCGCCGCGCGTGTGCATCGCTTCGTCTCCGTCGGGACCCTGGAATGAAGACGCTCGCGCTCACGCTCGCCCTGCTGCTCGCCGCGCCCGCCGCCGCCGCGCCGCCGCTGCGCCCGGTCCCGGTGCCGGAGAAGATCTTCCCCTACGGCGTGTCATGGTACCCCGAGGAATATCCCGAGGCCGAGTGGGCGGGCGAGCTCGACCTGATGGTCAAGGCGCACGTCACCTTCGTCCGCATGGCCGAGTTCGCTTGGGTCGACATGGAGCCGCGCGAGGGCGTCTACGACTTCGCCTGGCTCGACCGCGCGATCGCGATGGCCAAGGCGCGCGGCCTCAGGATCGTGCTCGGCACCCCGACCGCATCGCCGCCGGCGTGGCTGACGAGCAAATACCCCGATGTGCTGGCGGTCGACGAGGCGGGCCGCCGCGCCACACACGGCTGGCGGCGGCAGTTCTCGGTGTCGAGTCCGCGCTACCGCAGCTTGGCCAAGGGCATCGCGGCTAAGCTCGCCGAGCGCTATGGCCGCGACCCCGGCGTGATCGGCTTCCAGATCGACAACGAGTTCGGGCGCGAGACGCTCGACGATGCGATGCGCGAGCGTTTTCGCGGCTGGATGAAGGCGCGCTACGGCACCATCGCGGCGTTCAACGAGCGGCACTACAACAGGTTCTGGAGCCTCAAGTACGACGACTGGAGCCAGATCGCCATGCCGCGCAAATGGGCGATGCCCGCGCTGTGGCTCGACTGGCTGCGCTTCACCAGCGACATCTGGGCCGAATACCAGCAGGACCAGATCGACGCGATGCGGCCGCACCTTGGGGCCGGCAAGCTGCTGACCACCAACGTCGTGTCGAAATACGCCAATTTCGACTTCAGCACGCCCGCCGCCGCGCTCGATTTCGTCGGCTGGGACTGGTACTTCGACGAGCCGGTGATGATCCCCGCCGACGGCGCGATGCAGCACGACCTGTATCGCGGCTTTCTCAAGCGCGCGACGTGGGTGCTGGAGACCGCCGCCGGCACCCAGTCGGGCGGGGCCGTCAGCTATTTCCAGCCCAGGGGCGAGACGCGCGCGATGGCGTGGCAGGCGATCGGGCACGGTGCCGACGGCTATGCCTATTGGGTCTGGCGCTCGCCGATCAACGGCTCCGAGACGTTTCACGGCTCGGTCGTCGACGCGGGCGGGCGGCCGCGCCCGATCTACGACGAGATCGCGCGGACCGGCGCGGAGATCGCCCGCGCCTGGCCGGTGCTGCGCGGCACGACGACCGTCGCGGATACGCTGATGTTGTTCGACTATCCCAATCGCTGGGCACTCGAGCGCGAACCCAAGACCGACAAATACGACGTCTGGAAGCTGTTCACCGCGTATCGTGCGGCGCTGACGCCGGTCAGCACGGGCGTCGATGTCCACAAGGGCATCGAGGACCTGGCGCGCTACCGCCTCGTCGTCGCGCCCAACCTGTATCTGCTCAATCCCGCCAAGGCGGCGGCGCTGCTGGCGTGGGTGCGCGGCGGCGGGCATCTGGTGGTGGGTCCCCGCGCGGGGACCAAGGACGACGATTCGAATCTCGTCCGCGCCGGACAGTTCGAGCCGCTGGCAAGCGCGCTCGGCGTGCGCATCGACATGACCCAGCCGCCGATCGCGCCGATCGCCCTCGACGGGCCGCTCGGCCGCGCCAGCGTGGCGATCTGGGCCGAGCGCCTGACGCCTGCGGCCCCCGACATCGAGGTGCTCTATCGCTACGGCGTGTCCGATGGCTGGCTCGACGGCGCACCCGCCGTGGTATCGCGCGGCGTCGACAAAGGCCGCATCACCTATGTCGGGGCGTGGCTCGACCAGCCGGCGCTCGACGCGACGATCGCCTGGGCGGCGACCAAGGCGCGCGTCGCACCGCCGCTGACGGTGCCGCCGGGTGTCGAGGTCAACATCCGGCGCGGGGCGTCGGGGACCAGCCTGATCGCCATCAACTGGGGCGCAGAACCGCGCACGCTGGCGCTGCCGGGGCCGATGCGCGACCTGCTCGGCGGCGCGACGGTCCGCGACGTGACGCTCGACCGCTTCGGTGTCGCGGTGCTCGGCCCGCCGCGCTGACGACCGCCATCCCCGGACGCCGCCGCACCGCCGCAAGAACCTTGACGCGCACCACGGCCCCCTATAGGGACGCGCATCCCGGAGCGGCCACGGTTGCCCCGCGCGGCGGATTTGGTCCGTTGCGGACGAGACTCATTCGAGGACGATAATGGCCAACACGCCGCAAGCCGAAAAGCGCATTCGCCGCAACGACCGCCGCGCCGAGATCAACAAGGCGCGCGTCAGCCGTATCCGGACCTTCGTCAAGAAGGTCGAGTCGGCGCTGACGTCGGGCAGCAAGGACGCGGCGGTCGCGGCGTTCGCGGCGGCGCAGCCCGAGATGATGCGCGGCGTGTCGAAGGGCGTGCTCCACAAGAACACCGTGGCGCGCAAGTTGTCGCGCCTGTCGAAGCGCGTCGCCGCGCTCGCCTGAGCCAGGGTGTCGTCGGCATGACGGCTTCGTGACAGCTTAAGCTTTGTGACTGAACAGGGTCGCCCGAGTCGGGCGGCCCTTTTCGTTTGCGCAGAATGATTTGCACGCCTGCGGCGCGCCGATTCGCGACGCGGTCGTCACGGCCCTGTCACGGTCTTGTCACGCGCGAACAGCAACTTGAGCGTCGCGCCGCCTGGAATCACGCGTTTGCGTGTCAACGGATTTATTTCAGAAATGCGGCCTGCGCGGCCCTTGATCGGGCAATTGGGGGGTGCTTAAGTCTGGCTTCGGCCCGGTGCCGTGGAGGTTCTCCTCCCAATCGATTTGGAACGGACAAGTCGTCGGTGGGCGATGCGCGAGCATTGCACGCTGTGGGCAAGTCTTGGCTGTATCGAGGCTAGGTTATCGGCAGTTGAAATCGCATGCTATTGCACCGGATCGGTCCGGCGCGACGCTTTTGTCGCATCTGACCGATGGGGCGTCTTGGCGATGTCGAGGGGGATCAGTGTCTCGCTTGGCGTTCGTTGCCGAGACGGGCGAATGTCAAGAACAGCCGGATCATCGGCGAATCGGGGAGGCGTCGACGGTGAGTTGGGGAGCGGTTCAAGGCAGCGCGATGGCATCGGCGCACCCGCAGGCCGCAACGGTCGCGCCGGTGCGCGGCACCCGCTATCTCGACGCCGTCCCCGCGCTGCGCGCCAGCACGCTGTTCAGCGCCGCCGCCGAACCCGGCTCGCCCGCTGCAGCATGGGCGGCGATCCAGACCGCGCTGCGCGCCGAGTGCGGCGACGCAACCTTCGCAACATGGCTGCGCCCGCTGAGCTTTGTCGGCGTCGACGGCGACACAGTGCGACTCGCCGCCCCCAGCCACTTCCTCGCCGATTGGGTCGCGTCGAACTTCCTCGAGCGGCTGCGTGGCCTGTGGGCGGCGCATCGCCCCGGCGTCCGCCGTGTCGCGCTGAGTGTCGCGACCGCCGGCACGCTCGAGCCCGCGCCGCTGCCCGCCGCGGCCCCGCCGCTCGCGCATGCGCTGCAGCCGTGCATCGGCCTGCCGCTCGAAGCCAAGTACAGCTTCGAGTCGTTCGTCGTCGGCAAGTCGAACGAACTGGCGTACAACGCCGCGCGGACGCTCGCCGAGGGCGGGCCGATCAGCTTCAACCCGCTGTTCCTCCACGGCACCACGGGACTTGGCAAGACGCACCTGATGCACGCCATCGGCGGCGAACTGCGCGCCCGCCAGCCCGACGCCAAGGTCGCCTATCTGTCGGCCGAGAAGTTCATGGTCGAGTTCCTCGCCGCCCTGCGTGCCAAGGACACGATCAGCTTCAAGCAGCGCCTGCGCTCGGTCGACCTGCTGATGATCGACGACGTCCAGTTCATCGCCGGCAAGGAATCGACGCAGGAAGAGTTCTTCCACACGATGAACGAGATCATCAGCGCGGGTAAGCGCCTCGTCATCACCGCCGACCGGTCCCCGCAGAACCTCGAGGGTATCCAGGAACGCATCCTCAGCCGCATGGCGTGGGGCCTCGTCGCCGACATCAACGCCGCCGACTACGAGCTGCGCCTCAATATCCTGCACACCAAGGCTGCCGCGATGCCGGGCACGCACGTGCCCGCCGACGTCATCGAGTTCCTCGCGCGCAAGATCACCGCCAACGTCCGCGAACTCGAGGGCGCGCTCAACCGCGTCGTCGCCTATGCGCGCCTCGTCGGCAAGGCCGTCACGATCGAGTTTACCCGCGAGACGCTCGCCGATCTGCTGCGCGCGCACGAGAAGAAGGTCACCATCGACGACATCCAGCGCAAGGTCGCCGACTACTACGGCCTCAAGCTCGGCGACATGCTGTCGGCGCGGCGGGCGGTCGAGGTCGCGCGCCCGCGCCAGGTGGCGATGTATCTCGCCAAGAAGCTGACGCCCCGCTCGCTGCCCGAGATCGGACGGCGTTTCGGCGGGCGCGACCACACGACGGTGATGCACGCGGTCAAGCGCATCGACGAACTGCGCGCCAAGGACCCCGAGCTCGACGGCGATGTCGCGCAGCTGACGCGGTTGCTGGACGGGTGATTCTCCCTCCTCTCCCCGCGCAGCGGAGAGAGGGGAGGGTCGGGGTGGGGTGCCGCGCCACACGGGAAAGTCGTTGCTTGGTGACACACCCCACCCCGGCCCTCCCCTCTCTCGGTTCGCGAAGGCTCACCGGGAGGGGAGGGAGAGAAGTCACCCCTTCGCGCGCGCCTCGGCGATCGCCGCCTTGAGCGCGTCGTAACCCACCGCCCCCGACAATATGCGGTTGCCGACGATATAGCTCGGCGTCCCCGTCAGCCCGAGAGCGCGACCGAGGTCGAGGTTCTTCTTGATCTCGGCGCGCAGCGCCGCCGCGTTCAGATCCTTCGCCGTCCGCACTTCGTTCAGCCCCGCCGCGCGCACCGTCGCCACCGTCGCCTCGTGGCTGAGCTTGCCCGACTGCGCGAACAATCGGTCGTGGAACGCGACGTAGCGCCCCTGCCCCGCCGCCGACAGGCTCGCCATCGCCGCCTCGGTCGAGGCGTCGGAGAGGACCGGAAAGTCGCGGAAAACGACGCGCAGGCGCTTGTCGTCGGCGATCAGCCGCGTCACGTCGGCGGCGGCGCGCTTGCAGTAGGGGCAGGCGTAGTCGAAAAACACCACCAGCGTCGCGTCGCCTTGCGGATTGCCCGCCACCGCGCCCGCATACGGCGTCTCGATCTCGGCGCGGTTGCTGGTGATCAGCTTGCTGACCTCGCGGCCCTGCATGCCGGTCATGGCCTCGGGGATGATCTCGGGGTGCGACAGGATATAGTCGCGGATGATCGCCTCGATGGCCGCGCGGTCCTTCGGCGCGACGCCCGCCGCCGGGTCGCCGCTCGCGCGCCCCGCCACCAGCGCGACCACCGCTACCGCCAGCACCGCCGCCGCCGCCGTCATCCCACGCATTTCGCTGTTCCAGCCTTTGATATGGTCGCGCCAGCCGCTCACCGGCGGCGCTTCTTGTCGGCCAGTTCGGCGCTGGCGAACTCGGCGATGTCGTCGGCGCGCAGCCAGTCGCGCGTGCCCCTGGTCAGGCCGTTGCGCGCGAAGCGTGCCTTCGCCGCCGCGCCCTTGGTGTCGCCCGACAGCGTGTAGCTTTCGGCCTGCGCCAGCGCGGCGCGCGGCTCGTCGTGCTTGCGGTCGTAGATCACGCCGAGCTGATACCATGCCAGCGGGTTGTCGTGGTCCTGCGCGATCGCGGTCTTGAGCAGCGGCTCGGCCTCGGCGAAATCGGCAGGGTCCTCGGTCGAGACCAGTGCATTGCCGAGCAAGGTCGCGATCAGCGGCTCGTTCCTGGCCGCCGCGACGGCGCGGCGCAGCACGGGGATAGCCTCGGCGGGCTTGCCGCCTTCGAGCAGGATCTGGCCCTTGAGCTCGTTGAAATAGGGGTCGGCGGGGCGCGACGCGAGCAGCGCGTCGATCTCGCGCGTCGCGGCGTCGTCGTAGCTGCCGCGATGATAGGCATAGGCGCGGGCATAGCGCGCGCCGTCCGAAATATTGCTCGGCGGATACAGCACCAGCACATGCGGCGGCTCGTCGACGAAGCCGATCAGCTTGCCCTTGATGCGCAGGAAGCGCGCCTGCAATTTCGCGTCGAGGGGGTTGTTGTACGCCGGGTCGGCGCGGTAGCCCGCCTCGAGATTGGCGATGCGCGTCCCCGAGAGGGGATGCGTCCGGTCGTACTCGTTGTCCTGCTTGATCGCGAGGCGGAACTCCTGCCCCTGCAGCTTCTTGAAGAAATCGACCGAGCCCTTGCCCGAGATGTGCGCCCGGCTGAGGTACGCCGCCCCCGCCGCGTCGGCGCGGCTCTCCTGATCGCGGCTGAACGCCAGATACTGGCTCTGCGCGACGCCCAAGCCCCCGCCGAGGATGCCGAGCGCCGCGCCGCCTGCGCCTGCCGCCGCCGCCGCTCCGGCGAGCAGCAGCGACAGCAGCGAGATGCGCCCCGCCGGCCCGGCGCCCTCGCCGCCCCGCACGTTGTGCCCGCCTGCGACATGGCCGAGTTCGTGCGCGATGACGCCCTGCAATTCGTTGACATTGTCGGCGGTGATGATCAGCCCCGAATGGATGAAGACGTTCTGCCCGCCGCCGGCGAAGGCGTTGATCGACGGATCGCCGACGAGGACGATCTGCACCGACTTCGGGTCGAGCCCGCCTGCGACGATCAGCGGTCGCGCGAGATCGTTGAAGAACGCCTCGGTCTCGGCATCGCGCAGGATCGACGGTCCCGCCTGCTGCGCGCTCGCGGTCGTCGCCACCGACAACAGCAGCGCGGCGGCACACAGCCGGTGCAGCAGGCGGGCGGGGGCAGGCACGCGGGTCACGTCGCGCGTCTAGCGTGAATGCGTCGTGAAGGGGAGGGGGCGACAGCGCGGGCGGCGCTCGCTAAGTCGCGGCGCATGGAGCGGATCGACAACGGGGCGCGGGTGCCCGACGCGTGGCGCGGCGGCGTCGTCGCGCTGGGCAATTTCGACGGCTTCCATCTCGGTCATCAGGCAGTGGTGGGTCGCGCGCTGAGCCGTGCGCGCGCCGAGGGGCGTCCGGCGCTGGTCGCGACCTTCGACCCGCACCCGGCGCGGCTGTTCCGCCCCGACGCCCCGCCCTTCGCGCTGACGACGATGGCGCAGCGCCTCGACCTGTTCGCCGCCTTCGGCATCGACGCGACCGTCGTGCTGCCCTTCGACCGCGTGCTGGCGGCGGAGAGCGCGGAGGGTTTCTGCACGCGCTGGCTGGTCGAGCGCATCGGCGTGCGCGCGGTGGTCAGCGGCGGCGACTTCACCTTCGGTCAGGCGCGCTCGGGCGATGTCGCGAGCCTCGCGGCGTTCGGGCGGGTGCATGGCTTCGACGCCGAGGTCGTCGCGCCGGTCAGCGACGGCAGTGGCCCGGTGTCGTCGACGCGCATCCGCGAAGCCTTGCGCGGGGCCGACCCGTCGAGCGCGGCGGCGCTGCTGACGCGACCCTATACGATCCGCAGTCGTGTCGAGCATGGCGCCAAGCTCGGGCGGACGCTCGGCTTCCCAACCGCCAACCTCGACATGGGGCCGTATTTGCGCCCCGCCTACGGGGTCTATGCGGTGCGCGTCCGCCTGCCCGACGGGACGCGCCGCGACGGCGTTGCCAATCTCGGCGTCCGACCGATGATCGACCCGCCACGCGAGTTGCTCGAAGCTTGGCTGTTCGATTTCGACGGCGATCTGTACGGACAGGAAATCGCGGTCGAACTGGTGGCCTATCTGCGGCCCGAGGCGAAGCTCGACGGGTTGGACGCACTGACGCGCCAGGTGCACGCCGATGCGGCGGCGGCGCAGGTCGCGCTGGCCCCCTCCGTCGCGCAAGAGCGCGCCACCTCCCCCTGAAGCGGGGGAGGACCGAAGCTCCTCCCCCGCTTCAGG
>CAXTSL010000097.1:0-9593 GCA_964246975.1 uncultured Sphingomonadaceae bacterium
GTGTCGAGGCCGACTGGCCCGCGCCGCCGCCGCCGGGGCCGGGCGAGGTGACCGTCGGCATGACGGCGGCGGCGCTCAACTATCCCGACCTGCTGATGCTGTCGGGCGGCTATCAGTTCAGGCCCGCGCTGCCCTTCGTGCCGGGCGTCGAGGGCGCGGGGGTGATCGTCGCGGTGGGCGAGGATGTTTCGGGCGAATTGATCGGCGAGCGCGTCATTGTCGGCGCGCGCGCGGGGTGCATGGCCGAGCGGCTGACCCTGCCGCTCGCTGCCGTGCGCTCGATGCCGGGGGGCTTCCACGACGACGAGGGCGCGGCGTTCACCGTCGGCGCGCTGACTGCGTGGGTCGGGCTCAAGGTGCGCGGCCGGCTCGCTGCGGGCGAGCGTGTCCTCGTGCTCGGTGCGGGTGGCGGCATGGGCTGGGCGGCGGTGCGGCTGGCGAAGGCGCTCGGCGCGGTCGTGGTCGCGGCGACGTCCGACGCGGGCAAGGCGACGCTGCTGCGCGACGCGGGAGCCGACGACGTGGTGGTCGTCGACCGCGCCGCCCCGGTCTTTGCGGCGCGCGACATCGACGTGGTGTTCGATCCCGTCGGCGGCGCGCTGGTCCTGCCCGCGCTTCGCACGCTGCGTTGGGGCGGGCGCTATCTGGTGATCGGCTTTACCGGCGGGCCGCCCGTCGCGGTGCCGCTCAACCGCCTGCTCCTCAAGGGCGTCGAGATCGTCGGGGTGCGCGCCGGCGAGGCCGGGCGGCAGGACGCCGCCGCCGGGGCCGAGCATCTGCGCCGCATCGACACGCTGGCGGCGGCGCTGCGCCCGCACATCGGGCTGCGTGTGACGCTCGAGGAGGTCGGTGCGGCGTTCGCGGCGATGGCGGCGGGGCAGGTCGTGGGCAAGGCGGTGGTAATTTTCTGACCCACGTCCTTAACCCTTCCCTCTGGGGAGGGGGAAGGCTACTCCGCCTACGCCGCCTTGAAGCGCCGCTCGATCACCGTCGCCAGCACGCTGAGCGGCACGCCGCCCGTCGTCACCACGGCGTCGTTGAAGTCGCGCACGTCGAAGTTTGCGCCTGCTGCCGCCTTGGCGACACCGCGCAACCGGATGATCTCGTTGTGGCCGATCTTGTAGCCGCACGCCTGTCCCGGCGAGGCGCAGTAACGATCGATCTCGCTGGTCACCGACGAGCGCGCGCGGCCGGTATTGGCCGTCATGTAGTTGATCGCCTGCTCGCGCGTCCATTTCTTCGCGTGCAGCCCGGTGTCGACGACGAGGCGTACGGCGCGGAAGCGCTGCGCCTGCAGATAGCCCAGGCGGCTGAACGGATCGTCGTCGTACGCGCCGCTCTCGTCGACGAGTTGCTCGGCGTATAGCGCCCAGCCCTCGACGAAGGCGTTGAAGCTGAGCAGCGAGGTGATCAGCGGCAATTCCTTGGCATGCTCGGCAAGGTACGCGCCCTGCCAGGCATGGCCGGGTAAAGCCTCGTGGGCCGTCAGCGACGCCAGCTGGAACTTCGGCCAGAAAGCCATGTCCTTGAGGTTGATGTAATAGATCGCGGGCCGCGAGCCATCGAGGCTGGCGAAGTTCATATAGCCCAGTGCCGCGCCGTCCTGGATGTCGACGGGCACGCGCTTGACCTGCACGCCCGCCTTCAAGGCCAGCTTGGAGATCTTCGACAGCATTGGGCGCGTTGCGTCGATGCGTCCCTGCACATACGCCAGCACCGCCGCGCGTCCCGCGTCGTCGTCGGCATAGGTGAAGCGTGGGTCCTTGCCGAGCGCGATGACACGCTCGCCGACCGAGCCCTTGGTCAGGCCCTGGCCTTTCAGCAGCGTGTCCATCTGCGCGTCGATCTCGGCGTTCTGGCGCAGCCCGGTCTGGTGGATCGCCTCGGCCGACAGGTCGGTCGTCGTGCTGCCGCGCAGCAGCCATTTGTAATAGGCCTCGCCGTCGGCGAATTTCCACACGCCCGCCTTGTCGTCGGCTTTTTCCTTGAAGCTGGTCAGCATCGCGATCTGGCGGTCGAGCGCCGGATAGATCGCCTTTTCGACAAGCCGTGTCGCGCGCGCCGTGGGATCGGGTGCGCCGACCTTTTTGGCGCGGGGCCGGAGATTGACCACCATGCGCTGTTCGCCCGCTGCGGTGGCGCGCAACGCGGTCTGCTGGCCGAGCACGTTGTCGAGTAGGAAATTGGGCAGCACGACGCCCTTGCCCGCGTCGTGCTCCATCGCGGCGGTTTCCTGGTCGAGCTGGCGTGCGAACGCGTCGAGGCGGTCGAAATATTGCTCGACGTCGGCCGCCTTCTCGATGTGGTGCTGCGAATCGAGGAACTCGGGGACGTTCGAGTAGGCTCCGTTCTGCTGGCTGACGACATAGGGAATGCCGCCGCTCGGGCCGCTATAGCCATAGTCGAACTTGTTGCCCGCGACCGCCGTGTCGAGCGCGTAGAGCAAAGTATCGTAGCGCGTTGCGTCGGTGTCGCCCAGCTCCTTGCGCTCGAGATCGGTCAGTTGCTTGCGATAGGCCTTGATGCGCTCGGCATTGCGCCCGCGCTCGTCGAGCGATGCGTCGCCCAGCCGCGACGCCAGCGGCGACAACGCCCCGCGGTCGAGGCCGAGGCCGGTCGCGGTTTCGGGCGAATTGAGCAGCATCTGATCGGCTATCTGGCGCAGCACCGGGGTCAGCGGCGACGCGGCAACGGCGGGGCGCTTCGCCACGATCTTGGCGGCGGTCTTGGCCATCAGCGGCGTCGCGGCGGCGGCAAGGGTCACGGCGGAGGCAGTCAGCAGGTCGCGACGGCTGGGCATCGGGGGGTCACTCCGGGAACAGATGGTGCGCGCACGCTAGCGATTGCGCGCGCGCGTGCAAGTCACGGCACGGCGTGCTTCTGCTGGACGATCGTTTCGGCACGCGCTATCGTGCCCCAAACCCCGGGTCGCGCGACAACAGGGGATGGCGATGAGCTTCGACGACCGGATGCCGCAGCAGTACGCGAAGGCGTTTCTGTCTGCCGCGAAGCTGTTTCACGTCTTTATCCTCGTGCGGCGCACCAACGAGGCGTCGGTCCGGCTGATCGGCGACCCGATGTGCGTCCCCAAACGCCTCGACTGCAAGGCCAAGACCGCCGACGGCGACTATTACCATCCGCAGTTCGGCGTGAAGAAGAGCGCCGGTCTCGTCGTCGATCCGACGATCACGGGATCGCAAGCCTTCAACACCACCGAGAAATACGGCAAGGCGTTGAAGGAATGGGAGGGCTTCGCCAAGACCCTTGCCCCCGCCGTGCTGACCCTCGAGGGCCAGTCGCGGCTGACCTACGTTCCGAATGGCAAACAATATTTCGTCGATCTCGACCCGGCGAGCGACCGCTATGGCTGCGTCGAGTTCACCGGCACCGGCGCGTTCAAGAACGGCAAATATATTCACGGCGACTTCGACCTGTACGGCATCGTGCCCCAGGGCGACCCGTCGAAAAACGTCGCGGTCACCGAGGAGCGCCTCGGCGTCGATCACATGCGCAGCCCCGAGTTCATGGACGTGCAGAACTGGGTCAACCGCCAGATCGGCGTGCCGATGGTCCTGCACGGCGCGCAGGAGGGCTATGCCAGCGAACATTCGGACGAGGGCATCGACATCTTCCACCCCGATGGCCGCACGATCACCTTCGCCGACGACGCCGCCGCGATCGCGCGCCTCTACGACCAAGTGTTCAAGGGGCGGAAGCTGTTCACCAAGGATGGGATCAAGCTCGTCGTGCGCGGCGATTTCATGACGCCGGGGTAACGCGCCAGCCAAGGCGACGCCGTTTGTGTCGAGCACCGCGCCGTTCTATGTTCGTTCCAGTCATGCTAGGTTCGCGCCATGGACGAGTCGCGCCCCCTGCGCTGGCTGTATTTCGACCTCAACAGCTATTTCGCGAGCGTCGAGCAGCAGCTTCAGCCCGAATTGCGCGGGCGGCCGATCGCCGTCGCCGCAGTCCACACCGATTCGACCGCCGCGATTGCCGCCAGCTATGAGGCCAAGGCGTTCGGCATCAAGACCGGCACGCCGATCTGGCAGGCCAAGGCGATGTGCCGCGACCTCGTCGTCGTGCCCGCGCGGCACGAGGCCTACGTCCGCTTCCACCACGCGATCATCGCCGAGGTCGAGCGCCACGTCCCCGTCACCGCTGTCTGCTCGATCGACGAGGTCGCTTGCCGGTTGATGGACAACGAGAACGCCCCCGCGCAAGTCGCCGACCTCGCGGCGCGTATCAAGGCGGGCGTCGCGGCGAACGTCGGGATGTGCCTCAAATCCTCGATCGGTGTCGCGCCCAACCGCCTGCTCGCCAAGATCGCCAGCGACATGATGAAACCCGACGGTCTGACGATCCTCGAGGCCGCGACGCTCCACGAACGGCTGTGCACGCTCAAGCCCTGCGACATCCCCGGCGTCGGCAAGAACATGGAGAAGCGCCTCGCAGCGGCCGGCGTCGTCGACATGGCGCGCGTGCTGGCGCTGACCCCGCGCCAGGCGCTCGACGCCTGGGGCAATGTCTGGGGCGAGCGGCTGTATTGGCTGCTGCGCGGTGCCGACCTGCCCGAACGCGCCGTACAGCGCCGGACCATCGGCCACAGCAGCGTGCTGAGCCCCGAAAAGCGTAGCCCCGACCGCGCCCGGCTGGTGGCGCGGCGGCTGCTCCTCAAGGCCGCCACCCGGCTGCGGCGGATGGAGTGCCGCACCTCGCTGCTGACGCTGACCGTCAAGGGCGAGGGCCGGACGAGATGGTCGCACGGCCAACGCCTGGTCGCGGCGCACGACAGTTTCACGCTGCTTCACGTCCTCGATGGCCTGTGGCGGCGTATGCTCGGCGAGATGGCGGAACACCGCTATCTCCAGGTCTCGGTTACGTTTCTCGACCTGAGTCCCGCCAGCGAGGCGCAGCTCGGCCTGTTCGACGGCGGCGGCGGCGTCAGCGCCGCGACCGAAGCGCGGCGCCTGTCGCTCAGCCGCGCGCTCGACAAGGTCAACGGCCGCTGGGGCCGCGACGCCGTGACCATCGGCCACGACGCCCGCGGCGCGACGCGCTCGTCGGGGCCGAAGATCGCCTTCACGCGGATTCCGGAGTTGGCGGAGTTCAGCGAATAGCGCACGGCAACCCTGTCCGAAAACCGCCAGACGCGCGCGACGAACGCGGCTACACACTCGACATGCACACCGACCCGCCTGCCTGCTACGCCGCGATGCTGGCGCGCGACCCCGCTGCCGACGGGCGCTTCTTCACCTGCGTGCGGACGACGGGCATCTTTTGCCGCCCCGTCTGTCCGGCGCGCCCGCCGCTGTTCAAGAACTGCAGCTTCGTCGCGACGGCGGCGGCGGCGGTGGCGGCGGGCTACCGCGCCTGCAAGCGCTGCCGCCCCGACGCCGCGCCGGGCAGTGCGGCGTGGTCGGGGAGCGCGGCGAGCGTCCGCCGCGCGTTGGCGCTGATCGAGCGTGGCGGGCTCGACCGACCACTCGAGGACGGCGCGGGCGGCGTCGCGGGCCTCGGCGACCGGCTCGGCCTCGGCGAGCGTCAGGTGCGGCGTCTGTTCGGCAAGCATGTCGGCGCGCCGCCGGTCGCCGTCGCGCAGGCCAAGCGCCTCGCCGCCGCCAGCGCGCTGGTCGACGGCGGCGCGCTGCCGCTCGCCCAGGTCGCGCTGGTGGCGGGGTTCGGCAGCGTCCGCCGCTTCAACGAAGTCTGGGCGAGCGTCCACGGCGAAACCCCCGCCGCGCGCCGTCGCCGCGCCCTGAAAGGAAATCCGATGGACCTGATCCTGATGCGCTACGCCGCACCCGTCGGCGACCTGCTCGTCGTAACCGACGCCGACGGCAACCTCCGCGCGCTCGATTTCGCGGATTACGAAGCGCGGATGCGGATGCTGCTCGCCCGCCACTACGGCAGCGTCGCGCTGACCGGGGGCGACGCGCCCGACGCCGTGATCCGCGCCCTCGATGCCTATTTCGGCGGCGACCTCGACGCGCTCGATGCGTTGCCCGTCGCCACCGGGGGCAGCGAATTCCAGCGCGGCGTCTGGGCCGCGTTGCGCCGCATCCCGGTGGGGACGACGACGGGCTATGGTGCGCTGGCGGCGATGCTCGGCAAGCCCGGCGCGGCGCGCGCGGTCGGGCTGGCGAACGGCGCGAACCCGATCGGCATTGTCGTGCCGTGCCACCGCGTCATCGGCGCATCGGGCGCGCTGACGGGTTATGCCGGCGGCGTCGCGCGCAAGCGCTGGCTGCTCGAACACGAAGGGGCGCTCCCGCACTGAGGCGCCACGGGAACCGATCGTAAAGCCGCCGGTTCAGCGTTTGCCGCCAGCGGAGATCGGCGATGCCTGCACCCCTGCATTACGTCCCGTCGGTCGAGCAGCCCGAGGACGGCGAGAGCGAGACCATCGCCGCGCTGACCGAAACGCTCATGCGGATCAGCGCGACGACATGGGCCGAGGAGGAGCGCGCCATCCGCTCGGTCCATGCCAAGGGACATGCGGTGCTGCGCGGCACGCTCGAGGTCGCGCCCGGCCTGCCGCCCGAACTCGCCCAAGGGTTGTTCGCGCAGGGCGGTCGCTACGACGTGGCGCTGCGCCTGTCGACGTCGCCGGGCGATATCATGGACGATCACGTCTCCACCCCGCGCGGGCTGGCGATCAAGGTATATGGCGTCGAAGGCGCGCAACTGTCCGGATCGGCGACCGACACGACGCAGGACTTCCTCTTCGTCGATGGTCCGGCGTTTCTCGTTGCGACACCGGCGAAGTTCCTCGCCAACCTCAAGCTGCTCGCCGCGACGACCGACAAGGCGGAAGGGTTGAAGCGCGCCTTCTCGGCGACCGCGCGCGGCCTTGAAAGCGTCGTCGAAGCAATGGGCGGCAAGAGCTCGAAGCTGATTTCGCTCGGCGGACACGCACTCACGAACCCGCTCGGCGAGACCTATTTCACTCAGGTGCCGTCGCGCTACGGCGACTATATCGCCAAGTTTTCGGTCGCGCCCGTGTCGCCCGAACTGACCGCGCTGTCCGACGCGCCGGTCGATCTGGCCGACCGCCCCAACGGTCTGCGCGACGCCGTCGCGGCGCATTTCGCGTCCGCCGGGGGAGTGTGGGAACTGCGCGTCCAGCTCTGCACCGATCTTGACGCGATGCCCGTCGAAGATGCCAGCGTCGCGTGGCCCGAGGCCGACAGCCCGTACCGCGCCGTGGCCCGCCTGACCGTCGCGCCGCAGCCGTCGTGGGGTGCGGACGGCGTCGCCGCCAACGACGCGGGACTCGCCTTCTCGCCGTGGCACGGGCTCGTCGCGCACCAGCCGCTGGGCGGTATCCAGCGCGCCCGCCGCCCGGTCTATGCCGCGCTCGCCGACGAGCGCGGCACGCGTTCGGGTTGCCCCTTCCACGAGGCGGCCTGACGCGCGCTGACTTCCGCCCACCCGCCGATTTTGCTAATGCTCGGCGGACGGGACGAAGAGGAGCACGCCATGCCGAAGGTCGCGACCTGCCTGTGGTTCGAACGCGATGCCGTCGCGGCGGCGGAATTCTACTGCTCGCTCCTCCCCGGTTCGCGCGTCGACCATGTCCAGTCCGCGCCCGGCGACTATCCGGCGGGCAAGGCGGGCGACCCTTTGATCGTCGATTTCACCCTCGCGGGTCAGGCGATGCAGGGCCTCAACGGCGGGCAGAAGATGGCGGCGAACTCCAGCGCCGCGTCGATCGCGGTCGCCTGCGACGACCAGGCCGAGATCGACCGGTTGTGGGCCGCGCTGACCGCCGACGGCGGCACGGAAATTCAGTGCGGTTGGCTCAACGACCGCTGGGGGATTCCGTGGCAGATCTTCCCCCGTCGGCTGCCCGAACTGCTCGCCGATCCCGATCCGGCGCGCGCCCGGCGCGCCTTCCAAGCGATGATGACGATGGTCAAGATCGACCTCGCGGCAATCGAGGCGGCGGCGGCTTAGCCTGCATCGTCAGGTCTCGAACTCGAGGATCACCGCGTCGACAGCGAGGCTGTCGCCCGCCTTGACGCGCACCTCGCGGACGGTCGCGGCCTTTTCGGCGCGCAGGATATTCTCCATCTTCATCGCCTCGACGGTGGCGAGGGGCTGGCCGGGTTCGACCTTGTCGCCGGCCGCGACGTCGAGCTTCACGACGAGACCGGGCATCGGGCAGAGCAGGAACCGCGACAGGTCGGGGGCGACCTTGGGCAGCATGAACTTCGCGAGTGCTGCGGCGCGTGGGGTCAGGACGCGAACGACGTGGCTCGCGCCTGCCGTGGTCAGGCGATAGCCCGTCGCCAGCGCATCGACGGCGATGGTCACCTCGCGCCGGTCGAAGCGGGCCCGGAACAGCGCGTCGCCCGGGCGCGCGTCGGTGGTCAGCCGGTGTTCGACACCTTCGATGACGACCGCGAAACCGCCGCCGGCATCGGCGACCGACACCGCATGATCGACACCACCGAACTGCACCACCCAATCCTCGCCGAACGCCGCGCCGTGGCCGTCGAGCTGGCCATCGATGAGCTGCGCGCGCTCGGCGGCAGTGGCGTGGAGGACGGCGGCGCAGGCGATGACGGCGGCCTCGGTCGCGGCATCGACCGGGTTGCCGTGAAACCCATCCGGATACTCCTCGGCAATGAAGGCCGTCGTCACCGCTTCGCCCGCGACGAAGCGCGGATGGCGCATCAGGCTCGCCAGAAAGTCGATATTATGGCTGATACCGCGCACCAGATAGGCGTCGAGTGCGGCAGCCTGCGCTGCGATTGCCTCGCCGCGCGTCGGCGCGTGGGTGATCAGTTTGGCGATCATCGGATCGTAGAAGCGACTGATCTCGCTGCCCTCGACGACGCCGGTATCGACGCGGACATCGTCGCCCTCGGGTGGGGCGAGGCGCGACAGCCGCCCGGTCGAGGGCAGGAAGCCGCGGTAGGGGTCCTCGGCATAGACGCGCGTCTCGATAGCGTGGCCGTCGAGGCGGACATCGGCCTGACCGAACCCGAGCGGCTCGCCCGACGCGACGCGGATCATGTCCTCGACCAGATCGCGCCCGGTGATCGCCTCGGTCACCGGATGCTCGACCTGCAGCCGCGTGTTCATCTCGAGGAAGTAGAACGAGCGGTCGCCGCCCGCGATGAATTCGACCGTGCCGGCGCTGAAATAGCCGACGCCGCGCGCCAGTGCGACCGCCTGTTCGCCCATCGCGCGCCGCATTTCCGGCGTGACGAAGGGGGAAGGAGCCTCCTCGACGACCTTTTGGTGGCGGCGCTGGATCGAGCAGTCGCGTTCGTTCAGATAGACGATGTTGCCCAGTTGGTCGCCAAGCAGCTGGATTTCGATATGGCGCGGGTGCTCGACGAACTTCTCGATGAAGACGCGGTCGTCGCCAAAGCTCGCCAGCCCCTCGCGCTTGGTCGCCTCGAAGCCCTCGCGCACGTCGGCCTCGGACCACGCCAGCCGCATGCCCTTGCCGCCGCCGCCCGCGCTCGCCTTCATCATCACCGGATAGCCGATTTCCGACGCGATGCGGACGGCATGTTCGGTGCCGTCGATCTCGCCGATGAAGCCCGGCACCACCGACACACCCGCCGCCTTGGCGA
>CAXTSL010000098.1:0-1876 GCA_964246975.1 uncultured Sphingomonadaceae bacterium
CAACAAGGCGCTGATGCTGGAGGAAGCGCTGATCTTCGAAATCGGCAGCACCGAAACCACCGGCGTCGAAGTCGCCGATCCCGTCACCACGACGACAAAGCTCGGCGGCCTCGAACGGACCGCGCTGATCGGCCTGCCCGGTCTCAGCGAACCCGAAACCGTCCGCCACTACACCCGCCTCAGCCGCCAGAATTACGCGATCGACCTCGGCCTGTTCCCGCTCGGATCGTGCACGATGAAGCACAATCCGCGTCTCAACGAAAAGGTCGCGCGACTCCCCGGCTTCAGCGATTGCCACCCACTCCAGCCGGTCGACACCGTGCAGGGTGCGCTGGAGGTGATCCAGCAGCTCGCGCACTGGCTCGTCACGCTCACGGGCATGCATTCGGTCGCGATGAGTCCGAAGGCGGGCGCGCACGGCGAACTCTGCGGCATCCTCGCGATCAAGGCCGCGCTCGAAGCGCGTGGGGAGGGGGGCCGCAAAGTCATCCTCGTCCCCGAAAGCGCGCACGGCACCAATCCCGCGACCGCCGCCTTCGCGGGATTCAGCGTTGAGGATATCCCCGCCACTAGCGAAGGCCGCGTCGATACCGCCGCACTCGTCGCGCGGCTTGGTCCCGATGTCGCCGGGGTGATGATTACCAACCCCAACACCTGCGGGCTGTTCGAGCGCGATATGCGCGCGATCTCCGACGCAGTCCACGCCGCGGGCGGATACGTCTATTGCGACGGCGCGAATTTCAACGCGATCGTCGGGCGCGTCCGCCCCGGCGATCTCGGCATCGATGCGATGCACATCAACCTCCACAAGACCTTCTCGACCCCGCACGGCGGCGGTGGGCCGGGCAGCGGGCCGGTGGTGTTCTCGGCCGCGCTCGCGCCGTTCGCGCCGCTGCCCTTCGTCCGCAAGACCAGCCAGCATTACGAACTCGTCGAGGAGGCGCAGGCGCTCGCCTCGCCGGACCACGACCGCAGCTTCGGGCGCATGGTGGCGTTCCATGGCCAGATGGGCATGTTCGTTCGGGCGCTGAGCTATATTCTCAGCCACGGCAACGACGGGCTGCGCCAGGTCGCCGAGGATGCGGTGCTCAACGCCAACTACATCCTCGCGAGCCTCAAGGACGTGTTCACCGCGCCGTTCGCCGCGAGCGGCCCGTGTATGCACGAGGCGTTGTTCTCGGACGATTTTCTCGATGGCACCGGGCTGGGCACGCTCGATTTCGCCAAAGCGATGATCGACGAGGGCTTTCACCCGATGACGATGTATTTCCCGCTCGTCGTCCACGGCGCGATGCTCGTCGAGCCGACCGAGACCGAAAGCAAGGCCAGCCTCGACCAGCTGATCGGCGCGCTGCGCTCGCTGGCGGGCCGGATGCTCGCCGACCCCGATGCCTACCGCGCCGCGCCCTTCCTCGCCCCCCGCCGCCGCCTCGACGAGACGGCGGCCGCGCGCAAGCCCGTGCTGACGTGGCGCGAACCGGCGCTGGCGGTGGCGGCGGAGTAGCTCAACCTGTATCCTGTGGTTGACAAAGGTCCCCGTTGGGGCTAGGCAGATCTATGGTCAAAGTCCGCCAGACCCCGACCTACGAAAAATGGTTCGGCGGATTGCGAGACTTGCGGGCACGCGCGCAAATCAACCGGCGTGTCGAACGGCTGGAGGCAGGCAATCCCGGCGATGTCGCGCCGATTGGCGATGGGATCAGCGAGATGCGAATTCACTACGGTCCGGGTTACCGCCTGTATTTTACGCTGCACGGCAGTGCGTGGGTGCTGCTGCTGTGTGGCGGGGAGAAGGGTTCGCAGGCGCGGGACATCGCGGCGGCGAAGCGAATGGCGAAGGAACTCGACCGATGACACTCGCGACACGGCGCTGGGA
>CAXTSL010000098.1:1886-9345 GCA_964246975.1 uncultured Sphingomonadaceae bacterium
CATAACCGAACATCTGGGTACCGAAGCCGAGGTCGCGGCCTATCTCGATGCCGTTTTCGAAGCGGGTGACCCGGATGAAATCCGCGATGCGCTCGGGCATGTCGCGCGGGCGCGCGGCATGTCGGATGTCGCGCGCGATGCCGGGATTACGCGGTCGGGCCTCTACAAGGCGCTGGGCGAAGCCGGAAATCCATCATTTGCGACCGTCGCCGCCATCGTCAAGGCGCTTGGCGTGCGGCTGACGGTTTCGGAGCCGGTGGCCGCCGCCTAAACCGGCACCGTCGCGACCCACACGTTGAAGATCGTCACGAGCCCCGCCGCAATCATCAGCCCCGCCTTGAGCCGCGTGCCGACGCCGCGCGCCAGCATCCAGCCGCCGGTGACGATCAGCGCGAGGGCGGCGAGCATCGCGGCGGTGAGCGCGGCCCGTATCATGTGGTGAGCGCCTGCCGCACCGCGCGCGCCCATGCGGCACGACGGGCGGAACGGGTTTCGGCGTCGATTCGCGGCTCGAACAGCCGGTCGGGCCGCGCCATCGCGCTCGCCGCCGCCAGCGACGCGAACAGCCCTGCGCCGAAGCCCGCGAGCATCGCCGCGCCGAGCGCCGTCGTCTCGATGACGCGCGGGCGCTCGACCGGGATGCCGAGCGTGTCGGCGAGGTCCTGACACAGCCAGTCGTTCGCCACCATGCCGCCGTCGACGCGCAGCCGCGCCGCGACCACCCCGTCGGCGGCGAGCGCGTCGAGCAGGTCGGCGGTCTGGTGCGCCATCGCTTCAAGCGTCGCGCGAGCGATATGCGCGCGCGTCGTCCCCGCCGTCAGGCCGGTCAGCAGGCCCCGCGCTTCGGGCCGCCAGTGCGGCGCGCCCATGCCCGCCAGCGCGGGGACGAAGACCACGCCGCCGCTGTCGGGTACCGAACGCGCCAGCGCCTCGGTCTCGGGCGACGCAGCGATGACGCCCAGCCCGTCGCGCAGCCACTCCACCGCCGCGCCCGCCGTGAAGATGCTCCCCTCGAGTGCATAGGCCGCGACACCGCCGAGCCGCCACGCGACGGTCGACAACAGGCGGTGCGTCGAGGCCGGCGGCTTGGGTCCGGCGTGTGCAAGGACGAAGCAGCCGGTGCCATAGGTTGCCTTGACCATGCCGGGCGCCAGGCACGCCTGCCCGATGGCTGCCGCCTGCTGGTCGCCCGCGCTGCCCGTTATGGGGATGGCGCGCCCGAGCAAAGTCGTCTTGCCGAGCGCCCCCGCGCAATCGGTGATCGCGGGCAGCGCGGCGCGCGGCACGCCGAGCAGGTCGGTCATGCCATCATCCCACGCGCACGTCCGAAGGTCCATCAGCAGCGTCCGCGCCGCGTTGGTCGCGTCGGTCGCATGGACCGCGCCGCCGGTCAGGCGGAACAGCAAATACGCATCGACCGTCCCCAGCGCGAGCGTCCCCGCGTCCGCCGCCGCGCGCACCTGCGGCCATTGGTCGAGCGCCCAGGCGATCTTGGTGCCCGAGAAATACGGGTCGAGCAGCAGGCCGGTGGTCGCCTGCACCGCCGCCTCGTGGCCGCCTTCGCGCAGCGTCGCGCATAGATCGGCGGTGCGCCGGTCCTGCCAGACGATCGCCGGGGCCAGTGGTTCGCCCGTCGCGCGGTCCCAGAACACCACTGTCTCGCGCTGGTTGGTCACGCCGATGCAGGCGATGCGGTCGATCCCTGCCGCATCCGCCGCCTCCTCCAACACCGCGCGGCTCAGCGCCCAGATTTCAGCGGCGTCATGCTCGACCCACCCCGGCTGCGGGTAGTGCTGCGTCAACGGCCGCGCCGCCTGTGCGACGATCTCGCCTTCGGTCGTGAAGACGATGGCGCGCGTCGAGGTCGTGCCTTCGTCGAGGACGACGATGAGGTCGGTGGTGGACATTACTTCCTCCCTAGCGCTGGCATTGAGCGAGCGGAAGCGCCCCCTCCGTCGGCTGCGCCGCCACCTCCCCCGGAAGAGGGGGAGGATCGGGGTCCTTCCCCTCTTCAGGGGGAGGTGGCGCGAAGCGACGGAGGGGGCTTGCGCACACCGCCGCTTCCGGCAAGAGCGCCCGCGTGATCCACGACCTCCTCATCATCGGCGGCGGCATCAACGGCGCGGGCATTGCGCGCGACGCGGCGGGGCGCGGGCTTACGGTAGCGTTGCTCGACGCGGGCGATCTCGGCGGCGCGACCTCGAGCGCGTCGACAAAGCTCATCCACGGCGGGCTGCGCTACCTCGAATTCTACGCCTTCGGGCTGGTCCGCAAGGCCTTGGCGGAACGCGAAGTGCTGCTCGACATCGCGCCGCACATCAGCTGGCCGCAGAGCTTCGTGCTGCCCGCGTCGGGCGAGCGGCCCGAATGGATGCTGCGCGCCGGGCTGTTCCTCTACGACCATCTGGCACGGCGCGAGGTGGTGCCGGGGTCGGCGAAGATCGACCTGCGGCAGGACCGCGCGGGGCGCGCGCTCAAGCCGAGCTACCGCGACGCCTTCCGCTACTGGGACGGCTGGGTCGACGACGCGCGCCTCGTCATCGCCAACGCGCGCGATGCGGCGAACCGTGGTGCGACGATCCTGCCGCGTACCCGCGTCACCCGCGCGCACCACGACGGCACGCGGTGGCAGGTAACGCTGGAGGATGGCCGGACGCTCGCCGCGACGACGCTGGTCAACGCCGCCGGACCTTGGGCCGAGAGCGTCGCGCGCACCGTCATGGGCCGCAACGACGCCCCCGCGCTGCGGCTCGTCCAGGGCTCGCACCTCGTGACGAGGCGCGTCCATCTCGGCCGCGACGCCTTCATGCTCCAGCAGCCCGACGGGCGCATCGTCTTCTGCATCCCCTACGAGCGCGACTTCTCGCTGATCGGCACCACCGAGCGCGATGTCGACACCCCCGCGGCGGCGCACATCACCGACGCCGAAGCCGATTATCTGCTCGGCGCGGTCAACCGCTATCTCGCGCATCCGCTCAGCCCTGCCGACATCGTCCACCGCTTCGCGGGCGCCCGCCCGCTGATCCTCGAAGCCGGCAAGGGGGACCGCGAGACCAGCCGCGACTACCGCCTCGTCGAGCACGCCGGGGTCAGCGCGATCACCGTCGTCGGCGGCAAGATCACCACCTACCGCGTCCTCGCCGAGGCGGTGCTGAAGTTGGTCGCGCCGAAAACCAAGCGATGGACCGCGACCGCTCCGCTCCCCGGCGGCGACGTGCCGCGCCTGCCGGGCGAAAACGGCCAGACGGCCTTCGCGCGCTGGGTCGAGAGCCTGACGCTCGCGCATCACGACTACGACCCCAAACTCATCCGTCGGCTGGCGCGCACACTCGGCACGGCGGCGGCACCGCTGCTGACGGCGGGACTGGGCGAGAACTACGGCGGCATCTTCGAGGCCGAACTCGACCATTTCCGCGCGAACGAATGGGCGACGACCGCCGACGACGTGCTGTGGCGGCGCACCAAGGCGGGCCTCCACCTCGACGGCGCGGCGAAAGCGAGGGTCGCGGCATGGTTCGGTGAGGCGCGTTTTGACGATGTCGATACATTCCAGCCAAGTCATCGGTTTGCAACGCCCCGTTCACTGGACGAAGCGAAAGTCACAAAAGTGACATCGTAGATTCGCGTAAAAGTGTCGGAATTTTTTACACTCACCTGCAAATCGATTTCGTTACGACATTGAAATGGTTGCGTTTAGCTTTTTGGCCCTATTCTTGCTTGGAAAGGAGTTTGAGGTACGTCGTCCAATACTTGAGGGGCCCTAAAATGAAGTTTACGTTCGTCCTCGCGGCCCTTGTTGCAGCCACTCCAACCGCCAGTGTGCAGGCTGCGGGAGTAACGCAAATTATGACGCAGGCAGCTTTTTCCGCTGCAGGTAGCATCGTCCAAAACAAAAATTTTGATGACAGCGGTCTAGGCGCGACTTTTCCTGGCTCACCGGTCACCTACGGTGCGTTGACCTTCGGCCAATTCCGCGAAATAATGGTGATCGGCGGTAGGGATGAATACAATAATTTTCCACGCTCGCTAATCACTGACCTATATTCCAACAGCTTCACGGTTAGGATCGAAGGTTTTTACGACTTGTTGGCCTTCAACATGGGTGCCTTTCAATTCTCGACTACGGCCTCAATCTACGTCAACACGAATATTGGTATAGACGTATTTACTGTACCTACAGGGATATATGGTCCCAACGGCACGCTGACCTTCGTCGGCTTGAAAGCCAATCCGGGTGTTTATATCAAATCTGTAAAGTTGTTGGGCGCTAGATATCTTAACCTTGGCCTCACCGATGTACAAATTGGTGCCGCAGGCGTAGTTCCCGAGCCCGCTAGCTGGGCGCTGATGCTAGTGGGATTCAGTCTCGTCGGCGCGAAGCTACGCCGCCGTACCGCGATCGTCGCATAGTCTAGCGAAGCCATACCGCCGACTGACGGTCGGCGGTGTTCTTCACGCCGCCAAACACCGCCCAAACACCTCCGCCCCGACATTCCCCCCCGACAACACCACCACCGCCGACCACCCGCGCAGATCGACGACCCCCTCGAGCGCCGCCGCGAGGGCCACCGCGCCGCCGGGTTCGAGGACGAGCTTCAACTCGCGGAAGGCGAAGCCCACCGCGCGCATCGCCGCCGCCTCGCTGACCGCGACTCCGGTCGCGCCGTGGTCGCGGAGGATGCCGAAGGTCAGCGGACAGGTGACCATCGTCTGCAGCGCATCGCAGAACGTCGGGCCGGGGTTCTCGACCGGCAAGATCGTCCCCGCCGCCAGCGACCGAGCGACATCGTCGTAGCTCTCGGGCTCGACCGTCACGACCGGCAGCCCGCTGCCCAGCGCGATGCCGCCGGCCAGCCCGCCGCCGCCGCAGCACACCAGCACGAGGTCGGCGGCGACGCCCATACCAGCCAGGTCCTCGGCGATCTCCAGCCCCGCCGTGCCCTGCCCCGCGACGATATACGGGTCGTCGAAGCTCGGCACGACGGTCGCGCCGCGCGCCGCCGCGAGTTCCGCTGCGATCACGTCGCGCTTCTCGGTATAGCGGTCGTAGAACACCACCTCGGCCCCATAGCCGCGCGTCGCGTCGACCTTCACCGTCGGCGCGTCGTGCGGCATGACGATGGTCGCGGGAACCCCCAGCAGCCACGCCGCGAGCGCCACGCCTTGCGCGTGGTTGCCGCTGCTGAACGCCACCACCCCGGCGCGGCGCTCGTCGCCGTTGAGCGCCGCCAGCCGGTTGTACGCGCCGCGGAACTTGAAGGAACCGGTGCGCTGCAAACACTCGGGCTTGAGCCAGAGTTTGCCGCCCGTCGCGGCATCGAGCGCGTCCGAACGCAGTAGCGGCGTGCGTACCGCATGGCCCCTTATGCGTGCGCTGGCATCGTCGATATCGGACTTGGAAACCGTTCTAAAACCTTCTGTTCGGCCAAGGCAAACTTGCAAAAATCGCGCGCGAAAAAAACCGCTTTACAGGGGGGGTCGGCGTCCCTACTTACGCCCTCCGCTGCCCCATGGGACTTCCAACCGCAAGGCAGTTTGTTGCAGCACCGTCGCTGCGAATCACGCCCCGGAGGTCCCTTGAATTGCACAAGCCATATAACGCGCTGGGGGTAGCCCGCGACACGCGTCCGTCGCAACCCGTTACCCTCGTCCGCCCCCACGCCGCTTCCCGCGCGGCCCGGTACTTCGCGCAGAAGTTCCCGGGCACCTCGATGTATGCGGTCAAGGCGAACCCGTCGCCCGACCTCATCCGCATCCTGTGGGACAGCGGCATTCGCACCTTCGACGTCGCGTCGATCGCTGAGGTGCGCCTCGTGCGTGGCCTGTTGCCCGAGGCGGTGCTGTGCTTCATGCACCCGGTCAAGCCGATGGAATCGGTCGCCGAAGCGTACCACGTCCACGGCGTGCGGACGTTCAGCCTCGATTCGCTCGAGGAACTCGAGAAGATCGTCGAGGCGACCGCCACCGACGGGGAGGCCGCGACCGACCTGACCTTGTGCGTGCGCCTGCGCGTCTCGTCGGCGCATTCGAAGCTCAGCCTCGCGTCGAAGTTCGGCGTCGGCGTCGACGAGGCTGCGCCGGTGCTGATGGCGGCGCGCCAGGCGGCGGACGCGCTCGGCATCTGCTTCCACGTCGGGTCGCAGGCGATGAGCCCGTCGGCGTACAGCGAAGCCATGGCACTCGTCCGCGCGGCGATCGTCGCGGCGGGCGTCACCGTCGATGTCGTCGATGTCGGCGGCGGTTTCCCGTCGATCTATCCAGGCATGGAGCCGGGCGGCCTCGACCGCTATTTCGAGGTCATCCACCGCGCCTTCGAGGACCTGCCCGTCAGCTACTCGGCCGAGCTGTGGTGCGAGCCGGGCCGCGCGCTGTGCGCCGAATACGCGAGCCTGCTGGTGCGCGTCGAGAAGCGGCGCGGCGACACGCTGTTCATCAACGACGGTGCCTATGGCGCGCTGTTCGATGCGGCACATGTCGACTGGCGTTTTCCGGTCGAGCTGCTGCGCGAACCCGCGTCGCGCGCCAAGGACGTGGCGTACAGCTTCTACGGCCCGACGTGCGACGACATGGACTTCATGCGCGGGCCGTTCATGCTGCCCGCCGATGTGCAGGCGGGCGACTATCTCGAGATCGGGATGCTCGGGGCGTACGGCTGCGCAATGCGGACGGGTTTCAACGGCTTCGGCGCGGGCGAGACGGTGATCGCGCACGACGAGCCGATGGACAGCGCCTATGTTGTCACCGAACCGACACGCGAGGTCGTTACGCCGATCCGGCGGGCGAAGCGGAGTTAAGTCCCCCTCCGGCCCTTCGGTCCACCTCCCCCTGAAGAGGGGGAGGATTGCACGCACTGATCCTCCCCCTCTTCAGGGGGAGGTGGCGCGAAGCGACGGAGGGGGGCCGCCCCGCGACGATATTGACCCGTTCGGCGCTGGACACCCCAGCCGCGGGCGGCACTGCGGTGCCGAGCCAACATGGACCCGTCATCCCGGCGAAAGCCGGGACCCATCACCGGAACTTGGGAGATGGGTCCCGGCTTTCGCCGGGATGACGGCGGATTTTGGAGACCACCGATGACCGACGCCCCGATCAACGACACCCGCAAGGCCGAACTCCTCTCGACCGAAGTGCGCCACATCGACATCACCAGCTTCGACGCGCGCCCGATCATCGACGGCATGGCGGGCATGAGCTTCACCAGCCGCGACCTCGCGCGCGCGACGGGCATCTACAACGACATGCTCAAGGACCGCGACTGCACGATCTTCCTCGTCATCGCGGGCTCGACGAGTGCGGGCGGGTGCATGGATCTCTATGCCGAACTGGTCCGCAACAACATGGTCGACGGCATCGTCGCGACCGGCGCGTCGATCGTCGACATGGATTTCTTCGAGGGCCTCGGCCACAAGCATTATCAGGCGCTCGAAGTGCCCGACGACGACACGCTGCGCTCGCTGCT
>CAXTSL010000099.1:0-9312 GCA_964246975.1 uncultured Sphingomonadaceae bacterium
GGTGCCGACTGGTCGACCGTCGGCGTCGAGCCCGCGCCGCTCCACCCCGTCTATGCCAACAAGGGCATGGCGCTCGACATGGCGGCGGCGATGCCCGCCGCGCTGCGCGGCGTCGGCACCTGGGCGGTGCAGACGCTGGCGGAACGCTACGACATCCAGATGACCGGCGGCAGCACGTCGGTGCGCGGTTTCCACGACACGCTGCGGCTGGCCGGCGCAAGCGCGCGCGAGATGCTGTGCCGCGCGGCGGCGCAGGACTGGGGCGTCGACTGGCGCGATTGCGACACGCGCGGCGGCTTCGTCGTCTACAAGAACCGCCAGGCCAAATTCGCCGCGTTGGCCGAGAAGGCCGCCGCGTTCGACGCGCCGTCGTCGCCTATGCTGCGGCCGGTCAATTCGCGCACGCTGATGGGGCGCTCGCCGCCGCGCCTCGATATTCCGTCGAAGGTCGACGGCACGGCGCGCTTCGGGGCCGACGTGCGCCTGCCGGGGATGAAATACGCCGCCGTGCGCTCGGGTCCGGTCGGCGACCCCGCGCTGCGCGCGGCGAGCGCGCCAGCGGGGGTGCAGATCGTCAAGGGGCCGACGTGGGTGGCGTGCGTCGCCGATGGCTTCTACGCCGCCAAGACCGGGCTGGAGCAGGTCAAGGCGAGCTTCGCCGCGACGCCTCGCCCCGCCGGACCTTGGATCGAACCCGCGCTCAAGGCGGCACTGGCGCAACCCGCGATCGTCGTCGCCGAACATGGCGACCACACCACGCTGACCGGCAAGGGCGTGCTGACCGCCGATTACAGCGTGCCGTTCGCCGCGCACGCCTGCATGGAGCCGATGAACGCCACCGCGCGCGTCGAGGGCGGCACGGCCGAAATCTGGGCCCCGACCCAGTCGATCACGCTCGTCATCTGGGCGGTCGCCAAGGCGCTGGGCATCGCGGAGACGGCGGTGACGGTCCACCCGACGCTGCTCGGCGGCGGCTTCGGGCGCAAGGCCGAGAGCGACGTGTGCGTCCAGGCGGCGCTGATCGCGCGCGCCGTCAAGGCTCCCGTCCAGCTGATCTGGACGCGCGAGGAGGATTTCGCGCAGGACCGCTTCCGCCCCGCCGCCGCCGCGCGGATGCGAGGGCATCTCGGTGCCGACAAGCATATCGCCGCATGGGGCAGCCGCGTCGCCATCGACGACACCGGCGCGAGCTTCATGACGCGCAACATCCCCGCCATGGGCGGCAAGCCCAAGGCGGGGGCGCAGGCGGTCGACGGCACGCAGGCCCTGCCCTACGCGATCCCCGGATTCGTGGCGGAACACGCGCTGGTCGAGACGCACGTTCCGTTGGGCTTCTGGCGCTCGGTCGGGCACAGCTTTTCGGGCTTCTTCGTCGAGAGTTTCGTCGACGAGTTGGCGCACGCGGCGGGCAGCGACCCCGGCGCGTTCCGGCTGGCGCTGCTCAGGGACAGCCCGCGCCACGCCGCGGTGTTGCGCGCCGTGCTGGCGGCCAGCGGCCCGCTCGGGCCGGTCGAGCCGGGGACCGGGCGCGGGGTGGCGATCGTCGAGAGCTTCGGCAGCATCGTCGCGCAGGTTGCCGAGGTGACGGTGACCAAGGGTGTTCCCAAGGTCACCCGCGTCTGGGCAGCGATCGACTGCGGCCCCATCGTCAACCCCGGCATCGTCCGCGCGCAGCTCGAAAGCGCGATCGTCTATGGGCTGAGCGCCGCGATGAAAGGCCGCATCACCTTCAAGGACGGCGTCGCCGAGCAGGGCAATTTCGACGGCTACCCGCTTCCGACGCTCGCCGAGACCCCCGAGATCGTCACCATCCTGATGCCAAGCGACGCCCCGCTCGGCGGCGTCGGCGAGCCCGGAACGCCGCCGATCGCGCCTGCGGTGGGCAATGCGATCTTCGCCGCGACAGGGCAGAGGCTGCGCGACCTGCCGTTCGCGCTCGAGGCGTGAGGGGCGAGGATCTTGCGTCGCCCTCCCCTTCAGGGGAGGATGGAGCGGAGACGCCGCCAGGCGGCCCGGGGGTGGGGTTCTGCTCGGAGGTTGAGCTTGGGGCCGAACCCCACCCCCAGGCCGGCTTCGCCGTCTCCGCTCCATCCTCCCCTGAAGGGGAGGGCGGGCAGATGCCTCACCCCCCCGTCCCCCACGGCAACACCGGCCTCCTCCTCGTCAATCTCGGCACCCCCGACGCCCCCGACGTGCCCGCCGTCCGCCGCTACCTCGCCGAGTTCCTGTCGGACCGCCGCGTCGTCGAGCTGCCGCCGCTGCTGTGGCAGGTCGTGCTGCGCGGCTTCGTGCTGCGGACACGCCCCAAGACGACGGCGGCGAACTATGCGCGCGTCTGGGGTCCCGACGGCTCGCCGCTCGCGACGATCACCAAGGCGCAAGCCGAGGCGATGGCAACCGCCTTCCCCGGCGTCCGCGTCGACTGGGCGATGCGCTACGGCAACCCGTCGATTCCCGACCGGCTGGCGGCGCTCAAGGACGCCGGGTGCGAGCGCATCCTGATCGCGCCGCTCTATCCGCAATATTCGAGCGCGACGACGGGCACGGTCAACGCGCAGGTCTATGACACCGTCGCGCAGTGGCGCTGGCAGCCCGCGCTGCGAACGCTCCCCGCCTATCACGACGACCCCGCCTATATCGACGCGCTGGCGGCCTCGGTCGAGGCGGGAATCGCCGCCCTGCCCTTCATGCCGCAGCTGTTGCTGGCGTCGTTCCACGGCATGCCGCGCCGCACGCTCGACCAGGGCGACCCCTATCATTGCCAGTGCCAGAAAACCGCGCGGCTGCTGTCGGAGCGGCTGTCGATCCCGCTGCGCGTCAGCTTCCAGTCGCGTCTCGGCCGCGCCGAGTGGCTCAAGCCTTACACCGACGCGACGCTGGCGACGCTCGCGGGCGAGGGCATCACGCGGATCGCGGTGGTGTCGCCGGGGTTCAGCGCCGACAACCTCGAAACCCTCGACGAGATCGACCGCGAAGGCCGCGACATCTTCCTCGAACATGGCGGGCAGGACTATGCCTATCTGCCGTGCCTCAACGCCAGCGACGGGGGTATCGCGATGCTGCGGACTTTACTGGCGCGTGAACTTGCGGGGTGGGTCGCCGCGCCATAGGGTGTTTTCAAAATAACACTCTGGGGAGAACGGCACATGGCACGGGTAGCGATCGTCACCGGCGGCACGCGCGGCATCGGCGCGGCGGTCTGCCACGCCCTGCAAGGCATCGGCGTCACCGTCGCGGCGAATTACGGCGGCGACGACAGCAAGGCGCAGGCGTTCACCGCCGACACCGGAATCGAGGCGTTCAGGTGGAACGTCGCCGACCATCAGGCGTGCCTCGACGGCGTCGCGGCGGTCGAGGCGGCGCTTGGGCCCGTCGACATCGTCGTCAACAACGCCGGGATCACCCGCGACGGCACGCTGATGAAGATGAGCTATGAGGCATGGGACGAGGTCATTCGCGTCAACCTCGGCGGCTGCTTCAACATGGCCAAGGCGACCTTCGCGGGGATGAAGTCGCGGGGCTATGGCCGCATCGTCAACATCGGCTCGATCAACGGCCAAGTCGGGCATCCACGGCTTCACCAAGGCGCTGGCGCAGGAGGGCGCGCGCTTCGGCATCACCGTCAACGCCATCGCGCCGGGTTATATCGACACCGACATGGTCGCCGCCGTCCCCGCCGACGTGCTCGAGAAGATCGTCGCCAAGATCCCCGTTGGGCGGCTGGGCCAGGCGCAGGAGATCGCGCGCGGCGTTGCCTTCCTGTGCGGCGAGGACGCGGGCTTCGTGACGGGCTCGACGCTGAGCCTCAACGGCGGGCAGCACATGTATTGAGCGCGGCGCTGAAGAAGGGCTCGGTGACGATAGCCGGCCACGCGACGTCGGTCAGCCTCGAACCGGTCTTCTGGGCGGCGCTGCGGCGCGCGGCGGTCGAGGAGGCGCGCACCGTCACCGCCATCGTCACCGCGATCGACGAGGCGCGGACGACCAACCTGTCGTCGGCGATCCGCGTCTGGCTGTTCGAGCGGGCGAGCGCTCAGGCCGCCAGCAGCACTTCGAGGAACGCGTCGCCATAGGCTTCGAGCTTGCGTGCGCCCACGCCCGAAATCCGCCCCAGCGCGTTCAGGTCGCGCGGGCGCGCCTCGGCCATGGCGCGCAGCGTCGCATCGTGGAAGACGACATAGGGCGGCACCTGTGCCGCGACCGCCAACTCGCGACGGACGCGGCGCAACTCGTCGAACAATGCGCCCTCGGCATCGCTGAGGTTCGCCGGGGGTACGCCGCGCAGACGCGGCTTGCGGTTGGGAGAACGAAGGGGCGCGTCGCGTAGCTCGACGCCCTGCTCGCCGTTGAGGATCGCCCGCGCCCCCGGCCCCAGTCGCAAGCCGCCATGCTCGGGATCGCGCGCCAGCGCTTCGGTCGCCTCCAACTGCCGCGCCAGCGACTTCCAGCCGCCCGCATCGAGCTCGCGACCGATGCCGAACACCGACAGCGCGTCGTGGCCGAACTTGAGGACGCGCTCGCCGCCGACCCCGTGCAGCACCTCGACGAGATGCCCGACGCCGAAGCGCTGGCCCGTCCGGACCACCGCCGACAACAGCTTGCGTGCCGCCTCGGTCGCGTCGCGCATCCCCGGTGGCGACAGGCAGTTGTCGCAATTGCCGCACGGCGGCGGCGCGGGCTCGCCGAAATAGCTGAGCAGCGGCGCGCGGCGGCACTGCGCGGTTTCGCAGAACGAAATCAGCGCGTTGAGGCGCGTCGTGTCGAGCGCCGCGCGGTCGGCGGGCCCCTCGGCGATGAAGCCCCGCGCGCGCGCGATGTCATCGGCACCGTAGAGCAGATGCGCTACCGCCGGATCGCCGTCGCGCCCGGCCCGCCCGGTTTCCTGATAATAGGCCTCGATCGACTTGGGCAGGCCGAGGTGCGCGACGAAGCGCACGTCGGGCTTGTCGATGCCCATGCCGAAGGCGATCGTCGCGACCATCACCATGTCGTCGGCGTCGACGAACGCCGCTTGGTTACGCGCCCGCGTGCTCGGGTCGAGCCCGGCGTGGTAGGCGCGTGCGTTGAGGCCATGGGCGCTGAGCGCGGCGGCGGTCTTGTCGGTCAGCCCGCGCGTCGGCGCATAGACGATGCCCGAACTGCCACGCTGGGTGTCGAGGAACGCCGTCAGCTGGCGCGCCGTGCTCGTCTTGGGGTGAACCTCGTAGCGGATATTGGGCCGATCGAACCCCGCGAGCACCATGCGGTCGGGCGCGATGCCGAGCCGATCGAGGATGTCGGCGCGCGTCGCGACGTCGGCGGTGGCGGTCAGCGCGACGCGCGGCGTACCCGGCAGCAGGTCGCACAGCGCGCGCAGCTGGCGATATTCGGGGCGAAAGTCGTGGCCCCATTGGCTGACGCAGTGCGCCTCGTCGATGGCGACGAGTGCGATCTCGGTGCGCGCGATCATGCGGCGGAAGCTGTCGAGCGCGGCACGCTCGGGGGCGACATACAGCAGGTCGAGCTCGCCGTTCGAAAGCGCGTCGATGGTTGCGCCGCTGTCCTGCGACTGGCTGTTGAGCGCGGCGGCGCGGACGCCATACGCCCGGAGAGAACGCACCTGATCGGCCATCAGCGCGATCAGCGGTGAGATCACCAGCGCGCAGCCGGGCCGCACCAGCGCGGGGACCTGATAGCACAGCGACTTGCCGGCGCCCGTCGGCATGATCGCCAGCACATCGTGACCCGCGCAGACATCGCGGACGATCGCCTCCTGCTGGCCCCGGAAACTGGGAAAGCCGAAGACTTCGTGAAGCACTTGTTCGGGGGATCGCATCGCGGGCGTCGATAGCCGATGCGGGGCGGCGATGCTATGCGCGGCGGATGATGGCGCGCTCGATAATCACCGGAATATTGGCAACCGTCGCGAGCGGCATGGTGTGGGCGGCGACGCCAGCGATGTTGGGCGGCATCGAGACGCTGCCGCTGACCTCGGTCGCGGTGCCGCTCGATCCGGGCGATCCGGCGCGGCAGGATGTCGGGCGGCTGCGATACTTGGGCGGGCTGGTGCTGCGCTCGGCCAATCCGGCGTTCGGCGGGCTTTCGGGGCTGCGCGCGGGGCCGGGCGGGCGGCTGCTCGCGGTCAGCGACACCGGCAACTGGGTGGCCTTCACGACCATCGAACGCGGCGGGCGGCTGGTCGGCGTCGCTGCGGGAACCATTGCGCCGCTGCTCGATGCGAACGGCGCGCCGCCATCGTCAAAAAGCGCCGCCGACGCCGAGAGTCTCGAATGGGATGCCGCCACCGGCGACGCGACGGTGAGTTTCGAGCAGGACCACCGACGGGTGGTGTATCGCGGCATCGACCCCGGCGATCCTGCGAGCTTTGGCCACAGCGCCGCCCAGGTGATGCGCGACCCCGCGACGGCAGCATGGCCTGCCAACGGCGGCGGCGAGGCGATCGCGCGCCTGCCCGACGGCAGCTTGATGGTGTTCGAGGAGGAGGGGCAGGACGCGCAGGGCTTCGCCAGTGTGCTCACCATCGGTCCCCAAAGTACGGTCCAGAGCCGCTACGCCCCGCCGCGCGGCTTCCGCCCGACCGACGCCTTCGCGCTCGACAGCATGACGCTGCTGGTGCTGAATCGCCACTTCTCGCCAGTCGACGGGGTCGCCGCGGCGCTGACGCTGGTAACGGTCGGCCCGGAGATGCGCGGACAAGAGATCGCGCGCCTTGCGGCACCGCTCACGGTCGACAACATGGAGGGACTGGCGGTCGTCCGCGACGGCAAGCGAACCTTCGTCTACCTCGTCTCGGACGATAATTTCAGCGGACTGCAGCGCACCCTGCTGATGAAGTTCGCGCTGCTGCCCGCGCCTTAGGCAGCCGCAGGAACCGCCGCCGCGACCTTCTTCTTGATCTCGCGGCGCAGCTTCTGGGCACGGTCGCTGAGCTTTTCGGCGCGCGTCTTGATCAGCCAGTTGTCGAGACCGCCGACGTGCTCGACCGAGCGCAAGCCGTTCATCGAGACGCGCAGGCGCACCGAGCGACCGAGGATATCCGACATCAGCGTGACATTCTGCAGGTTGGGCAGGAAGGTCCGCTTGGTCTTGTTGTTAGCGTGGGAGACGTTGTTCCCGACCATGCGACCCTTGGCGGTCAGCTCGCAAATGCGCGACATCGTATTCGTCCTGAAATTCTGGAGTGCCGGAAAGGCGGCGTCACTAGCTCAAGGGTCGCGGCGCGTCAACCTGAAGCGGCCATGGCGAGCGGGCGCGCGATAGGCAAGTCGCGCGGCCTCTGCCAAGGACAGGTGCATCATGGCCGCCGATATCTTCGACCGCAAGGCGCGTCTCGCGCATCAACGCCGGGCGCGCAGCAACGCGCGCGACTTCGGCTTCCTGCGCGACGCGATGGCCGACAATATCGCCGAGCGGCTGACGGGGGTGACGCGGGCGTTCGCGCGCGCGCTCGACCTCGGCGGTGTCATGGGCGCGCGGCTGGCGGTGCCGCTGCAGGTCCGCTGCGCACTCGCCCCCGACGGGCCGCTGGCGGTCGCGGGGGAGGAGGACCGGCTGCCGTTCGCCGACGCCAGCTTCGACCTCGTCGTCTCGGCGGGCGTGCTGCACGGCGTCGGCGACCTGCCCGGCGCATTGCTGCTGGCGCGGCGCGTGCTGGTTCCCGACGGCTTGTTCGTCGCGAGCTTCGTCGGCGGTGCGACGCTCGCCGAGCTGCGCGCCGACCTGCTCGCCGCCGAGGTCGCGCTGACCGGGCGCGCCGCGCCGCGCGTCGCGCCGATGGTCGATGCGCGCGAGTGTGGCGCATTGTTGCAGCGCGCCGGGTTCGCGCTGCCCGTCGCCGATGTCGATACGCTGACGGTGCGCTACGACGGCCTGTTCGCGCTGCTCGCCGACCTGCGCGGCATGGGCGAAGGCAATATCCTGACTGCGCGCGTGCCGCTGCGCCGCGACGTGCTGGCGGATGCGGCGCGGCGGTTCGGGGAACGCGCCGGGCCGGACGGGCGTGTGTCGGTGCGCGTCGATGTCGTCACCCTGACCGGCTGGGCCCCCGCCCCGTCGCAGCCGCAACCGCTGCCGCGCGGGAGCGTGCCGACGGGCTTTCGCACGCGCTGAAGAGCCGCGTAGGATATCGGAACCACCCGCGTCATCCCCGCGCCGCAGCCCGGTCACAGCAGCGCGTCGAGCAATCCGATCAGGGGGCGGTCGGCGGGCGGCATGTCGAGGGCGAACAGGTCGGGGATGCGGCACCAGCGCAGTGTCTGCCCTTGGCGTCCGGTGGGCGTGCCCTGCCAGCGGCGGCAGACGAACAACAGCAGCACGAGGTGGAAGGCGTCGTAGGCGTGGCTGGCGAACCCCGCCGCCGCGAGGCACGACGCCGACGTATCGACGCCCAGTTCCTCGGCCAGTTCGCGGACCAGCGCGGCCTCGGGCGTTTCGCCCGCCTCGACCTTGCCGCCGGGAAACTCCCACAGCCCCGCGAGATGCGTGTCGGCCTGCCGCGCCGCGACGAGGACGCGCCCGTCGGCATCGACCAGCGCGGCGGCCGCGACGAGCAGGATGGGCAGGCCGCGCGCGCTGGCGGGCCCGGGGCAGTCGTCGGTCATCGAGGCGGTGTGGACACGCGCTGCACCGCCGTCAACGATGCCACGGCTCAGACGCGCCGATAGCGCAGATACCACACCTCAGTCAGTAAAACCAAAGAACATACTGAAAATAGATCAAAAAACCGGTGCATCTTTGGTGTCGCCTCTCCCTAGGTAATCACCCGGTAATCACCATCGAACTTGGTTTTGATCGGCTGGATGGTGGGGCCTCCTGGTCGCGCTGTCTAGCCATCCAATCGTCACGCGCCTCGGATGACCATAGGCAGGACGGTCTCAAAAAGCGGTTTGTCTACCCCATCCACAGGTTTTGCGGCGAACGGAAAGTGGTTAGAGTTGAAGGGGTTAAGAGAGTAAGAAATTTCGCCGCTCAGAGGTCGAATTCGCGCTAGGTGTCAAATAGGTGCATAGAGCAATCGTAGAATCGGCGGCAAAAATGCGGGCGTGGTGAAACTGGTAGACGCGCGGGATTCAAAATCCCGTTCCGAGAGGAGTGTCGGTTCGAGCCCGACCGCCCGCACCACCTTATATCAGCGGCGTGTAGATGGCCGGCAAACTACGCCGCACTACAGGCCGGCGTTGAGATAATACCAGACCTCAATTATTAAGATTGCAGTGTATGTTGATATATAAAAAAACGTCGTGCATCGGAGGTCCCGTCTTCGATCAGTAATCACCCGGTAAGCACCGTCGAATTTGGATTTTGGTTGGCTAG
>CAXTSL010000100.1:0-9295 GCA_964246975.1 uncultured Sphingomonadaceae bacterium
GGACGCTTGTGCTGCTGCTGTCGCCGATGATGCCGCACCTCGCCGAGGAATGCTGGGCGCGGAAGGGGGAGGCGGGGCTGATCGCCGATGCCGCGTGGCCGGTCGCCGACCCGGAACTGCTGGTCGACGATAGCGTCACCATCGCGGTGCAGGTCAACGGCAAGCTCAAGGATACGCTGACCGCGCCGAAGGGGCTGGCGCGCGACGCCGTCGAGGCGCTGGTGCTCGACCTCGACAAGGTGCGCCGCGCGCTGGGCGGGCAGGTGCCGCGAAAAGTGATTGTCGTGCCCGACCGGCTGGTCAATCTGGTGGCATGATGCGGATTATGGCGCGCTTTTCCGTCTCAACGTCATGCTGGCGCACGCCAGCATCCAGCGTCCCGCGCGCGGACGGCTCGTCCGCCTGCCGCGAGATGGATGCTGGCGTGCGCCAGCATGACGGGGCCCGCGCGGTGCGCCTGGTACGCGGACCCGTGTCTGCCGCCCTCCTCGCCCTCGCCGCGTGCGGTCTGCAGCCTGTCTATTCGGGCGGCGGCTCCGGCCCCGTGGCGCAGGCGCTGTCGGACATCGCCATCGCGCCGATCCCCGATCGCGCCGGTTATCTGGTCCGCAACGCGCTGGCGCAGCGCCTCGGCGAACCCGCCGCGACGCCGCACCTGCGGCTGGAGGTCGAACTCGACGACGCGATCATCGGCTTCGGGGTGCGCGGCGACAATTCGATCGCGCGCGAGCGGCGCACCCTGCGCGCGCGCTACCGCGTCGTTGCGGTGGCGACCGGCGTGGTGCTCCTCGACGCGACGGCGGGGGCGGACGCGGGCATCGACCGCGTCAGTTCAGACTATGCCGTCGTCGCGGCGGAGACCAGCGCGCTCGACCGGCTGGCGGTCGAGGTGGCGCGGCAGATCGCGGCGCGTATCGGTGCGGCGGCGCGCGGCGGGACGCTCTACCCCGCCGGACCGACGCGCCCGACGCCGTGAAGGCCGCCGAATGAAAGCGGATCGCGGGGCGATCGTCGCGGCGGCGGCGAAGCTCGATGCCAAGGTCCGCCTCGTGCTGCTCCACGGCGCCGACGATTCGGCGTCGCGCGACCTGGCCGACCGCTTCGCGCGCCAGTTCGACGACGCGGGCAATCCGCTGTCGGTCGACACGATCGCGGCGAGCGAACTCACCAAGGACCCGGCGCGTCTCGTCGCCGCCGCCGCCAATGTCTCGATGTTCGGCGACCGGACGCTGGTGCGCGTCGACGGGGCGGACGAGGAAATGCTCGCCGCCGTCGCGGCGCTGCTCGACGGTCCCCCAGGCGGCAACCCCGTCGTCGTCGTCGCGGGCACCCTCAAGAAGGGCTCGAAGCTGCTGGCGCGCGTCGAGGGCGATCCGGGATGCCTCGCGCACGTCAGCTATGCGCCCGCCGCGCGCGACGCGAGCGCCGCCGTCGACGAGATCGCGCGCGAGGTCGGGCTGACGCCGGGTCGCGGCGCGGCGCGCGCGCTGTTCGAGGCGTGCGGCGGCGACCGGCTGGTGCTGCGCCGCGAGCTGGAGAAGCTGGCACTCTACGTCGACGCGACCCCCGCCGCGCCGGTCGGCTTCGATCTCGGCGATCTCGCGGCGATCGGAGCCGATATCGGCGATGCCGAGACGGGCGCGCTGGTGGCCGGCGTCGCGGGCGGCGACGCCGCGACCGCCGACCTGCATTGGGCGCGGCTGTCGGCGCAGGGGATTCCGGCGATCACGCTGCTGCGTGCGGTGACGCGGCGCTTCTGGCAGCTCCTCGACCTGCGCGGCGCGGTCGACGGCGGCGCGAGCCCGTCGAGCGCCGTCGAAGGGGCGCGCCCGCCGGTGTTCTGGAAGGACAAGCCGACGCTCGCCGCCGAGCTGGGCAAGTGGCGCACCCCCGCCGTCCGCGCCGCGCTGGCGCGGCTGCTCGCGGCCGAACGCGCGATCAAGCGCAGCGGCAGCGCGGGCGACGTGCTCGCGGCGCAACTGCTTCTCGGGCTCGCGACGCAGGCGAGCGGGCGGCGCTAGCGGCGGCGGACCTGATCATAGTCGGCGACCTTGTTGCGCTTGAGCCTGATCTTGTCGCCCTCGCCAAGGTTGATCCGCGCCTGGTACGGCGATCCGGGCAGTGTCGCGATGTCGTTGTTCTCGATGACCGAATCGCGCGCGGCGTAGAGCGCGATACCGTGCGGGTAGGTGACGCGCACGGTGTTGCCGGTGACGACGATGCGGTCGAAGCCACCGTCGCCATGGTCGAAGCCGGTGAAGCCTTCCATCGCGCCCGTCGCCTGGCTGTCGCGGATGGCGACGTCGGCGGTCGGCGGCAGGCCCTTGATGCTCCACATCTGGACGCAGTCGGGGTGGTCGGCCGGGATCGGTGCGAAGTCGCTGCACGTCACCCGCTCGACGACGACGTGGCGCGACGCGGCGATATTGATGCCGTCGGAGCGCATTTTGGCAAAGCTCGTGTCGGCGACTCGACCGCCGTCGACCTCGTTGAAGATGACGCCCTTCTGCAGCCCGCGGAAGGTCGCGTTGAGCACCGCGACTTGCGTGCCCCAGCGAAAATTGGCCCCGAAGCCCGCCGCGCCGGTGCCGCTGATCTTCGCGCCGTCGAGGACGATATCGCGGCCATGGTTGACCTCGACGACGTTGACATAATCGGGCTGCGACACGGTGCCGTTGAAGCTGCCGCCGAGGACGTGCAGCCCGGTGACGCCGTCGAGCTTAAGGCCTGCGAGGTTCGCGCCGCGCGCGTCGAGCGTCACCGCGACGGGCCAGCTGCGGTTGGCGATGCGGACCAGCGAATAGAAATCTTCCGCCAGCCGGATCGTGTCGCCGGGCCCGGCGGCGGCGACGCGCGCGTCGAGCGTCGCGGGGGTGGCGGCGAGCAGCGCTGCGGCAAGAGCGAGCATGAGTATCCTTCGGGCGGCAGGGGTCTATAGCCGATTGCAACGCGGCGCGCGCGGTTTCGGCGGCATCCCCCACGGGTTGCGCCCCGTCGCGCGCCGCCTATGGTCTGCGGCATCCCTGTTTCGAGGACTTTGTCAGCATGACCGCCGCACGCCTTCTCGCCGCCTTCAGCCTCCTTGCCGCCGCAACGCCGTCGTTCGCCGAAACGCTCGTCATCCGCGCCGGACGGCTGGTCACCGACGCCGCGCAACCGGCGCGCGGGGCGTCGTCGCTGGTCGTCACCGACGGCCAGATCGTCGCCATCGGTGCGGCCGACATGGCGGTGCCGCCGGGGGCGCGCGTCGTCGACCTGTCGGGCAAGACGGTGATGCCGGGTCTGATCGACGCGCACGTCCACCTGACGCAGGATTCGGGCCTGCCGTGGTATGCGACGCTGCGCCCCAAGTTCTCCGAACCCTATGCGACGGCGACGGGGCTCAAGAACGCGCTGATCACGGCGCGCGCGGGCTTTACCACGGTGCGGGACGCGGGCGGGCCGCTGCTTGCCAGCCTCGCAATGCGCGACGCGATCGCCGAAGGCTCGTTTCCCGGGCCGCGCGTCCTCGTCGCGGGAACGGCTTTCTCGATCTCGGGCGGCCATGCCGACAGCGCCGTCGGCCTGTCGCCGGAGATGGGCGACGCGCTGACGGCGGCGGGCCTCAATCCCGGCGTCTGCGACACGCCGCAGGCGTGCGCCGTGGCGGTCCGCAGGAACGCCGCGAAGGGCGTCGACGTGATCAAGATCATGGCCACCGGCGGCGTCCTCGACGACGGTGCGATCGGCCTTGATCAGCATTTCACCGATGCCGAGATGAAGGCGCTCGTCGACACCGCGCACGGCGTCGGGTTGAAGGCGATGGCGCACGCCCATGGTGCGCGCGGCATCGAGGCGGCGGTCGCGGCAGGGGTCGATTCGATCGAGCACGGCACTTTCCTTGACGACAAGGGGGCCAAGGCGATGAAGGCGCACGGCACGTGGCTGGTGCCGACGCTGATGGCCTATGAGGGGCTGAAGCTGCACATCGGCAAGAATTTCTACACGCCCAACGTCGAGGCGAAGGCGCTGCAGACGATGAAGATCGTCGGGCGCAACATCGGCGTCGCGCAACGGAACGGCGTGCGGATCGCGCTCGGCACCGACGCGGCGGTCTATCCGCACGGCCGCAACGCCGAGGAACTGGCGCTGATGGTCGCGGCGGGGATGACGCCGAAGGATGCGCTGATCGCCGCGACGAGCGGCGGCGCGGCGCTGCTCGGCGTCGACACCGTGACGGGCACGCTCGCGGTGGGCAAGTCGGCCGACCTGATCGCCGTCGACGGCGACCCGCAGAGCGACCCGAAGGCGGTGCTGTCGGTCAGCTATGTCATGGTCGCGGGACGCACCATCCCGATGAAGTGACTATTTCGCCTCGGCATAGATCCGGATCAGCCGGTGCAGATAGTCGCGGCCGTCGAGCACCGACTTGACGCGGATATGCTCGTCGAGGCCGTGGATGCCGCCGCCGTCGAATTCGTGCAGGATGCCCGGCACGCCGTAGGACGGGATGCCGACGGCGGCGAGATAGATCGAATCGCTCGCGCCGGTCGACATGATCGGCACGACGGGCACGCCGGGGAACATGGCGGCGGCCAGTTTCTCGGCGGGGCCGAAGACCGCCGGGTCGAGCGCGGCGGCCTTCGACGGCGGCCCCCGGCGCGGCTTGGCGACGATGGTCAGCGCCGGGTTGCCCGCGACCTCGGCGAGCCGGTCGCGGACGCTGTCGATGCTCTCGCCGGGGAAGATGCGGCAGTTGATGTTGGCGGCGGCGCGCTGCGGCAGCGCGTTTTCGGCATGCCCCGCCTCGACCAATGTCGCGACGCACGTCGTCCGCAGCGTCGAATTGAGCAGCGGATCGCGCGACAGCAGCGCGGCGGCGGCGGCATCCTTGGGGTCGGCGGCGATTGCCGTCATCGCCGCGCCGCCCGCGCCGCCGACGATCTTGCCCGTGCGCGCGAAAAACGCCTGCGTCGTCGCGTCCATATGGACCGGGAAGCTGTACGCCTGGATCTTCGTCAGCGCGGCGGCGAGGTCGTAGATCGCATTGTCGGGGCGCGGCTGCGACGAGTGGCCGCCGGGGTTGCGCGCCTCCAACGTGTAGTTCTGCGAGGTCTTCTCGCTGACCTGTAGCGCCATCACCTCCGCGCGCCCGTCTTTGGTGAGGCGTCCGCCGCCGCCCTCGTTGAGCGCGAACTGCGCGTCGATCAGGTCGCGCCGGTTCGCCGCAAGCCACTCCGCGCCGTTGAAGACGCCCGTCGTCTCCTCGCCGCAGGTCAGCGCCAGCTTGACCGTGCGGCGCGGGCGCACCTCGCCGCGCAGGCGGATCATCGTGTCGGCGAAGATCGCCGCCATCGCCTTGTCGTCGGACGCGCCGCGCGCATAGAATTGCCCGTTCTCCTCGATCAGCGTGAACGGATCGCGCTGCCAGTCGGCGCGCTTCGCCTCGACGACGTCGATGTGCGCGAGGAGCAGGATCGGCTTCGCTTTCGGGTCGCGCCCCGGCAGCACCGCGACGAGGCCGCCGTCCTTGGGGGCCTCGGGAAACGCGAACGGCGTCAGCTCGGCGTCGGTGTAGCCCGCCGCCCTGAGGCGCGTCGCGATCTGCGCGGCGGCGAGGGTGCACGAGCCCGTCGAGTGCGTCGTGTTGGTCTCGACCAGCTCCTTGTAGAGCGTGCGGAACGCCGCCTCGCCGGGACGTACGGTCTGCGCGGCAGCGCTACCCAACGCGAGGCACGAGACTGCGGCCGCGAGCGCGACCTTCGACGATGCAGGCATGTGATGCGACCCCATTTTTGCGATTGTTCTAATGACTAGCTCATTTGCGCCGCTTGGCTAGAGTGCGAGCCGAACCTTACCCATGTCCGTCATTCCGGCGAACGCCGGAATCCACCCCGCCACGCGCGGATAATTCCGCCCTGGACGACGCTGGATTCCGGCCTTCGCCGGAATGACGAAAGAAGAAAGAAGCAGCAAATTGCGTTACCTGTTGCTCGCCGCCACTCTCATCGCCGCCGCCGGCACCGCCGCTGCCGCGCGCGCCGAGCCTAGTGCCGGGCCACAGCCCGTGCCGCTGCCCGCCCCGCCCCCTGTCGCCGCCGACATCGCCTACCCCGGCACACTGAGCCTTCACGTCGATGCGACCGACCTCGACCGCCGCATCCTCCGTGTCCGCGAGCGCATTCCCGTATCGCCCGGGCCGCTGACGTTCCTCTATCCGGCGTGGGTGCCGGGCGGACATACGCCGCGCAATTTCGTCGACAAGCTCGCGGGGCTGACGATCATCGGCGGGGGCAAGCGCCTCGAATGGGTGCGCGATCCCGTCGTCGTCCACGCCTTCCGCGTCGAGGTGCCGCGCGGCGTCGGCGCGCTCGACGTGAGTTTCGACATCGTCACCCCGACCGACGGCAGGCAGGGCCGCGTCACGATGACCGGCGAGATCGTCGACCTTCAGTGGCTCACGGCGTTCCTCTATCCGGCGGGGTATTTCACCCGGCGGATCGCGGTCGATGCGAGCCTGACACTGCCTTCCGGCTGGGGCTTCGGCACGGCGCTCGACACGCTCGCCACGACGGGTGCGACGACACGCTTCAGGACGGTCAAGCTCGACACGCTCGCCGACTCGCCGGTGTTCGCGGGCGCGAACTTCCGGCGAGTCGTCCTCGACGCCGGGCCGCGCCCGGTGCGGCTCGATATCGTCGCCGACCGGCAAGCCCAGCTGGCGATTGCCGACGCGCAGGTGGCGCAGCTTAAGGCGCTGGTCGCGCAGGCGGATGCGCTGTTCGGCGCGCGCCACTACGACCATTACGACGTGCTGCTGGCGCTCAGCGACACGCTCGGCAGCATCGGCCTCGAGCATCACCGCTCGAGCGAGAACGGCACGCGCGCCGATTATCTGACCGCCTGGGACCGCGCCGCAGCGGGGCACGACCTGATCGCGCACGAATACACCCATAGCTGGAACGGCAAGTTCCGTCGCGGCGCGGATTCGTGGACGGCGGACTTCAACACGCCGATGCGCAATTCGCTGCTGTGGGTCTACGAAGGGCAGACGCAGTTCTGGGGCCTCGTGCTCGCGGCGCGCGCGGGGCTGACGACGGCGGCGCAGGCGCGCGACGTACTGGCGCAGACCGCCGCGACCTATGCCAGCCGACCGGGCCGCGCGTGGCGCTCGCTCGCCGACACCACCAACGACCCGATCACCGCCAACCGCCGCCCGCAGCCGTGGGACAGCCTCCAGCGCGGCATGGACTATTACAGCGAGGGGCTGCTCGTCTGGCTCGACGCGGACAGCCTCATCCGTGAGAAATCGGCGGGCACGCGCAGCCTCGACGATTTCGCGCGCGCCTTCTTCGGTGTCGACGACGGCAGCTTCGTCGAGCGGACCTACAGCTTCGACGACATCGTCGCGACGCTCAACGCCGTCGAGCCGTACGATTGGGGGCGCTTCCTGCGGACGCGGCTGGACAGCCATGACGGCGCGCCGCTCGACGGTCTGGCGCGCGGCGGCTACCGCCTCGGATGGGCCGAGACACCGAGCGAGACGCAGAAGGGCAGCGACGCCGTCGCCAAGCGCACCGACCTGACGTGGTCGCTCGGCGTCGTCGTCGACACCAAGGACGCGACGCTGAGCGCTGTCCAGTGGGACAGCCCGGCGGCGAAGGCGGGGCTGACCGTCGGCGCACAGCTGATCGCGGTCAACGGCGCGCCCTACACCGCCGACCTGCTGAGCGATGCCGTCCGCGCCGCCAAGGCAAAGCCGCAACCCATCGTCCTGATCGTCAAGTCGGGCGACCGTCTCGGCAGCGTCGCCATCGACTGGCACGGTGGCCTGCGCTACCCGCGCCTCGAACGCATCGCCGGTACCCCCGCGCGCCTCGACGACCTGCTCGCGCCGCGCCCCCTCACATCGCGCTGATGCCGCCATCGACATAGAGGCCGTGGCCGGTGACGAACTTGGCTTCGTCGCTGACCAGATAGACCGCCGCCCACGCGACATCGTCGGGTTCGCCGACGGTGCCGATGGGAATCTGCCGCCCGAGCTTGGCCAGTCCCTCCTCGCGCCCGATGCGGTCGATCAGGCCCCCCAGGATCGGCGTGTCGATGAACACCGGGTGGATCGAGTTGCAGGTGATGCCATAGCGCTTCTTGGCGCAGTGCAGCGCGACCGATTTGGTGAGGTGGCGGACGCCCGCCTTGGCGCTGTTGTACGCCGCCATGTTGCCGCTCGCGATGACCCCCGCGATCGACGAGATGTTGAGGATCGACCCGCGCGTACCGGAGTCGGCGACCGTCTTCGCCATCATCGGCAGCGCGTATTTGCAGCCGTAGAAGACGCTGTCGAGGTCGACCGAATGCACCTTGCGCCAGACCTCGTCGCTGGTCTCCTCGACGCTGCCGCCGTCGCCGATGCCGGCGTTGTTGACGAGGATGTGGAGGCCGCCGAACTTCGACTGCGCGAAATCGAGCGCTGCCTGCCACTGGTCGGGGCGCGTCACGTCGTGCTGGACCGCGACCGCCGCGTCGCCGAGGCTGCGGGCGTGGGCGTCGGCCCCCGTGCCATTGATGTCGGTGAGCACGACGCGCGCGCCCTCGGCGACGAATTTCGCCGCCATTGCAGCCCCCAGACCCGATGCCGCGCCCGTTACCAGCGCGATTTTGCCCTTCAAACGGTCCATTTCGCTCTCCCCGGCGTGATTTCGCGCACCATGATCGCGTGGCGGCTTTGCGGCAAGCGGTGGTCCGGGTGATGTAGCGGCGCAACACCCCGCCAACGACTTGCGCTGCGGCGCGCCCGACGCTTGCGCCGTTACGGAGCCGCGCGTACCCGTCGCTGTAACAACGCGGCAACACCCGCGAGAGCATTGGGGAGTGACCATGAAGAGCATTTGGCTGGCATCGGCTTGCGCGTTCGCAATTCCGGCGGCGGCGCTGGCGCAGGCCCCCGCCTCGCCCGCCGCGTCGCCGAGCGGCGCGACCACCGCGACCCCCTCGACGGTCTCGCCCGCCAACCCGACGACCGCCGAACGCGATGCGGCGGTCGACAACAACGAGATCATCATCACCGCGACGCGCCGCAGCCAGGTGCTGTCCGACGTGCCGATCGCGGTCAGCGCGGTGTCGGCCGAGCAGCTCAAGAACTCGGGCGGCAGCGACATCCGCCAGCTCAACCAGCTCGCGCCGTCGCTGCTCGTCAGCTCGGCCACCAACGACAGCTCGGCGGTGGCGCGTATTCGCGGCATCGGCACGGTCGGCGAGAACCCCGGCCTCGAAAGCTCGGTCGCGGTGTTCATCGACGGCGTCTATCGCAGCCGCA
>CAXTSL010000101.1:0-9254 GCA_964246975.1 uncultured Sphingomonadaceae bacterium
GACACGCCGGGAATCTCGACCGGATATTGCAGCCCGAGGAACAGCCCCGCCGCCGCACGCTCGTGCGCTGGGAGTGCCAGCAGGTCGCGCCCGTCGAGCGTCACGCTGCCGCTGGTCACCTCGTACCCCGCACGACCCGCGAGCACATAGCTGAGCGTCGACTTGCCCGCGCCGTTCGGCCCCATGATAGCATGGACCCGCCCCGCGCCGACGCTCAGCGTCAGTCCGTTGAGGATCGCCTTGCCGTCGACGGTGGCGTGGAGGTCGGTGATTTCAAGCATCTGAACTGCAATCTACTTTCTGATCGTGTTCGTCATGCTGGCGAAGGCCAGCAGCCACGGCGCGGCAGGCGAACGGAGTGTCCGCGCGCGCCGCGATGGATGCTGGCGTTCGCCGCCATGACGACGGGGGGCATCAATAGCGCACCGGTGGTTCGGGGATGTATTTGGGATCGAGTATATCGTCGAGCGGGAACGGATTGACCGTCGGCAAAACTTCCATCGACAGATCGATTGTCTCGGTATCGGCAACTTCGAGCGCCTTCTCGAAGGCCTGTTCGAGCATTTCGGGTGCCAGGCGTCGCAGGGACGGGCTTTGGGTAAACAAGCGTCGGATGCTGCCGCGCTGAGCTTGTACTGAATTGATCCACGTCTTGCGGGGATCAGGGTAAAAACTATAGGCCAGCTTCAGCAGGTGCACGAGGATGATTTCCAACCGGCTGCTGAGTTCGCGCCGGTCGCGGCCCGCCATGCTATCCACTTCCTCAACCAGATTTTCGATGTCGAGGTCGAGGTTCGACCGTTCGGCGAGAAGCGCGCGCAACTTGTCGCTCTGTTCCTGCGTCCATGCATAGAAATCGGTGTCGTACAGCGAGGCCATGCTACCCTCCCTTCGCAAGTTTGCGCGCCTCGATGGTGCTGTTCGCCCGGTCGCGGAGTTCGTCGTCGGCGACGCGCAGCGAGCGTTCGGCGACGAGCGGCGCGGTCGTCGGGTCCATGCCCCCCGCCTCCTGCGCCGCACCGACTTTGGCGCGTGCCGTCGCGCGTTCGGCGGCGCACGCCTTCAAGGCCCGCTCGGCGAGTACGGCGGGCTGGTCGGCGGCGGCGTCGAGCGCGGCAGCGGCCTTTTCGACGCAGGTCGCGTACGCCGTCGAGGCTGCGTCGGCGGCGGTCTGCGCAGGGGCCATCGCAGGCGGCGGCGACGCGCTCGTTCCGCACGCCGTCAAGACCAACGCCAGACACGAAGCTGCGGGCAGCACGCAGCGCACTAGCCGACGCTCCCCTCGAGCGAAATGCCCAGCAATTTCTGCGCCTCGACCGCAAACTCCATCGGCAGTTGCTTGAGCACCTCGCGGCAGAAGCCATTGACGATCAGCGCGACCGACTCTTCGGCGTCGAGGCCGCGCGACATCGCGTAGAACAGCTGGTCGTCGCTGATCTTCGATGTCGTCGCCTCGTGCTCGATCTGCGCGCTCGGGTTGCGGACTTCGATGTAGGGCACGGTGTGCGCGCCGCACTCGCTGCCCAGCAGCAGCGAGTCGCACTGGGCGAAGTTGCGGACGCCCTCGGCCATCGGGGCGACCTTGACCAAGCCGCGATAAGTGTTCGACGACCGCCCCGCCGAAATGCCCTTGCTGACGATCGTCGAGCGTGAGCCCTTGCCGAGGTGGATCATCTTGGTGCCGGTGTCGGCCTGCTGCCGGTTGTTGGTCACCGCGACCGAATAGAATTCGCCGACCGACTCCTCGCCCGACAGAACGCACGACGGGTATTTCCAAGTGATCGCGCTGCCCGTCTCGACCTGCGTCCAGCTGACTTTCGACCGCTTGCCGAGGCAATTGGCGCGCTTGGTCACGAAATTATAGATGCCGCCCTTGCCGTCCTTGTCGCCGGGATACCAGTTCTGGACGGTCGAGTATTTGATCTCGGCATCGTCGAGCGCCACCAGTTCGACGACGGCGGCGTGGAGCTGGTTCTCGTCGCGCATCGGGGCGGTGCAGCCTTCGAGATAGCTGACGTGGCTGCCTTTGTCGGCGACGATCAGCGTGCGCTCGAATTGCCCGGTGTTCTGCGCGTTGATGCGGAAATAGGTCGACAGCTCCATCGGGCAGCGGACGCCCTCGGGGATGTAAACGAAGGTGCCGTCGCTGAAGACCGCGCTGTTGAGGCACGCAAAATAATTGTCGCGCTGCGGCACGACACTGCCCAGCCACTTCTTCACGAGGTCGGGATATTCCTTCACCGCCTCGCTGATCGCGCGGAAGATCACGCCCGCCTTTTCCAATTCGGCGCGGAAGGTCGTCGCCACGCTGACGCTGTCGAACACCGCGTCGACGGCGATGCGGCGGCTGCCCTCGACGCCCGCCAGCATCTCCTGCTCGGCGATGGGGATGCCGAGCTTCTCGTAGGTGCGGCGGATCTCAGGGTCGAGTTCGTCGAGCGATGCGATGCTCGGCTTCGCCTTCGGCGAGGCGTAGAAATACATGTCCTGATAGTCGATCGGCGCGATGTCGACTTTGGCCCAGTCGGGGGTCGGCAGCGTCAGCCACAGGCGGTACGCCTTCAGGCGCCAGTCGAGCAGCCACTGCGGCTCACCCTTCTGCGCGCTGATGTAACGCACCGTGTCCTCGGACAGCCCCTTGGGGGCCATGTCGGATTCGATGTCGCTGACGAAACCCCATTTGTACGTCGCAAGGTCGTCGACGGCGGCGTGCGCCTCGGCATCGCGGACGCGGCTATCGAGGTCGAGGTCAAGGCTATCGGTCATGCGGGCACCGGGGTACGCGAGGGAAGGGGCGTGGCAAGCTGCGCAAGTGTCACGGCCCCGAGCGCGGTGCGCACGGCGGCATTGATCGGCCCCCAGTGCGGGCGGACGGCGCAGCTGCCTTCGAGAGTGCAGGCGGACAGCTCGCCCTGCTGGCAATTGGTCAGCGCGATGGGGCCGTCGACCGCCTCGACGATGCTCGCAATGCTGATCTTGCCGGGTGCGCGCGCGAGGTGGAAGCCGCCCGCGACGCCGCGCGTCGAGATCAGCAGGCCGGCGCGCACCAGCGTCCCCATCAGCTTGGCGACAGTCGGCGCGGGAATGCCGGTGTGCGCCGCAACCGCAGCCGCCGACAGCCGTGGATCGTCGCAACGCGCGGCGGCGGTCATCACCACGACGGCATAATCGGCAAGATTGCTGAGGCGGATCAACGGCGTTCCCGAAAGCGGAGCGATTTGGTCCGGCTTATGTGGGGGAGGCGGCGGGAGAGGTCAAGCAGGTAGCAGATTGCTTTCGGCTCCCTTCCGCCCCGCGCAGCAGCGCGGGTGGGATCGACGAAGTCAGCTATACAGGGCCAGCTTGGGCATGCCCGGCAACAGTCGCCGCCGTGCGATGGTCAGGCGGCTGACCGGCGCGGCATCGGCAATGAACCGCGACGGGGTCATCCCGACGAACTGCTTGAACTCACGGATGAAGTGCGACTGGTCGTAGAAGGCGTCGCCCGCCGCGTCGCTCCAGCTCGGCGTGTCGCCTGAACCCAGGCGTACCGCCGCCTGCAATGCGCGATACTTGCGTGCCAGCACCTTCGGCGGCGCGCCGTAGTAGCGCCGCGTCCAGCGTTCGACCTGGCGCGCCGACATGCCCGCCGCCTCGATCAGCGTGTCGACCTGCGGATCGTGCGTCGCGGTCAGCCAGTCGTCGGCGAGGTTGGTAAACCACAGCGGTACTGCATACGCCTTGGCCTGTAGCGCGAGGAAGAATCGGTCGACCACCGCGATGCGCGCCGCGTCGCCGCGCGCGTTGCCCAACGCCTGCAGCGTCGCCTCCGCGTCGGCCCCGGCAATGCCGCCGAGGTCGGTCGCGGTATCGGCCAGCGTGTCGGCCGCGACACCGAGCAGCGCGCTCCAGCCCGCCGGCATCAGTCCCGCGCCGAACAACCGGAACGGCCCGCGCGCCTGCGTTGCGACGGGACCGGCGGTCGGCCCGGCGACGAGCGCGCGCGGACACTCGACGATGCGCCCGTCGTCATAGCCGTAGCGCAGGCTGCCCTGAACGATGAAGCGAACCTGCCCGAGTTCCGCGCGCAGCCGGTCGGCGAGCAGCGGCTGGTCGATTTCGCACCAATAATAAGACGAAATCAGCCCGCGCAGTGGCGGGGCAGGCGAGAAGTAGCGGATATTGACCATCGGCCATGCAACCCCTGTTGCCGCCGCCAATCCATGCGCCCCGCGAATTGCAAAGCGATGAATCGCCGCCGGACCCGCAACGACGCCCAGCCCCCTCAAGCCTTCCTTCGCTGCAACACAGGGTTCCCGGTCCCGGAACCATGCACGCCGCCTAACCGATTCGCGCCAAGATGAACAGGCCCTGCCGAGCCTGAGGAAATAATTGTTTGTCCCCCGAAAGCGGTACGCGCGGTGTCATCAAAGCTCGCGTATGCGCGCGCGAGTCCCTATATGTCGGCAGCGCCGGCGCGCCGCGCGCCCTGCCCCCAGAGGAACCCCAGCTTGTCCGACGAAACCAACATGGCCGAAGGCGACTACGGTGCCGACTCGATTCAGGTGCTGCGCGGCCTCGACGCGGTCCGCAAGCGCCCCGGCATGTACATCGGCGACACCGACGACGGGTCGGGGCTGCACCACATGGTCTTCGAAGTCTCGGACAATGCCATCGACGAGGCGCTGGCGGGCTATTGCGACCGCATCGACATTAGATTGAACCCCGATGGCAGCGTCACCGTCGCTGACAACGGACGCGGCATCCCGACGGGCATCCACAGCGAGGAAGGCGTCAGCGCCGCCGAGCTGGTGATGACGCAACTCCATGCCGGAGGAAAGTTTAACAACTCGGACGAGAACGCCTACAAGGTGTCGGGCGGCCTCCACGGCGTCGGCGTCTCGGTGGTCAACGCGCTCAGCGACTGGCTCGACCTGCGCATCTGGCGCGAAGGCGGCGAGCATTACATGCGCTTCCACAACGGCGACGCGCAGGCCCCGCTCGCGGTCGTCGGGCCGCAGGGCGAGCGGCGCGGCACCGAGGTGACCTTCCTACCCAGCCCTACAACCTTCAAGATCGTCGAGTTCGACTTTGCCAAGCTCGAACATCGTTTCCGCGAGCTGGCGTTCCTCAACTCGGGCGTCCGCCTGTTCCTGACCGACGCGCGCCACGCCGAAACGCGCACCGTCGAGCTGTATTACGAGGGCGGCATCGCGGCGTTCGTCAAGTATCTTGACCAGTCGAAGACCTCGCTGATCTCGGCCCCGGTCGCGATCCACGGCCAGCGCGACGACATCGCCATCGACGTCGCGCTCGAATGGAACGACAGCTATTACGAACAGGTGCTGTGCTTCACCAATAACATCCCGCAGCGCGACGGCGGTACGCATCTTGCGGCGTTCCGCGCGGCGCTGACACGGACGCTCAACACCTACGCCAACAAATCGGGCGTCCTCAAGAAAGAGAAGGTCGAGCCGACCGGCGACGATATGCGCGAAGGGCTGACCGCGATCATCTCGGTCAAGCTGCCCGACCCGAAGTTCAGCAGCCAGACCAAGGACAAGCTGGTTAGCTCCGAAGTCCGCCAGCCGCTCGAATCGCTGATCGCCGACAAGCTCGCCGAATGGCTCGAGGAGAACCCGGCGCAGGCCAAGACGATCATGCAGAAGATCGTCGAGGCCGCGATCGCGCGCGAAGCGGCGAAGAAGGCGCGCGACCTGACGCGGCGCAAGGGCGGCCTAGACATCGCCTCGCTGCCCGGCAAGCTCGCCGACTGCCAGGAGCGCGATCCGGCCTTGAGCGAAATCTTCCTCGTCGAGGGCGATAGCGCCGGCGGTTCGGCGAAGCAGGGCCGCAACCGCGCCTTCCAGGCGATCCTGCCGTTGCGCGGCAAGATCCTCAACGTCGAGCGCGCGCGCTTCGACCGCATGCTCGGGTCGAAGGAAATCGGCACGATGATCCAGGCGCTCGGTACCGGCATCGGTCGCGACGAGTTCCGCATCGAGAAACTGCGCTACCACAAGGTCGTGATCATGACCGACGCCGATGTCGACGGCGCGCATATCCGGACGCTGCTGCTGACCTTCTTTTACCGCCAGATGCCCGAGCTGATCAAAGGCGGCTATCTCTACATCGCGCAGCCGCCACTGTATAAAGTCGCGCGCGGACGGTCGGAGGTCTATCTCAAGGGCGACGCGGCGCTCGACGAGTATCTCGTCGATACCGGGCTCAGCGGTCTGGAACTGCAAAGCGCCGACGAGCTGCGCACCGGCAACGACCTGCGCGCGCTGGTCGAGCATGCGCGGCGCATGAAGACGCTGACCGCGCATATCCCGCGCCGCTACGACGAACGGCTGATCGAGGCGCTGGCCTTGAACGGCGGCCTCGACCCCGCCATCGGCGACGACGTGGGACTTCTCGCGGCGGCGGCCGACCGCACGGCGGCGTGGCTGGAGCACGGTTCCGACATCAAGGGCTGGCTCGTCGAGCCGGCGGCGGAGGGGGGTTATCACTTCAGCCGCGCCGACCGCGGCGTCACCGACCATTTCATCGTCGACCGCGCGCTGCTGGCGAGTGCCGAGGCGCGCAAGCTTCACACGCTGGCGGGCGAGGAGGCGGCGACCTACGCGCTGCCTGCCAAGCTAGGGACCATCGATATCCGCCGCCCGTCCGAACTGCTCGGCGCGGTCCTCGACGCCGGGCGCAAGGGGCTCGCGGTGTCGCGCTACAAAGGGCTGGGCGAGATGAACGCCGAGCAACTGTGGGAGACCACCCTCGACCCACAGGCGCGCACGCTGCTCCGCGTCACCGCCGACGAGGCCGATCTCGCCGACGAGATCTTCACCAAGCTGATGGGCGAAGTCGTCGAACCCCGCCGCGAGTTCATCCAGGACAACGCGCTGTCGGTGGCAAACCTCGACGTGTAGCGCCCCTCGGCGGCGGTGGGCACCTGCATTCTTCGCGCGGGGTCGCATGCCGTCCGGAGATGGCCCTCCCGCCTCTGTCTCCGCTGCGTGGTGAGGGGCGGGGAAAGAAGGAACTTCCGCGACTGCGAGGCTTCTCACAACCATGCTCGACCCCCGCAACGACGCCGCGCTGCTCGACCTGCTCGCCGCGCTCGATGCCGCGCGCTACAGCTTCGTCACCCCGACCCCCGCGACACACGCGCGTGTGCTGGCGCGTAACGCCGACGGTGAGACGGTGCGCGACCTGCTCGGCTGGAGCCGAATCGTGCCCCCCGAACGCCTCGATCCCGCCCTCCGCGCTGCCGTCGCGCGCGCCGGAATCGTCGACGAGACTCCCGGCGGCTGGCGCAGCCGTATCCGCATAACACGCGCCCGCGGGCGGCTGTTCGTGCATTCGGCCTTCCCGACCGACGACGACGATGCGGTCTTCTTCGGTCCCGATTCGTACCGCTTCGCCGACTTCATCGTCGACGAGCTGGCGCGCGATTCGCTTTGCGGCAACGTCGTCGATGTCGGGACGGGCAGCGGCGTCGGGGTGATCGTCGCGGCGGGACTCGCCAGCCCGGCGGCGCTGGCGATGACCGACATCAACCCAGCGGCACTCGCGTGCGCGCGGATCAACGCTGTGCATGCCAGTCTGAAGGTCGAGGCGCTCCTCGGCGAGGGCCTTGCAGGGTTCGAAGGCGATGTCGACCTCGCGCTCGCCAATCCGCCGTATCTCATCGACGACAGCGAGCGCGCCTATCGCCACGGCGGCGGCAGGCTCGGCGGCCAATTATCGCTCGATCTGAGCATCGAGATCGCGGCGCGCCTCAGTCCCGGCGGGCGACTGCTGCTTTATACGGGGAGCGCGATCGTCGACGGCCACGACGGGTTTCGCGCGGCGCTGCGGACGGCTGCAGCGGACGCGGGGTGCACGCTGCGCTATCGCGAACTCGACCCCGACGTGTTCGGCGAGGAGCTGGATCGCCCCGCGTATCGCGACGCAGGGGTCGAACGGATCGCCGCGGTGGGGGCGGTGCTGACGCGGCGGTAGCGCGCGGCGCTCACATGCTGCCGTCATTCCTGCGAAGGCCGGAACCCAGTTGCGTTACAGGCCCGAATCTCCGAGCCCGCGACGTAACTGGGTTCCGGCCTTCGCCGGAATGACGAGGCGAAAGAGTGCGCGCAGCCGCGTCAGACCTGCGGTGCCGCTTCTCCGAACCCGCCGCGCCGTCCGGTCTTGGGGATCGACGACACCGCCGTTGGCACTGGCGAGGGCAGGGCGGCGGTATAGCCGCCGCGCGACACCGTCTCGCCCGCGAGGATGCGCTTGATCTCGTCGCCCGACAGCGTTTCGAGCTCGAGCAGCGCGCCCGCAAGGCGGTGGAGCTGGTCGATGTTGTCGGCGAGTAGCTGCTTCGCGCGGTCGTAGCCCTGCACCACCAGCGCCTTGACCTCGGCGTCGATCAGCCGCGCGGTCTCCTCGCTGACGTTCTGCGTCCGCGTCACGCTGTGACCGAGGAACACTTCCTCCTGGTTGTCGCCGTACTTGAGCGGCCCAAGCTTGTCGGACATGCCCCATTGCGTGACCATGTTCTTGGCGAGATCGGTGGCGTAACTGATGTCCGACGACGCGCCGCTCGACACCTTGTCGTGGCCGAAGATCAGCTCCTCGGCGACGCGACCGCCCATCGAGACGCTCATGTTGGCAAACATCTTGTCGCGGTGATAGCTGTACTGGTCGCGCTCGGGCAGGCGCATCACCAGGCCCAGCGCGCGGCCGCGCGGGATGATCGTCGCCTTGTGGATCGGGTCCGAAGCGGCCTCGTGCATCGAGACGACGGCGTGCCCGGCCTCGTGGTACGCGGTCATCTTCTTCTCGTCCTCGGTCATCACCATCGACTTGCGCTCGGTGCCCATCATGACGCGGTCCTTGGCGTCCTCGAACTCGGCCATCGCCACCAGCCGCTTGCCGCGCCGCGCCGCGAGCAGCGCCGCCTCGTTGACGAGGTTGGCGAGATCGGCACCCGAGAAGCCCGGCGTGCCGCGCGCGATCGTGCGCGGGTTGACGTCGGGGGCGAGCGGCACCTTGCGCATGTGGACGGCGAGGATCTTCTCGCGCCCCTCGATGTCGGGACGGCCGACGGTGACCTGACGGTCGAAGCGGCCCGGACGCAGCAGCGCGGGGTCGAGCACGTCGGGGCGGTTGGTCGCCGCGACGATGATGATGCCCTCGTTGGCGTCGAAGCCGTCCATCTCGACCAGCAGCTGGTTGAGCGTCTGCTCGCGCTCGTCGTTGCCGTTGCCCAGCCCCGCGCCGCGATGGCG
>CAXTSL010000102.1:0-9228 GCA_964246975.1 uncultured Sphingomonadaceae bacterium
GGCTAGCGGGGGACGCGGCCGGGGTGAAGGGCGGGGCGGCAGGGGCGTGTGGGCGTCACTGCATGGGCAGTGGCATCCCGTTCATCGTCACCATGCCGTCGGGCGCGATCTCGACGGTGGTCTCGCGCGTGTCGGGGGCGCCGCCGGGCCGGAAGTAGACGGCGATGCCGAGGCGGGCGTCGCGGGCGTCCTCGGGGCTCACCGCTCCCAGCGCCACCAGCGCGTCCAGCACCCGGTCGAGCCCCTCGACGCGCGCCGTGCCGCCGCCCGTGGGCCGCGTCTGGGCGTCGAAGGTCACCACGCCGCTGGCGGTGGCCCGCGCCCCGCCCGCCGCCAGGTCGAGCTCGCGCAGCTCCAGCGACTCGACGCTGGGCGGCGTGGGCTCCCTCCCGCCCTCCAGCGCGCCGAGGCGAAATTCGGCGTCGCCCCGAAATTTGGTCAATGCCTCGTCGAGCAGGCGCAGCCGGTTCGCATTCGCCTCGACCTGGCCCGTCAGCGTGCGAAGCTGCCCCTCCAATTCGCCGACACGCGCCGTCAGGTCGGTCAGCGGCGCGCTGGCGGCGTTGCCGACGGGCTCGGCAGCGGCGGGCGCGGGCGGCGCGACCTCGGGCTCGAAATAGCGCGAGTCGGCGCCAGGAAAGACCTTGCGCTGCACCGCCTTCATCTCGGACTCGAGCTTGCCGACGCGGCGACCGACATCGTCGGCGGATTGCGCCAACGCCGGCGCGGCGATCAGCAGCGCCAGCGCGCCGGGCAAGACTCTCATCGGGGAGCAACTCCGGGGGTAACGGCTACGGCGGGCGGCGCGGTGCGGGCGAGCAGCGCCGTCGCATCGAGGCTGACGTTCTTGACGGTTTCGACCGGCCCACCGAGCGGCGGCACCGCACGGCCCGCGACGCTGATCCGCAGCGCCCCGGCGCGCCCCGTCCACAGCCGCGCGCCGCTCTCGCCGGGCGGCACGTCATAGCGTTCGCCCTTGGCGAGGACGCCGGTCTTGAGCGACGCGACGCGTCCCGTCGCCGGGTCGATATGTGTGATGCGGACCCAGGCGTCGTCGTCGGCGACGATGCTGACGCCGCTCCCCGTCGCGGTCGGCGCGGCGGCAGGAACTGCCGCAGGCTCGGCGGGGACCGCGACAGGCGTGTTGGGAGCGCCCCCGTCGGCGAGCGCGGTCGTCGCGGCGGTGGCGTCGCCAGGCGGCACCGTCGTCGGGTCGGGCGGCGTGAGGGCAGGGGCCACGACCTGCGGCGCGGGCATCGCAGCGGGCGCAAGCGCGGCTTCGGTTGCGGCGGGCACTGGCGCATCGAACCACCCGGCACCATAGGCCCCCAGCCCGCCGAGCAGCAGCACCAGCGCCGCGACGCTCAGCGCGACGAGTCCGCGCGGCGGCAGGCGGCGTTCGTCGAGCGGTTCGAGCGGCGTCGCGGCGGGCACGTGCGGCTGCTTCGAGGTTTCGGCGCGGAACCGTGCCGCCGCCTCGTCGCCGTCCATCCCGACGGCGCGCGCGAACGACTTCACGAAGCCGGCGGCATAAGGCAGCGCCGGCAGTTCGTCGTGGGTATCGGCCTCGATGGCGCGCAGGTGACGCAGCGGCACCCGGGTGTCGCGCGCGATGTCGCTTAACTCGATGCCCGCTTCGGCCCGCGCCGCGGCAAGCCGCGCACCGATGCGCTCGCGACCGCGCTCGGCGGTGCGCGACCCCGGCGTTGCACCTGCCGTTCCGTCATGCGACGCCGAACCGTCCGCTGCCGTTGCTTCCACGCACCTGTCCTCTGGCCCCCGCCGCGCTGACCCGAGCCGAAGCTGCCGCTGTAGGGGTTGCCCATGCACCGTCGCTTGGGGGCGCGGGCAAGTCAACCGCGCCTGCCGCCGCGACGAACCGCTTCGGCGCGTTCACCCCCGCTTGCGCGCCGCCATGACGGTCCGGAAGCGCGCCGCCCAGCCGGGCTTGGCGGTCTGCGCGGGGCGCACCAGCGCCAGCGCGTCGGCGGGCACGTCGGCGGTGATCGTGCTCCCCGCGCCGACGATCGCGCCCGCGCCGATGGTCACCGGCGCGACCAGCGCGCTGTTCGAACCGATGAACGCGCCGTCGCCGATGGTCGTGCGATATTTGAAGAACCCATCATAGTTGCAGGTGATCGTCCCCGCGCCGATGTTGGCGCGCGCGCCGATGTCGGCGTCGCCGACGTAGCTGAGATGGCTGACCTTCGCGCCGTCGCCGAGGCGGGCTTGCTTGACCTCGACGAAATTGCCGACCTTCGACCGCGCGCCCAGGTCCGCGCCGGGACGCAGCCGCGCGAACGGACCCACCTCCGCGCCCGCACCGACGCTCGCGCCCTCGATATAGCTGAAGGCGCGGATGGTCGCGCCGCTGGCAACGCTGACACCGGGGCCGAACCAGACGTGGGGCTCGATCGTCACGTCGGCGGCGACGACGGTATCGTGCGCGAACCAAATTGTTTCGGGCGCGATCAGCGTCACGCCCGCGTCCATCATCGTGCGCCGCCGCGCCGCCTGCCACGCCGCCTCGACGCCGGCCAACTCGGCGCGCGAATTGATTCCGGCGACCTCGGCCGCGCCGGTTTCGATGACGCGCGACGGGAGGTCGGCCAGCTCGACGATGTCGGGCAGATAATATTCGCCTGCCGCGTTGGCGTTGCCGACGCGCGCGAGCAGCGGCCACAGGTCGCGCGCACGCACCGCCATCAGGCCGGAATTACACAGCGTCACGGCGCGCTCGGCAGCGCTCGCATCCCTGTATTCGACCATCCGTTCGATCAGCCCGTCGCGATCGACGACGCGCCCATAGGCCCCGGGGTCGGAAGGACGGAACGCCAGGACCACCGCCGCGACCTCCGGCGTCAGCGCATCGAGCATCCGCCGCAGCGTCGCGGTCTCGACCAGCGGTACGTCGCCGTAGAGGATCAGAACGTCGCCGTCAAAGCCGGTCAGCGCAGCCTCGGCCCGCTGCACGGCATGGGCAGTGCCGAGCTGGGGGTCTTGCACGACGACCGCCGCGCCGGTGCCCGCCACCGCCGCCTCGACTTGCTCGCGCCCCGCGCCGACGACGATCACGGTGTGCGCCGGGACCAGCTCTGCGACGCTGGCGAGGAGATGCCGCAGCATCGGGCGGCCCGCCAGCGGGTGCAGGACCTTGTGCAGCGCCGATTTCATGCGCGTGCCCTTGCCCGCCGCAAGGACGATCGCGGCGACGGGGCGGGCGAAGGCATTGTCTGACATGGCGGCGCACCTGCCATATCAGCCTTGCCTTTTCCAGCGCCGCCCGTGACGGTCGCCGCTATGACTTTCGCACCCGTGGGCCTGCCGCACCTCGTCATCTTCGACCTCGACGGGACGCTCGTCGACACCGCACCCGACCTGTGCGCCGCGCTCAATCATGCGCTCGTCGCGCTGGGGCGAGCGGCGGTCGATGCCGCCACGGTTCGCCATCTCGTCGGCCATGGCGCGCGTGCGTTGATCGAGCGCGGGCTGGCGCTGTCGGGTGGTGGCGGCGAGGTCGATATCGCGCGCGCGCTGCCGTTGTTCCTCGCCGATTATGCCGCGCACATCGCCGACGGATCGCGCCCCTTCGACGGTGCCGAAGCCGCGCTCGACGCCCTCTCGGCGGCGGGCGTGGCGTGCGCGATCTGCACCAACAAGCCCGTCGCGCTCGCCGAGGCGCTGCTCGCCGCGCTCGGCTGGGGCGGGCGCTTCGCGAGCGTGCTCGGCGGCGACAGTCTCGCGGCCAGGAAGCCCGATCCGATGCACGTCGTCGCGACGGCGGCGGCAGCGGGCCTGCCGCTGGCGGACGCGGTGTTTGTCGGCGACACGTCGGTCGATGTCGCGGCGGCGCGCGCGGCGGGGGTGCCGGTGATCGTCGTCGGTTTCGGTTTCGCCGACGGTCCCGTCGCGGCGCTCCGAGCCGACGCAGTGATCGAGCATTTCGACGCTTTGATCCCCGCGCTGCAGCGGCTTGCCCGCCAATGACCGTGCCGCCGCCGCTGTGGGCGCTCGGCCTCCTCGCGCTGGTCTTCGGACTTGTCACAATGACGCTCTATCTCGGGCGGATGCGGATTCAGTTGCGGAGCGCGGCGGCGGCGGTGCGGATTGACGGGCGGGGCGAGCGGCCCCCGTTGGCGGGGGCGTCGACCGAGGTCATCGGCATCGAGGCGCTCGCCGATCCCGCCCTGCTCATCGGGCCGCAGTTGCGCGTCATCGCGGACAATGCCCCCGCGCGTCTGTTGTTCGGCGACCGGCTGCGCGGCGAGGACCTGCGCCTCGTGCTGCGCCACCCGGCGGTGCTCGACGCGGCGCGCGAAGCGCTGACCGGCGACCGCCCCGTCGAGCGCGAAGTCAGCGGGCTGGGCAACGGCAACGGCGTGTTCCGCGTGCGCGCCGTCACCGCCGGGCCCGACGCGCAGGGCCGCGCGCGCCTGTTGCTGACCTTCGCCGACATCACCCAGGCGCGGCTGACCGAGCGCATGCGCGTCGACTTCGTCGCCAACGCCAGCCACGAACTCCGCACCCCGCTCGCGACCCTCCTCGGTTTCATCGAGACGCTGCAGGGTCCCGCCGCCGAGGACGAACCCGCGCGCCAGCGCTTTCTCGACATCATGGGGCGCGAGGCGGCGCGCATGTCGCGGCTGATCGACGACCTGCTGTCGCTGAGCCGCATCGAGCTGGATAAATATGTCCGTCCGCAGACTGCGCTCGAGCTGCCGCCGCTATTTGCCGATGTCGCCAAGACGCTGGCGATGCGGCTCGAGAACGACGAGCGCCAGCTCGTCGTCGCGCCGCACGGCGAGCTTCCCGAAGTCATCGCCGACCGTGACCAGATCCTGCAGGTGCTCCACAATCTCGTCTCGAACGCGCTCAAGTACGGCCATTCGGGGTCCGAGATTGTCATTCGTGCCGAACGCCTGCCTGCGGTCGGTACGCGCGAGGCGGCGGTTCGCGTCACCGTCGCGGACCGCGGCGAGGGCATCGCGCCCGAGCATCTGCCGCGCCTGACCGAGCGCTTCTACCGCGTCGACACCAGCCGCAGCCGCAAGATGGGCGGCACCGGGCTGGGTCTAGCCATTGTCAAGCACATCGTCGAACGCCACCGCGGACAGTTCGAAATCGTCAGCCGCCAGGGCGAGGGCACGCGCGTGTCGTTCACCTTGCCCGAAGCCGCGCCACGAGCCGAAATCCGGGCCGTCGGCTGAACTTCTTTTCCCGACTATTTCTCTGCATGCGGCGAGAAGGGGAGGGGGCGGAAAGCCGCTGTCACAAAAATGCAGCTTCACCGTCATACAAGCCACATGAAGGCCCATTAACTCGACTGACGAGGGTACGGGGCAAGCGCGATGGCGGTGACGGTCATGGACTCCGGTCCGCGCCGGGGCCGGTCACGGCTGCCGCGCGCCGGAGTTCGTGAGCACCCACGCCAAAGGAGATTTCCCTTGCTGAACAAAGCCATCCTGTCGACCTGCGCGACCGTCGCGCTGCTCGCCGCCGCCGGGGCTGCCGAGGCGCGCACCCAGATCCGCATCGTCGGTTCGTCGACGGTCTATCCCTTTACCACCGCCGTCGCCGAGTCGTTCAAGCGCAGCTATCCGCAGTTCGCCGCGCCGATCGTCGAGTCGACGGGCACCGGCGGCGGCATCAAGCTGTTCTGCTCGGGCGTCGGCGAGCAATTCCCCGATTTCGCCAACGCGTCGCGCCGGATCAAGGCGAGCGAAGTCAAGACCTGCCAGGCCAATGGCGTCACCGGCATCGTCGAAATCCAGGTCGGCATTGACGGCCTGACGATCGCGCAGAGCCGCAACGGCCAGTTCAAGAACCTGACCGAACTCGACGTCTACAAGGCGCTCGCCGCGACGCCGTTCGGCAAGCCCAACAAGTACAAGACGTGGAAGGAAGTCAACGCCAGCCTTCCCGCGACCAAGATCGAGGTGCTCGGCCCGCCGCCGACGTCGGGTACGCGCGATGCCTTCAACGACCTTTACATGACCAAGGGCTGCGAGACCAATCCCGGCATGGTGGCGATGAAGAAGACCGACGAGCCGAAGTACAAGCTGATCTGCACCAAGCTGCGCGAGGACGGCGGCTACGTCGAAGCGGGGGAGAACGACAACCTCATCGTTCAGAAGCTGGCGGCCAGCCCGAACACGCTCGGCGTCTTCGGTTACAGCTACCTCGAAGAGAACCAGGACAAGATCAAGGACGTGCCAATCAACGGCATTACCGCGACCTACGACACGATCGCCAGCTACAAGTACCCGGCGTCGCGGCCCCTCTACATCTACGCCAAAGCGCAGCACATGCGCGCGGTGCGTGGCATGAAGGAGTTCCTCGCCGAGTACACCAAGGAAACCACCTGGGGCAAGGGCGGCTACCTCGCCCGCCGCGGTCTCGTCGCGTCGCCCGACGCGGTGCGTGCCAAGAACGCCCAAGTCGCCAGCGCCGCGACGCTGCTCGACGCGTCAACCGTCAAGTAGGACCTGAACGGCGGCGGGTGTTCGCATCCGCCGCCGCCAGACGGCCTGTCGCGTGCGTTCGGCCGCGTAAATCTTCGCACGACCCGAGGGGGGTGACGGCGCGATGTCGCTGACTATCGTCACATTGCTGCTGTTCGGCCTCGGCCTCGCGCTGTTCGCCGTCGCGCGGCGTCGCGGCGAAGCGTTCGTCGGCGCGGCGGCGGGCGCGCACGGGCGCGCCATCGGCGCGGTGCACTCGCGCCCGAATTATCATGGGGCCTTCGTCGCCCTGGTGGCGCTCGCCCCGGCGCTGCTGATCGTCGCGGCGTGGGGCGTCGCCAGCGACGGCATCGTGTCGAACGCCGTCATCGCCAGCGTCCCCGCCGCCGACCGGCCCAAGACGCCGCTCGACCGCTCGTCGTTCATGTCCGAGGTCAAGGGCATCGCCAGCGGCGACCAGGAGGCCGGGTTCAATCCCGCCACCGGCCCTGCCGCCAAGGTCTACACGTCGACGCACGGCACCTATAATCTTATTGCCGGAGGGGTCGCCGCCGCCGCGCTGGCACTCGGCGGCATCTGGGCGCTGGGTCGCCTGCGCCCCGATTTCCGCGCCCGCAACCGCGTCGAGAAGGCGGTGATGTGGCTGCTCATCGGCGCGTCGCTGGTGGCCATCCTGACCACGGCAGGCATCGTCCTGTCGCTGATCTTCGAATCGTTGCGCTTCTTTGACAAGGTCTCGATCGTCGAGTTCCTGACCAGCACGAAATGGTCGCCGCAGACCGCGTTGCGCGCCGACCAGGTCGGCTCGTCGGGGGCATTCGGCGCGATCCCGCTGTTCTGGGGGACGATCTTCATCGGCGCGATCATCGCGATGATCGTCGCGATCCCGCTGGGCCTGATGGCGGCGGTGTATCTGACGCAATACGCCGATGCCCGTGTTCGCAAGGTCGCCAAGCCGCTGCTCGAGGTCCTCGCCGGCGTGCCGACGGTGGTCTACGGCTTCTTCGCCGCGCTGACCGTCGCGCCCGCCGTGCGCGACTTCGCGGTGTCGCTCGGCATGTCGAACGCCAGCGCCGAGAGCGCGCTCGCGGCGGGTTCGGTGATGGGCATCATGATCATTCCGTTCGTCTCGTCGATGGCTGACGATGCGCTCAATGCCGTGCCGGGCGCGATGCGCGACGGCAGCCTCGCGATGGGTGCGACCAAGTCCGAGACGGTCCGCAAGGTGCTGCTCCCCGCCGCGCTCCCCGGCATCGTCGGCGGCGTCCTGCTCGCGGTCAGCCGCGCCATCGGCGAGACGATGATCGTCGTCATGGCCGCAGGTCTCGCGGCGCGCCTGACGATCAATCCGTTCGAGAGCGTCACCACTGTCACGGCGCAGATCGTCGCCCTGCTGACCGGCGACCAGGAGTTCGACAGCGCCAAGACACTGTCGGCGTTCGCGCTCGGCCTCGTGCTCTTCGTCATCACGCTGCTGCTCAACATCTACGCGCTGACGGTCGTGAAGAAATACCGGGAGGCTTACGATTAGCCATGGCGACCGCCGCTCTCCCCGAAGCCGACCGCGCCAGCGCGATGCTCGCCGCCAAGGCCCCGACCGACTGGTCGGCCCCGGAGATGCGCGCCCGCATCGCCGGGCGGTATCGTTCGGAGTTCGTCTTCAAATATCTCGGCCTCGGCGCGCTGGTGCTCGCGGCGGCGTTCCTCGCTTTCCTGCTCTTCACCATCGTCCGCGACGGCGCGAGCGGCTTTCTCGCCACCGACGTCAAGGTGACGGTGACCTACGATCCCGCAACGCTCGGCATCGACGCCGCTGCCGCCAAGGGGCCGAACGCCAAGGCGGCGATCCTCGCGGGCAATTTCCAGACGCTGCTCGGTACCGCCGACGCCCAGCTATCGAACGGCGTGCCGGTCGTCAGCGAGGGCGCGTGGGTCGCGCTGCGCGACGCAGTGCTTGCCGACCCGTCGCTGCTCGGCAAGACCGCGACGGTGTGGGTTCCGGCGAAAAGCGAGTTCGACCTGTTGGCGAAGGGCAAGTTCGACCTGACGCAGCCCGAAGGCGTGCGCGGTGTCAGCGACGAGGCGATCGCCACCTACAAGTCGCTCGACAACCGCGGCCTCGTCCGCACCGGTCTTAACCGCATCTTCCTGACCAGCGCCGACTCGACGACACCCGAACTCGCGGGCGTCTGGGGTGCCGCGAAGGGGTCGCTGCTGACGCTTGCGGTGACGCTCGTGCTGTCGTTCCCGATCGGCGTGTTCGCGGCGATCTACCTCGAGGAGTTCGCGCCCAAGAACCGCTGGACCGATCTCGTCGAAGTCAGCATCAACAATCTCGCTGCGGTGCCGTCGATCATCTTCGGGCTGCTCGGCCTCGCGCTGTTCCTCAACTTCCTCGACATGCCGCGCTCGGCCCCTATCGTCGGCGGGCTGACGCTGGCGCTGATGACCTTTCCCGTCATCGTCATCGCGGGGCGCGTCGCGATCAAGTCAGTGCCCCCGTCGATCCGCGATGCTGCGCTGGGCGTCGGGGCAAGCCCCATCCAGGTGGTCTTCCAGCATGTCCTGCCGCTGGCGCTGCCGGGCATCCTGACCGGCACGATCATCGGCATGGCGCGCGCGCTGGGCGAAACCGCGCCGCTGCTGATGATCGGGATGCGCGCCTTCATCGCCGCGCCGCCGGATGGCCTGACCGATCCGGCGACCGTGCTCCCGGTGCAGATCTTCCTGTGGTCCGACGAGGTCAGCCGCGGCTTCGTCGAGAAGA
>CAXTSL010000103.1:0-9138 GCA_964246975.1 uncultured Sphingomonadaceae bacterium
TCGGCTATTATCACGAGGGCGAAGGGGCCGGGTTGATCTGGTCGATCGTCGGCGCGGTGATCCTGCTGGCGCTGTGGCGTCTGATCAACCGCGGTCGCGCCGCCTGAGCTATCGACAGCGCGAGATACGACATGCGACCGGCGGCGGGAGGGCAACCTTCCGCCGTCGTTCGTTGCGCCGCCGTTCAGCGCCCGGCAATCCGGCGGCTGCGACACCCGCCGCTCAACAGGAGCCCGACCGATGAACCCGCGCACCCTCGCCGCCGTCCTCGCTGCTACCGTCGCTTCGGTGCCCGCTGTCGCGCAGATGCTGCCGCCGCCGCCCGCGACGCTGACCGTCAGTGCCGAGGGCAAGTCGCTACGCGCGCCCGATGTCGCCGACCTGTCGGGGGGCGTCGTCACCACCGCGCCGACTGCGGCGGGGGCCCTCGCCGAGAATGCGCAGCGGATGAGCGCTGTCGTCGCCGCCGTTCGCAAGGCGGGCATCGCCGAACGCGACATCCAGACGGCCGGCATCAGCCTGCAGCCGCAATATAAATACGCGCAGAACGAGGCCCCGACGCTGACCGGTTATCAGGCGTCGAACACCGTGTCGCTGCGCGTCCGCAAGCTCGGCGACGCGGGACGGCTGATCGACACGCTCGTCGGCGTCGCTGCGAACCAGATCGCCGGCCCCAATTTCCGCGTCGACGACAGCGATGCGGCGCTCGACGAGGCGCGGGTGCAGGCTGTGGCGGCAGCCCGCACGCGCGCCGCGCTCTATGCCAAGGCGGCGGGCGTGCGGATCAAGCGCATCCTGACGATTTCCGAATCGGGCGGCTATGAGCCCCAGCCGCCGCGACCGATGATGCGCGCCATGGCGATGAAGGCCGAAGCCGATACGCCCGTAATCCCCGGCGAGGTCGCGTTGACCGTCACCGTGACGATGAGTTTCGAGATCGAGTGAGGCGTCAGGGTGCGCGCGGCTCGAGCGCGGCCCATTCGGCGTGCGTCAGGCGCTGCGGGATGTGTTGCGGGCAGTTGCGGTCCCACGCCGCGACGCGCAGAGTCGCGATGCGGTCCACCCGCGTCGGATAGCCGGGCACGGCCAGCGCGGCCGCCAGCGCCGGGTCGTCGCTGGCTGGCCGGAAGCCGAGGTGGCCGAAAATCTTGAGCCGCCGCTGCCCCGGATAGTCCATGAAGAACAGCGACACGCGGTCTTCCGTTGCAACGTTGTCGCTGGTCACGAATTGCTGGTTGCCGCGAAAATCGGCCCAGGCAATCGTCGCTGCGTCGGGCGTTTGCGCAAAGCCCGGCGGGCCGCCACGGAACTGCATATAGGGCCAGCCGGTCGCCGAGACGCTGGCGACATAAAAGCCGTCGCGTTCGGCGATGAAGGCGCGCTCGGCATCGCCGAGCATGGCGTTGCCGCCGGGGCGCGAACCGGCGCGTGCATAGGCGTCGCGGCTGCCGTGACGCACCTGAAGCGCCTGCACCTCGGGGGTGAAGGCAATGTCGAAATAGGCGTTGCTCACCTTCGGCGGCGGACGCGGCGCGACTACTTGAAGGGCGGGACGAGCGGCGGCATGGCGGTTTCTCCTTCGTTGCAGAGCCAGCCTACACGACCGTCGCGCCACCGTCGATAACGATCGCCTGACCGGTCGTGAACGCCCCCGCCGGAGCCGCGAGGAGCACCGCCATTCCCGCGATCTCGTCGGGGATGCCGATGCGGCGCAACGGCGCGCCCGCCGTCGATTTTTCGAGGATGTCGGGATTGTCCCACAGCGCACGGGCGAAATCGGTCTTGATCAACCCCGGCGCGATGCAGTTGACGCGGACGTTGTCGGGGCCGAACTCGGCAGCGAGGTTGCGCGCCAGCTGCATGTCGGCAGCCTTCGAGATGCAATACGCGCCGATGATCGTCGAGCCTTTGAGCCCTCCGATCGACGAGATGATCGTGATCGAGCCCGACTTGCGCGCGCGCATCGCCGGGGCGACCATGGCGATCAGCCAGTGGTTCGAGACGATGTTGTTCTGCAGGATCTTGCCGAACTGCTCGTCGCTGATCCCCGACTGCGGGCCGTAATAGGGGTTCGACGCTGCGTTGCAGACCAGCGCATCAATCTGCCCGAAGCGCGCGAGCGTACCGTCGACGAGGCGCTGGAGGTCGTCTTTGCCCGCGATGTTGGCGGGGATGGCGACCGCCGCCTCGCGCCCCACGGCGGCGTTGATCTCGGCGACCGCAGCGTCACAGGCGTCGGCCTTGCGGCTGCTGACGACGACGTTGGCGCCATGCTCGGCCATGCGGTGCGCGATCGCCTTGCCGATGCCGCGCGACGAGCCGGTGATGAGGGCGGTCTGCCCGGTCAGGTCGAACAGCGCGGGTATGGTCATGTTTGGCTCCATGTTCTTCTTGCCGTCATTCCGGTGAAGGCCGGAACCCAGTTGTATCCCAAACTCGGATAGTTGAGCCTTGTACGCAACTGGGTTCCGGCCTTCGCGGGAATGACGTCAGAACGAGTGGTCAACCGCCGGTCGCGGCCCGATACGCGACCCGCTTGGCATCGAGCACGACCAGCGCCTCGCCCTCCTCGACGTGCCAGTAGGTCCAGCCGTTGCACGCCGCCGCACCCAGTGCCGCCGCGCCGACCTGGTGGATCGACCCGGCCAGCCCGTCGCGCTCGATCGAACCGTCGGCGCGCACCCGCGCGCGGTGGCGGCGGCGCGCGTCCCACAGCGTCGTGCCGGGGCGCACCATGCCGGTCTCGACCAGCGCCCCGAAGGCGACGCGCGCCAGCCCCCGCGCGCCCTCGCTGACCGCCATGTCGCCCCCCGACAGCGGCAGCAGCGCATCGATGCGCGCCTGCGCGACAGCCACGTATTTCGCCTCGCGCTCGATGCCGATCCACTCGCGCCCGAGCAGCTTGGCGACCGCGCCCGTCGTGCCCGTCCCGAAAAACGGGTCGAGGACGATATCGCCGGGCTCGGTGCATGCCAGCAGGACGCGGTAGAGCAAGCCTTCCGGCTTCTGCGTCGGATGAGCCTTATGGCCGTCCGCCGCCTTTAGCCGCTCGCCGCCGGTGCAGATCGGCAGCAGCCAGTCGCTGCGCATCTGCAAATCCTCGTTCAAGGCTTTCATCGCGTGGTAATTGAACTTGTAGCGCGCGGTTTCGGACTTGGCGCACCAGATCAAGGTTTCATGGGCGTTGGTGAAGCGCGTGCCCTTGAAATTGGGCATCGGGTTGGCCTTGCGCCAGACGATGTCGTTGAGGACCCAGAAGCCGAGATCCTGCAGCGCCGCGCCGACGCGGAAGATGTTGTGATAGCTGCCGATCGTCCAGATCGCGCCGTCGTCCTTCAAGACGCGGTGCGCTTCGGCGAGCCATGCGCGGGTGAAGGCGTCGTAGGTCGCGAAGCTGTCGAACTTGTCCCAGTCGTCGTCGACCGCATCGACCTTGCCGCCCTCGGGGCGTTGCAGCGTGTGTTGCAGCTGGAGGTTGTACGGCGGGTCGGCGAAGATCAGGTCGACCGACTTCGCGGGCATCGCTGCCATCGCGGCAACGCAGTCGCCGGTGACGATCCGGTTGGTCTTCAATCGGTCCACGCCGCGCCCCCTGCGCCCCCTCTCGTCATCCCCGCGCAGGTGGGACCCAGTCCGCTGCACAGGGACGTCGACAGCTGCGCTGGCGTCCTTCGAGCGGGCTGGGTCCCCGCCTACGCGGGGATGACGATGTCTGGAACTGCAGTGAGTCGCCCGCGACTCCGTCGTCAAGCGCTTCGCCGGAACGTCATGTTTTAGCGGCTTGCACCGATCGCCTGCGAAACGACTCGAAGACGCTAGGGATTGAGTCCGTCCACCGTCCGGACTCCCACCCCTAGCGTGTTGCCCGAAAGACTCAGGTCGCCGCCTTTCGAAATGCGCGTGGTTCGAGCGTCCGCCATTCGCGCACCGGCCAAAAGCTCTGGCGGTGATGCGCGCAGGGACCGAGGCCGCGCAGGCCCTCGGCGTGTTCGGGAGTGCCATAGCCCTTGTTGGTCCGCCAGCCATAGCCGGGGTGCGCTTCGGCGAGGTCGATCAGCAGCCGGTCGCGCGTCACCTTGGCGACGATCGACGCCGCCGCGATCGACACGCACAGCGCGTCGCCCGACACTATCGTCTGCGTGCTGCGACTCCAGCGGGGCTGGCGATTGCCGTCGAGAAGGACGTGCGCGCAGTCCTTGGGCAGTGCCGCGACGGCGCGCTCCATCGCCAGCATCGTCGCCCAATGGATGTTGATCGCGTCGATCTCGGCGACGCTGGCGATACCGACGCCGATCTCGGCGCAATCGCTCAGCATCGCCCACAACGCCTCGCGCCGTTCGGCGGTCAGCGCCTTCGAATCGTTGAGTCCGTCGGGGATGCAGTCGGGATCGAGCACGACGGCGGCGGCGACCACCGGCCCCGCCCACGGCCCGCGTCCCGCCTCGTCGACACCTGCGACGCGGCCCGGGAAGGCAGCTTCGCGACTATAGCAGGGGCCGGCGGGCTGCACCGGCTTGGCCCTAGCCTTGACCGTTGTCCTCACCGGCGCGGCACCCCGAGCGGGCCGTGCCCGAGCCCGAACTTCGGCGCGGCGAGGATCGCCTCGTGAACATAGTCGCGCGCGCGTTCAACAGCGTGCTCGAGGTCGTGGCCCCGCGCCAGCCCGACCGCCAGCGCCGACGCCAGCGTGCATCCCGTGCCGTGGGTATGGCGCGTGTCGATGCGCCTGCTCGTATAGCGCCTCGCGCCGTCGGGCGTCACCAGCCAGTCGGCGATCTCGTCGCCGGGCAGATGGCCGCCCTTGGCCAGCACCGCACGCGCGCCCTGCCCGAGCAGTTCCTGCGCCGCGAGCACCGCGTCGCCCTCGTCCTCGATGACGACGCCGGTCAGCGCCGCGAGCTCGGGGGTATTCGGCGTCACCACCGCCGCCCACGGGATCAGCGCCCGCAGCGCCGCGACCGCATCGTCCGCCAGCAGCACCGCGCCCCCCTTGGCGACCATCACGGGGTCGAGCACGACGGGCATCCGCACGCCGTGCAGCACCTCCGCCACCGCGTGGATCGTGACCGCGTCGCCGAGCATCCCGAGCTTGACTGCATCCGCGCCGATGTCGCCGAGGCAGGCGCGCATCTGCGCCGCGACGGTGGCGGGCGGGACGGGGTGAATCGCGCTGACGCCCAGCGTGTTCTGCACTGTCACCGCCGTCACTGCCGTCATCGCATAGCCGCCGAGCGACGTGACGGCGCGGGCATCCGCCTGCAGCCCCGCCCCGCCAGAGCAGTCCGAACCCGCGACGACGAGGATGCGCGGGGTCAAGCGGCGGGAGCCTTGCGCCGCGTCATGTCGCCGAAGCCGAGCAGCACGCCCTCGACCGAAATATCCTCGTCGAGGCCGTCCCAGTGGATACCGCGCGGACTCAGTTCGAACTCCAGCCTTGCCTCGGGCGACCCGGCGACAAGGCGCGGGAACCACGCGATCGGCACGCCGAGCACGCGCCCGTCGGCGATGTCTACCCAGAAGCGCGTGTTGTCGAAACGCACCGCGACGGGCGTCGTCTCCTTCTCGTCGTCGTGACTGCGGCGCATTGGCGGCAGATACCGCGTGGCGGGGCGCGGGTCGACGCCTTTCGCATTGGCGGTGCGACAGCGGCGACTGCGTCGACAGTCTGCCGCGTCTTAGGCGCACGCGAAACCCTTCCCGATTTCGTCATGCTGGCGCACGCCAGCATCCACGTTGGTGCGAGGCAATTGTCCTGCCGCCTGCCCGGACGTGGATGCTGGCGTGCGCCAGCATGACGGGAAGTGATGTGGGCCTGAGGCGGGCACTGCCCTCGACCCGCCCAGCCCACCCCGCAAGTTCGTTTCGCTACCGTTGAAAATAGACGGATGATATTGTAACCAGGAATGGACTTCGTGGGGGAGCGGGCACGATGGCGACCCGGGCCGAGAGCTGGCAGCAGGCCGACACCGACGACGGCGCGTTCTTCCGGCGCACCGCGTATGCGATGGCACTGGTCATCGTCGCGGGCTTTTCGCTCCAGCTCGGCAGCGGGCGGTCGAGCTTCGCGTCGCCGCCGCTCGTCCATGCCCACGCCATCGTCTTCATGGGGTGGGTCGCGATCTACGTGCTCCAGAGTAGGTTTGCGACGACGGGCAATCTGGCTTTGCATCGCCGCCTCGGGTGGGTTGCCGCGGCATGGGTCGTCGCGATGCTCGGGCTGGGCTGCGCGGTAACCGTCGCGCTGGCGCGGCAGGGTCGCGTGCCGTTCTTTTTCACGCCGCAATCGTTCGTCGTTTTCGATCCCATCGCGCTAATTACCTTCGCCGGGCTGACGGTCGCGGCGATCATGCTGCGGCGCGAGACCGGCTGGCACCGGCGGCTGCACTATTGCGGCATGTCGATGCTGCTCGGCCCGGGCATCGGCCGCCTGCTGCCGATGCCGCTGCTCGTGCCGTGGGCGTTCGAGGCGACCTTTGCCGCGACGATGATCTTTCCGCTGCTCGGTGTCGCCGCCGATGTGCGACGCAGCGGGCGCGTCCATCCGGCGTGGGTTTGGGGCATTGCCACCATGCTGGCGTCGCTCGTCCTCGTCGAGGCGACGACTACTAGCGCGGCGGGCGACGCACTGTACCGGACAGTGACGGCGGGGTCGCCGGGGGCGGCGGTGCCGGGGCTGGAGTACGGGGTTTCCCCAAAGTGCTGACCGGCCTGCCCGTCACCACCTGCAGCGTATCGTGCCGCTAAAGTAGAACGCGGGTACGGTCGGCAACGCGATGGCCAAATGACACTTTTACTAAATCGTAACCGTAACGATATTCGCGCTATCCTGTTGGAAATAAATGCTTTACGCGTACTTGGACAGGGGCGCAGGGCCTCCGGGGGCCCAAGATCATGCGCGTTTCCATATCTGCGACGGCGCTTGCCGTCGCGCTGTTCGCCGTGTCGGCGGGCCATGCCGCGACACTGACGACGCTCGCAACTTTCACCGGAGCCGCCAATGGCCAAAACCCTCGCGGCGGGCTGATCGCCGACGCGGCGGGCAATCTGTACGGCACGACCGTCAGCGGGGGCGCTTCGAACGCGGGCACGGTCTTCAAGCTGTCGAGCGGCGGCGCGCTGACGACGCTCGCGACCTTTACCGGCGCTGCAAACGGCGCAAACCCCGTTGCCGGGCTGACCGCCGATGCGGCGGGCAATCTGTACGGCACAACCGAGGCCGGCGGTGCGTCGTTCCTTGGTACAGTCTTCAAGCTGTCGAGTGGCGGCGCTTTGACGACGCTCGCCACCTTTACCGGAGCCAATGGGCGAAATCCCGACGGCGGGCTGACCGCCGACGCGGCGGGCAACCTCTACGGCACGACTGTTGCTGGCGGCGCTTCGAACGGCGGCACGGTCTTCAAGCTGTCGAGTGGCGGCGCGCTGACGACGTTCGCGACCTTCACCGGCGCTGCCAATGGTTCGGGACCCGTCGCCGGACTGATCGCCGACGCGGCGGGCAACCTCTACGGCACGACTGTTAGCGGCGGCGCTACCAACGCGGGCACGATCTTCAAACTGTCGAGCGGCGGCGCGCTGACGACGCTGGCGAGCTTCACCGGCACCAATGGGCGAAATCCCTTCGCCGGGCTGACCGCCGACGCAACGGGCAATCTGTATGGCACAACCCGTGTTGGCGGCGCTTCGAACGCGGGCACGATCTTCAAGCTGTCGAGCGGCGGCGCGCTGACGACGCTCGCGACCTTCGTAGGCGGCAACGGTGCGGCCCCCTACGCCGGGCTGATTGCCGACGCGGCGGGCAACCTCTACGGCACAACCTCTAGCGGCGGCGCTACCAACGCCGGCACAGTGTTCAAACTGTCGAGCGGCGGCGCGCTGACGACGCTCGCGACCTTCACCGGCACCGCCAACGGCCAAACCCCCTATGCCGGACTGATCGCCGATGCAGCTGGCAACCTCTACGGCACGACCCAAAACGGCGGTGCTTTGGGCCGGGGCACGGTTTTCAAACTGACCGGCACCGGCTTCGTCGTCTCCGTTGCGGGCGCGGTGCCCGAGCCGGCGACGTGGGCGCTGCTGATCGTCGGCTTCGGCGCGGTTGGCGCGAGCACGCGGCGGCGGCGCGCGCGGGCGGCGTAGGGGGGCACCACGGCTTATTTCCGTCATTCCGGCGAAGGCCGGAACCCAGCTGCGTCACAAGCTCCGAGATGTGAGTTTGTGAAGCAGCTGGGTTCCGGCCTTCGCCGGAATGACGGATAAAAAAAAGGAAAGCGGCCCGCGCTTGCTTGACCATCTTCCCCTCCCCCCGCCACTAGCGGACCCGAGGGGACCGCGCATGAGCATCGACCGACCGACCTTCGACAAAGCCCGCCTGCCGAGCCGTCACGTCACGGTCGGTCCAGAGCGCGCGCCGCACCGCTCCTATTACTACGCGATGGGGCTGACCGCCGAGGACATCGCGAAGCCCTTCGTCGGCATCGTCTCGGCGGGCAACGACTCGGCACCGTGCAATACCACCCTCGACGCGCAGGCCGACGCCTGTCGCGCGGGGGTCGAGTCGGGGGGCGGCACCCCGCGCCGCTTCAACACGATCACCGTCACCGACGGCATCGCGATGGGGCATCAGGGGATGAAGTCGAGCCTCGTCAGCCGCGAGGTCATCGCCGATTCGATCGAGCTGAGCGTGCGCGGCCACTGCTATGACGCGCTGGTCGGTTTCGCCGGGTGCGACAAGAGCCTGCCGGGGATGATGATGGCGATGCTGCGCCTCAACGTACCGAGCGTGTTCGTGTACGGTGGCTCGATCCTGCCGGGGCGCTTCGAGGGCAATGATGTCACCGTCGTCGACGTGTTCGAGGCGGTCGGGCAGTTCGCGGCAGGCGCCTGCCCGCTGGCGCGGCTGACCGCGCTCGAGCGGGTCGCGTGCCCCGGCCACGGCGCGTGCGGCGGGCAGTTCACCGCGAACACCATGGCGTGCGTCGCCGAGGCGATCGGACTGTCGCTGCCCAACTCGAACATGATGCCCGCACCCTACGACGGGCGCGCGGGCCTGGCGGTCGCGGCGGGCGAGGCGGTGATGGACTGCCTCGCCAAGAACATCCGCCCGCGCGACATCTGCACGCGCGAAGCCTTCGAGAACGC
>CAXTSL010000104.1:0-8945 GCA_964246975.1 uncultured Sphingomonadaceae bacterium
TCTTCCCCCTCCCCTCCCCGCGCAGCGGAGAGAGGGGAGGGTCGGGGTGGGGTGTTTCGCCGCGCAACGCGGACTTGGTGGCAAGCCACCCCACCCCGACCCTCCCCTCTCTCGGTTCGCAAGCGCTCACCGGGAGGGGAGGGGGCAGAAATCTACATGGGCAACGTGTACGCATACGGCCCGCCGCGCGTCAGCGCCGCTTGCCACGCCGGGCGCGCCTGCAGTCGCCGTGCATAGGCTTCGAGCCTGGGGAACAGGCCCTTCGCCGCGCCCATCGACGCCGCTTCGGCGATGAAGCTCATCATGATGTCGGCCCCCGACAGGCTGTTGCCGACGAGCCAGTCGCTGTCGCCGAGGCTGTCGCTGAAATACTGGAGGTGGCTGGCCATCTGCTCGTCGATGCGCGGTTGCAGCGGCGCGCCGGCCTCGCCGAGGCGCGCCGTATACAGCTTGAGCATCAGCGGCAGCATCGCCGAGCCTTCGGCGAAGTGCAGCCATTCGAGATAGGCCTCGTGCAGCGCGGTGCCCGGCGCGGGCTGGAGCGCGCCGTTGCCGTGGGTGCGGATCAGATAGTCGACGATCGCCCCCGACTCGGCGACCTTGAGATCGCCGTCCTCGATCACCGGCGACTTGCCGAGCGGGTGGACCGCCTTCAATTCGGGCGGCGCAAGGCGCGTCGCCAGGTCGCGCGTGTAGAACTTGATATCATAGCCGACGCCCAGTTCCTCGCAGAGCCACAGGATGCGCTGTGAGCGCGAATCGTTGAGGTGGTGGACGGTGATCATGTGGCAACTCCTTCCGCCGCACGTTAGGGTGTCGGCGTGCTTCAGGTCACCCCCGAAATCGCCCTCGATGACAGCGAGCTGATCGAATCGTTCATCCGCGCCTCGGGGCCGGGCGGGCAGAACGTCAACAAGGTCAGCTCGGCGGTGCAGCTGCGCTTCGACGTGCGCGGCTCGCCCAACCTGCCCGACGCGGTGGCGGTGCGGCTGATGCGGCTGGCGGGGTCGAAGATGACGCGCGAGGGGATGCTGGTGCTCACCGCCGACCGCTTCCGCACGCAGGAGCGCAACCGCGCCGATGCGCGCGAGCGGCTGGCGGGCCTCGTCGCCAAGGCGGCGGTCGCGCCGGTCAAGCGCGTCGCGACCAGGGTCTCGAAGGCCGCCAAGGCGCGCCGCGTTGATTCGAAGGTGGCACGCGGTTCGGTCAAGGCCGGGCGCGGCGCAGTGCGCGGCGATTGACGGACCCGGCGGCGGACATAAGCGTTTCAGTTTTGTTACGGGGAACGCCCGTACGCTCCGGGAGAGTGACTTGAACTTGCAACCGATCGGCCTGGCTGCCCTGCTCGCGCTCGCCGCATGCCACGCCGCGCCGCCCTCGCCGCGCGCTGCCGACGACGCCCGCGCCAGCCCGGCATCGACAACCGCCGTGCGCCCCGCCGCGGCGGTCGCGACCGATGTCGTGGCAATCAAGGCGGTCGAGGCGCAGTGGCAGTCCGACATCGCGGCGCGCAACGTCGACGCCATCGTCGGTCATTACGCCGATGACGCCGCGCTGATCATCCCCGAGAGCGCGCCGCGCATCGGCATCGCGGCGATCCGCGACGGCCTTCCCGACGCGGTGCGCGATCCCGGTTTCAGCATGACCGCACAGAACGTCCAGACGCGCATCGCGGCGTCGGGGGACTTGGCCTACACCCGCGGCACGATCCGCCAGTCGACCTCGGGCAAGGACGGCGCGCCGCAGGTGCAGGTCAGCAACTATCTGACGGTGTTCAGGAAACAGGCCGACGGCAAGTGGCTGGCGGTCGAGGACATGACCTCGCCGGGGTAGGACGTCGGCAATTGGGCAGTGGCGCGCGATGTGCTAGGACAGGTCCATGGAACGCCTGCAAACCCTCGAAGCCGCCCGCGCGGACTACGCGGAGGATTTCTATGCGTGGACCGGCGCGCAGACGGCACTGCTGCGCAACGGTCGCCTGCGCGACGCGGATATCGAGAATTTGATCGAGGAGATCGATGGCTTGGGCACCAGTCAGCAAAGTGCCTTGGTGAGCCAGATGGCGCGCGTCATCGAGCATCTGCTCAAGCTGGAATACTCGCCCGCCCAGCTACCGCGTCGCGGTTGGCGCAACTCCATCATCGACGCCCGTGTCGAGATCGAGCGGCTTCTGAAGACCAGCCCAAGTCTGCGCCGCGTTGCCGATCAGGAGCTGGCTTACGCAATCGCGTCGACGGCCCGGGCGACGATCGCCAAGCTGCGAAATTTCGACGAACTCGACGCCGTCGGCGAGCGCCGCATGCGCGAACGGACCTATACGACCGATCAGGTAATCGGCGACTGGTTCCCTGAGGCTTGAGACGCGCGCCTTACGGCAGCAGTACCGTCGACCCCGTCGTCCGCCGCGCCTCGAGGTCGCGGTGCGCCTGCGCCGCGTCCGCCAGCGCGTAACGCTGGTCGACGCGCACCTCGATCGCCCCTTGCGCGATCAGGTCGAGCAGGCGGCCCGCGCCGCCTTCGATCTCGGCGCGCGTCGTGTGGTAGTCGAACAGCGTCGGGCGCGTCGTGAACAGCGACCCCTTGCGCGCGAGGATGCCGAAATCGACCGGGCCGATCGCGCCGCTGGCGTTGCCATAGCCGATGTGGAGCCCGCGCCGCGCGAGGCTGTCGAGCGAGCCTTCCCACGTCGCCTGACCGACGCCGTCGAAGACCACCGCAACGCCCGCGCCGTCGGTCGCCGCACGGACGCGTTGCGCGACATCCTCGCGGTCGTAGTCGATGACTTCGTCCGCGCCGTAACGCTTTGCCAGCGCGCATTTTTCCGCCCCGCCCGCCGTGCCGACGACGAACGCGCCGAGGTGCTTGAGCCATTGCACGAGGATCAGCCCGACGCCGCCCGCCGCCGCCTGCACCAGCACCGCCTGCCCCGCCTGCACCTTTGCGCAGCGCTCGATCAGGAACTCGGCGGTGCAGCCCTTGAGCATCGCCGCGGCCGCCGTCTCGTCGCCGACCGCATCGGGCAGGCGGACCGCGACCAGCGCCGGGAGCAGGCGATGCGTCGCATACGCCCCGACGGGCCCGCCGCAATAGGCGACGCGGTCGCCCGGCGCGCACGTCGTCACGCCGTCGCCGACCGCCTCGACGACGCCTGCCGCCTCGAGCCCGATGCCGCTCGGCAGCGGCACGGGGTACAGCCCGCGCCGGTGGTAGGTGTCGATGTAGTTGAGCCCGATGGCGGTGTGGCGCAGGCGGATTTCGCCCGGGCCGGGGTCGCCGACCTCGACCGATTGGAGTTCGAGCACTTCGGGCCCGCCGACGGTGGCGAAGCGGATGCGTTGCGCGCTCATGCGAGATGCTCCCTGAAGAATGCCAGCGTCGCGGCATCGGCGTCGCGCGCGAGGGCGTCGACGCGCGCACGCCCGGCGTGGCGCGCGAAGGCGTGATCGGCGTCATAGCTCCGGATCGTGACGTGGCGATTGTCGCGCAGCCCCTCGGCGACACGCGCCCGCGCCGCGTCGCTGGCGAGATGGTCGCGCGCGGCGACGTGGAGCAGCAGTCGTTTGCCGATGGCGTTGCTTTCATTCAGGAAATTTTCGATGCCGACGCCGTAGTAGCCGACGCTGGCGTCGCTGTCGGTGCGCGTCGCGGCGAGATAGGCAAGCGTTCCGCCAAGGCAATAGCCGACGACGCCGACCCTCGTGCAGCCGCGCGCACGGAGCGCCCCAATCGCGGCTTCGATGTCGGCGATGCCGAGGTCGCGGTCGAAACGGCCATAGAGGGCGAATGCCTGCTGCGCCTCCTCGGGGACGTCGGCGTCGAGGTCGACGCCGGGTTCGAGGCGCCAGAACAGGTCGGGGGCCAGCGCCGCGAACCCCTGCGCCGCCCAGCCGTCGACCATACCGCGGACCCCGGCGTTGACGCCGAAGATCTCCTGCACGACGACGATCCCCGCCGTCGCCCCCGGCGGCAGGGCGGCATAGGCGGCGAAACTGCCGCTGCCGTCGCGCGCTTCGATCTGCACCGTGTCGTCCATAGCCGTCGCTCTCCGTCGTCGCTGCAGCCGTTCTAGCCACACGGCCGAACCGCGCCAGCATGGCGTTTGCGGGTGCCGACGCGGCGCGCTAGGTTGTCGGTGACACCCGCCGAGAGCGCCGACCGATGAAAATCACCTTCGATATCGACTGCACCCCGCAGGAGGCGCGCGCCTTCTTCGGCCTCCCCGACCTCGCGCCGCTGCACGACCTCTACCTCGACAAGATGAAATCCTATGTCAGCGACGGGCTCGGCCCCGACGATTTCGAGCGGCTGGCGCGGACCTGGATGCCGGGCATGGCCGAGGGTTTCGAGAAGATGCGTGGCCTGTGGTCGACGGCGCTGAAGCCCGGCGGGTGAGCGGGCACGCGGCGGCGACGACCCCCGCACCGTCGGAGACGGTCTCGCAATCTACGGAGACGATCTTCGCGCTGTCGTCGGGGGCGCTGCCCGCCGGGATCGCGGTGATCCGCATGTCGGGACCGCGCGCGCATGCCGCCTTGCGTGGCCTGTGCGACCGGCGTCTGCCGCCGCCCCGGCGCGCCGCGTTGCGGACGCTCGCCGACGCGCACGGGGCGGTGATCGACCGCGCGCTGGTGCTGGTCTTCGCCGCCCCCGACAGCGCGACGGGCGAGGATGTCGCCGAGATCCACGCGCATGGCGGCATCGCGGTTGTCGCCGCGCTGATTGCCGCGCTGGGGCAATTGCCGGGGCTGCGCCTCGCCAACCCGGGCGAATTCACCCGCCGCGCCTTCGAGAACGGTCGCCTCGATCTCAGCCAGGTCGAGGGGCTTGCCGACCTGATCGCCGCCGAGACCGAGGCACAGCGCGTCGCGGCGCTGGCGCACGCCGATGGGGCGCTGCGTCAGGCGATCGCGCGCTGGTCGGCGGTGCTCACCGATCTGCGTGCGGGGCTGGAAGCAAGCCTCGATTTCGCCGACGGCGAGGACGATGTCGCGGCGCGGCTCGATGACGACGCGGGCGGGCAGGGCGGCGGGGCGGTGGCGGGCCTGATCGCCGAGATCGCCGCAGCATTAGCCGGGGCGGCGCGCGCGCGCGCGCTGCGCGGCGGGCTGACGGTGGTTCTGAGCGGCGCACCCAATGTCGGTAAGTCGAGCCTGATCAACGCTTTGTCGCGGCGCGAGGTGTCGCTGGTGTCGCCGGTAGCGGGAACGACGCGCGATGCGGTCGAGGCGCGGCTCGATCTTCGCGGCGTACTGGTGACGCTCGTCGATACCGCCGGGCTGCGCGACGCGGGTGATCCGGTCGAGGCGGCGGGCGTCGCGCGCGCGCGTGCCCGCGCGGCGTCTGCCGACCTCGTGCTGACGCTGTTCGACACCGGCGACTTGCCGCAGACGGGCGTGCCGGTGCAGACCAAGGTCGATCTCGCGGGTGTGGCGCGGCCCGATACGCTTGCCGTGTCCAGCCTGACCGGACAAGGACTCGCCGAACTCGAGGACTGGTTGACGCGCTGGGCGACCGGGGTCGCGCGCCCGCGCGAGCCGTCACTCATCGCCAACGAGCGCCAGCGTGCCGCCTGCATCGAGGCGCGCGATGCGCTCGCACGGCTCGCCGACGGTGCCGACCCGGTGCTGCAGGCCGAAGCGCTCCGTCTCGCGCAGCGCGCATTGGGGCGCGTTTCGGGATTGGTCGGGGTCGAAGATATCCTCGATGCGATCTTCGCGCGTTTCTGCATCGGTAAGTAGGATGTTCCACGTGGAACATTCTCGGCCTGCGCGCCGAATGTTCCACGTGGAACATTTTGACCGCCTCTCGCCCTGCGCGTAATAGGACGCATGCGCCACTTCGATGTCATCGTGATCGGCGGCGGCCACGCCGGTTGCGAAGCTGCGAGTGCGGCGGCGCGCGGCGGCGCGTCAGTCGCCTTGGTGACGCTGCACCGCGACGACCTCGGCACGATGTCGTGCAATCCGGCGATCGGGGGTCTTGGCAAGGGCCATCTCGTACGCGAGATCGACGCGCTCGATGGGCTGATGGGCCGCGTCGCCGATGCAGCGGCAATCCAGTTTCGCCTGCTCAACCGCCGCAAGGGCCCTGCCGTGCGCGGCCCGCGCGTCCAGTGCGACCGCCGCCGCTACCGCGCCGCGATGTCGGCAGCGATGGCCGCGCAGCCGGGGGTGACGGTCGTCGAAGCGGTGGTCGAGGCGCTCATGATGCAGGGCGATGCCGTAACGGGCGTCGCCACCGGCGCGGGCGATCTCGCGGCGCGTGCGGTGGTCGTCACGACGGGGACCTTCCTCGGCGGGATGATGCACATCGGCGATGACGCGAAGCCCGGCGGACGCGACGGGGCGGCGCCGACCGATGGACTTGCCCCAAGCCTGCACCGCCTCGGTCTGCCGATGGCGCGCCTCAAGACCGGAACGCCGCCGCGCCTCGACGGGCGGAGCGTCGACTGGGCGCGGCTCGAACGCCAGGATGGCGACGAGGTACCGACGATGATGTCGAGCCGGTCGCGTGGCCCGGTCCTGCCGCAACTGCCGTGCGCGGTGACGCGCACGACGCCGGAAACGCACGATATCGTCCGCGCCAATATTCACCGCGCGCCGATGTACGCAGGGCGCATCGCGGGGCAGGGGCCACGCTATTGCCCCAGCCTCGAAGACAAGGTGATGCGCTTCGGCGACCGCGACGGGCATCAGATCTTTCTCGAACCCGAGGGGCTCGACGTCACCGATGTCTATCCCAACGGCATCGCGACGTCGCTGCCCGTCGAGGTTCAGGCAGCGCTGCTGGCGACGATCCCCGGGCTCGAAGCCGCGCAAATCGTCCGCCCCGGCTATGCCATCGAATATGATCACGTCGATCCGCGCGTCCTGACGCCGGGGCTGGCGGTCAAGGACTTCAAGGGCTTGTATCTCGCGGGCCAGATTAACGGCACGACCGGCTATGAGGAAGCGGCGGCACAGGGGCTTGTTGCCGGGCTCAATGCCGCGCGCTTTGCCGCCGGCGAGGGCGAGGCCGTTTTCGACCGCGCGTCGAGCTATCTCGGCGTGATGATCGACGACCTCGTAACGCAGGGGGTCAGTGAGCCCTATCGCATGTTCACGTCGCGCGCCGAGTACCGCCTGCGGTTGCGCATCGACAATGCCGACCTGCGCCTCACGCCGCGCGGGGTCGCGCTCGGGCTCGTCGGCGCGGACCGGCGAGCGGCGTTCGACGCGCGCGCGACGCGCCTCGCCAAGGGGCGCGCGCAACTCGGGAGTCTGACCGCGACGCCTGCCGCACTGGCCCGTGCCGGGCACGACGTGCGGCAGGACGGCGTGACGCGCAGCGGCTTCGACTGGCTGCGCTTCGCGGCGTTCGACTGGGACGCCGCGCGACGTCTGTGGCCCGAACTTGCGACGCTCGCCGTCGACGATGCCGAGACGCTTGCGACCGACGCCGCCTATGCCGCCTATCTCGTCCGTCAGGACGAGGATGTCGACGGACTCCGCCGCGATGAGGCGCTGGGACTCGAACCCGCGCTCGACTTCGGCGGGATTTCCGGATTGTCGCTCGAGATGCAGGCGCGTCTGAGCGCGGTGCGTCCGGCGAGCCTCGGCGCAGCGGCGCGCATCCCCGGCATCACCCCCGCCGCGCTGACCGCGTTGCTGTCGCACGCACGCCGCGCCGCGTGACCGGTCGCGACGCGTTTGCCGCCGCGTATGATGTTCCACGTGGAACAATGGCGAAGTTCGACCGCTACGCCGCGCTGCTGACCGAGTGGCAGGCGCGGATGAACCTCGTCGGTCCCGCGACGCTTGCCGAGGTGTGGACGCGCCACTTCGCGGATTCGGCGCAGCTGTTGCCGTTGCTCGCGCCGGGGCCGATTCTCGACATCGGCGCGGGTGCGGGGTTTCCGGGGCTCGTCCTCGCGCTGCTCGGCGCGGCACCGCTCTGCCTTGTCGAGGCGACGGCGAAGAAGTGCCAGTTCCTTCAGGCGGTGTGCGACGACCTCGGTCTGCCGACGGTCCGGATTGCCAACCAGCGCATCGAAGCGCTGCCCGCCTTCGAGGCCGCCACCATCGTCGCGCGCGCGTGCAAGCCGTTAGGCCAATTGTTCGACTGGGGCGCGCGCTTCGCCACGCCGGAAACCGCCTGGGTGCTGCCCAAGGGCGCGACCGCCGCCGAGGAAGTCGCCGCGGCCCGCCAGCGCTTCACCTTCGACGCCGACCTCGTGCCCAGCCGCACCGACGCCTTGGCGCGTATCGTCGTCGCGCGCAATGTCTGCGCCCGATGAAGATTGCGATTGCCAACCAGAAGGGCGGCGTCGGCAAGACGACGACGGCGATCAACCTCGCGACCGCGCTCGCGGCGAGCGGCGAGACGGTGCTGCTCATCGACAGCGATCCACAGGGCAATGCCTCGACAGGCCTCGGCATCGCGCGCGGCGCGCGGCGCGTGTCGATCTATGACGTGCTGCTCGGCGGCGCGAGCCTCGCCGACGCCCGCGTCGCGACGGCGATCCCCCGCCTGTCGCTGATCCCCTCGACGGCGGCGCTGTCGGGGGCCGAGGTCGAGCTGGTCGGCGTCGAGCGGCGCCTGCACCGCCTCGACGCGGCATTCGGCGACATGCAGCGTGCGGGCGGGGTGCTGCCCGATTGGGTATTGGTCGATTGCCCGCCGTCGCTCGGGCTGCTGACGCTCAATGCGATGACCGCCGTCGATCGGCTGCTGATCCCGCTGCAGTGCGAGTTCTTCGCGCTCGAGGGGCTCAGCCAGCTGCTCGGCACCGTCGAGCGCGTCCGCGCCGGTCCCAACCCGGCGCTAAATGTACTCGGCGTCGTGCTGACCATGGCCGACCGGCGCAACCGGCTGTCGGAGGCGGTCGCCGCCGATGTCCGCGCGGTGATGGGCGCGCAGGTCTTCGACACCGCGATCCCGCGCAACGTCCGCCTGTCGGAAGCGCC